>NZ_JBMDKL010000010.1:0-163670 GCF_057809695.1 Flavobacterium sp. FG139
TGATATTAACAGGAGTTCAAATTATTGATTATCCGCATTATTTTACACCAAATGGTGATGGAATAAACGATACGTGGAACGTAATTGGATTACAAAACCAACCTACAGCTAAGATTTATATCTTTGACCGCTACGGCAAACTGATCAAAGAAATCAGTCCGCAGAGTCCGGGTTGGGATGGAACCTACAACGGTAATTTAATGCCATCGACCGATTACTGGTTTAGAGTAGATTATAGTGAGGCTAATGCCCTAAAAGAATTTAAAGCGCACTTCTCCTTAAAACGATAAATTATACTACATGTACAAAAAAAGGATTCCGATTGGAATCCTTTTTTGTGTACTAAAGTTGGCAGCCTAGCCCTGATGGTAGTGGCATCCTTTAGCATAAAAAAAGCTCCCAAATCAGGAGCTTTTTTTATGCTAAAGATAGAACGAACAGCAGGAATACGGACTCCAAGAAAGCCCAAGCCATTCGCTGCTTATTATTTGGAATTGTAGACTTTTAGAGCTTCTTTGAGAATTTCAACTGAGCGTACCAAATCTTCTTTTTTCAATACATAGGCAATGCGGACTTCATTCAAACCAACATTTGGAGTAGAGTAGAAGCCAGCAGCTGGCGCCACCATTACGGTTTCGCCATTCAAATCATAAGACTCTAGAAGCCATTGTGCGAAATTATCAGCATTGTCAACTGGAAGTTGAGCGATGCAGTAGAAAGCACCTTTTGGAGTGCCCACTTTAACGCCTTCAATTTTATTTAGCTCAGAGATTAAAATGTCTCTACGTTCTTTGTATTCTTCGATAACTTCGGTGAAATAACTTTGCGGTGTTTCGAGAGCGGCCTCACTAGCAATTTGAGCAAAAGTTGGTGGACTCAAACGCGCTTGCGCAAATTTCATAGCGGTTGCCATTACTTCTTTGTTTTTAGAGACGATACATCCAATTCGAGCGCCACACATGCTGTATCTTTTAGAAACTGAATCAATCATGATGGCGTTTTCTTCAATGCCTGGAACATTCATTACCGAGTGGTGTTTTTCGGTTTCATCGTAAATGAATTCGCGGTATACTTCATCAGCAATTAGGAATAAATCGTGTTTCTTTACGATTTCAGCCAATTGTTGAATTTCTTCTTGAGAATACAAATATCCAGTTGGATTTCCAGGATTACAGATAAGAATAGCCTTGGTTTTAGGCGTAATTAATTTTTCAAAAGCAGCAATTGGAGGCAATGCAAATCCGTCGTCAATAGTAGAAATTACAGGAACCACTTTCACACCAGAAGCGGTTGAAAATCCGTTATAGTTGGCGTAAAAAGGTTCTGGAATAATGATTTCATCATCCACATCCATGGTGCTTCCCATGGCAAAAAGTAAGGCTTCAGAGCCCCCAGTTGTGATGATGATATCGGCCACTTCAATGGGTAAACCGTGTGACTTATAATAGTGTGATAATTTGGTACGGTAACTTTCAAACCCAGCAGAATGACTGTATTCTAATACCTTAATATCCGCATTTTTCACGGCATTTAAAGCGACTTCTGGAGTTTTAATATCGGGTTGACCAATATTTAAATGGTATACTTTATGTCCTTTTTTCTTAGCAATATCAGCATAAGGAACCAATTTTCTAATTGGTGATTCGGGCATTTGTTTTCCTTTATTTGAAACTTTTGGCATAATTGAAAATTTAGTTGTGCAAATTTGCAATTTTTTATTGTATAAATTGTCAAAAATGAATTTTCAAGTTAAAAATAATTCTTAAATTTATGAAAATTATCATTGATGCAGAACCGACTTATTCTTGTTTGTTTTTTATTTATGTTTCACTTTGGAATTTCACAAAACGGATTTCAGATTGAAAGCCATCGAAATAAGACCTCCATTCCGTTTAAGTTTATAAATAACTTGATCATTATTACCATTCATGTTAATGGTACTCCTTTAAATTTTTTGTTGGATACCGGTGTAGAAGATTCGGTTTTGTTTAGTGTTGATGATACGGATGGTGTTAGTTTTTCTAACATTGAAAAAATAAGGATTAAAGGATTTGGAAGTAATGAAGCTTTTGATGCTTATAAATCGGCCAAAAACACCTTATCCATCAAAAATTATGTCGATCATGATCATACGTTGTACTTGGTGTTGGATCAAAATATCAATATTTCTTCCCAAATAGGTGTGCCCGTAAACGGCATTATTGGGTATCAGTTTTTTAAAAATTGTTTGGTCAAAATTGATTATACGGCTAAACGAATTACGCTTTATAGAGATAAACCCAAAAGTTTGGAAAAGAGCACTAAATCTTTTGCCAAATTTCCGTTAGAGTTTATCGACCATAAACCCTATTTGAGCTGTAATGCTTTCTTTGAAAAGGATGCGGAACCTCTTGTGTCAAAACTGCTTATTGATACGGGTAACAGTGATGCTATTTGGTTTTTTGATAAGAATGACTCCAAAATTGTCGTTCCCAAAGCCAGTTTTGAAGACTTTCTAGGAAGAGGGTTTAGTGGTGACGTTTTTGGAAAACGCGGCAGAATCTCCACGGTTGCCATTGGAGCTTTTGAATTTAAAAACCCTTTAGCTGCTTTCCCCAATTCGGAGGCGACGACTACCATAGATAAAATAAACGGTAGATTAGGTTCGATAGGCTCTGAAATTATGCGGCGTTTTACGGTGATTTTTGATTACAAATCGAACATGATTTACCTGCAAAAAAACAATCAGTTTGAAGAGCCTTTTAACTTTAATATGTCGGGACTCGATGTGCAGCACCAAGGGTTGCAATGGATTAAGGCAGATTACGAAGATAATCCAGCTATCAGTAATAATCTTTTTGATGCTGACGGTAACAAAATTGCCAATAACTTGAAATACAAATTTGAGTTGAAACCTATTTATGTTATTGCCAATGTTAGAAAGAATTCGCCTGCTGATGTTGCTGGTTTTCAAAAAGAAGATGTTATTGTAAAAATAAATAAAAAAGATGCTTTTACGTTTACTTTAGAACAAATCAACGATTTATTGAAATCCGAAGAAGGCAAAATTATTACTTTTGTAGTCGATCGAAAAGGTAAATTGTTGACCTTTTCTATTGTTCTTAAAAATATTTTATAAAAAAAACGCTCACAAGTTGTGAGCGTTTTTTGTTTATTGCATCGGACCTGTTTTTTTCTTGTCCAGTAAATTGACTTCTTGTTTTACAATCACTTCGCCTTTTATCTTTAGGGCAACCAAGCCGCCTTCTACATTGGTTGCGTTGGTTTCAACGGTGATGGTTTTTCGAATCGGACCCGGATTCATGTTGTATTTTACCGTAATAAAATCAGATTTTCCCGGCATAATTTCTCCTGTTGGTTTACTCGGCACCGTACAACCACACGTAGAACGAACGTCTTTAATAATCAATGGCGCATCGCCTGTATTGGTGAATTGGAACTTTCGTACTCCATCGTCGGCATCTTTGGTAACCGTTCCATAATCTATCGTATTATCTTTGTCTTTAAACTCAATCTTGGGACCGGTTTGCGCAAAGGCCAAGCTGTTTATCAAAACAATTGCAGTAAATATAATTTTTTTCATGAGGTTAAATTTTTAGCATGATTGGTTTAGTAAAATTACGACTTTAAATTAATCAGCAAAATTTTAATTCTTAATTTTTTATAAAAGCACTTATTACTTACTTTTGCAGGAGTACAAAAAACATACCAAACTTATTTAGAAGCGAATGGCTCGGGATTTATCGGTAATGCCTTTTCCCGCTTTTCATTAAACAAGGTATCATTTCAATCGGGGCTAGAGGGCTATTGTATTGCCTTCTTGTGCTGTAGTTGAAAACCACAGTACGCTAATTAGACGTTAACTATATTTAAATACAATACATGATTCCTGCACAATTCAATGCCAAAGAAGTAGAACAGAAATGGTACGACTACTGGATGAAAAACGATTATTTCACTTCCAAACCCGACCATAGAACGCCGTATACCATTGTAATTCCACCACCCAATGTGACTGGAGTCTTGCACATGGGACACATGCTCAACAACACCATTCAAGATGTTTTGATTCGTCGTGCGCGTTTGAAAGGATTCAATGCCTGTTGGGTACCTGGAACCGATCATGCTTCTATTGCTACTGAGGCTAAAGTAGTGGCTAAGCTCAAAAGTGAAGGTATCAACAAGAACGATTTGACGCGTGAGGAGTTTTTAAAACACGCTTGGGATTGGACCAACAAATATGGCGGAACGATTTTAGAACAATTGAAACAATTGGGTTGCTCTTGTGATTGGAGTCGAACCAAGTTTACTATGGACGAAGACATGTCGGCTTCGGTTATTCATTCGTTTGTTGATTTGTATAACAAAGGCCTAATCTATCGTGGGTACCGCATGGTAAACTGGGATCCAGAAGCTAAAACGACTTTGTCTGACGAAGAAGTAATCTTTGAAGAGCGTCAAGGTAAATTGTATTTCTTACAGTATCAAATTGAAGGTTCAACCGATTTCTTAACGGTTGCGACTACACGTCCGGAAACTATTTTTGGCGATACGGCTATTTGTATTAATCCAAATGACGAACGTTTTGCCCATTTAAAAGGAAAGAAAGCCATTGTACCGATATGTGGTAGAGTAGTGCCTATAATTGAAGATGACTATGTGGATGTTGCATTCGGAACGGGTTGCTTGAAAGTGACTCCGGCTCACGATATGAATGATAAAACGTTGGGTGAAAAACACAATCTTGAAATCATCGATATTTTTAATGATGATGCTTCCTTAAATTCGTTTGGGTTGCATTATCAAGGAAAAGATCGTTTTGTCGTTCGTGAGGAAATTGCTCAAGAGCTAGAACAAATAGGAGCTTTGGCCAAAACCGAAACGCATTTGAATAAAGTAGGTACTTCTGAACGAACCAAAGCAGTAATCGAACCACGATTGTCAGACCAATGGTTTTTAAGTATGGAAGAGTTGGTAAAACCTGCCATCAAAGCCGTTCTAGAAACCGAAGAAGTAAAGTTATACCCATCACGTTTTAACAATACCTACAAACATTGGTTGGAAAACATACGCGATTGGAATATTTCACGTCAATTGTGGTGGGGACAACAAATTCCGGCCTATTATTATGGTGATGGTAAAGAAGATTTTGTAGTGGCTACTACTAAAGAAGCTGCCCTAACGTTAGCCCAAATCAAAACGGGTAATTTGATGTTGCAACCCTCCGATTTGCGTCAAGATGCTGACGCCTTGGACACTTGGTTCTCTTCTTGGTTGTGGCCGATGGCTGTTTTTGGTGGGATTTTGCATCCCGAAAACGAAGATTATAAGTACTATTACCCAACTAACGATTTAGTAACGGGTCCCGATATTTTATTCTTTTGGGTAGCGCGTATGATTATTGCGGGTTATGAATATGCCGGTGAAAAGCCTTTTACCAATGTGTATTTAACCGGATTGGTTCGTGATAAACAACGTCGTAAGATGTCTAAATCATTGGGGAATTCACCAGAACCTTTGGAGTTGATCGAAAAGTTTGGCGCTGACGGTGTTCGTGTGGGATTGCTTTTAAGTGCTTCTGCCGGAAACGATATCATGTTTGACGAGGAATTGTGTCAACAAGGAAAAGCTTTCTCTAATAAAATCTGGAATGCTTTCAAATTGATTAAAGGTTGGGACGTTTCGGATTCGATTGTGCAACCCGAATCGTCTAAAGTAGCCATCGAATGGTATGAAACCAAGTTGCAACGCACCTTAATTGAAATCGAAGAAAACTTTGATAAATACCGTATTTCTGATGCCTTGATGGGCATTTATAAATTGGTTTGGGACGATTTCTGTTCGTGGTTTTTGGAAATGATCAAACCAGCGTACCAACAACCTATCGATAAAGCTACTTTTGAAAAAGCGATTGAAATGTTGGAAAACAACTTGAAATTGTTGCATCCTTTTATGCCGTTTTTGACGGAAGAAATTTGGCAGCACATTGCCGATAGAACCCCAGAGCAAGCCTTGATTGTTGCTGAATGGCCGCAAGCCAAAACTTTTGATGAGCAACTGATAGCCGATTTTGATTTTGCTATGGACGTTATTTCCGGCATCAGAACCATTCGAAAGGATAAAAATATACCGTTTAAAGATGCGATCGATTTAAAAGTAGTGAATACTGAAAATGCTTCCACTTATTTTGATGCAGTAATCTTGAAACTTGGGAACCTTGTATCTTTAGACTATGTCACGGATAAAGTGGATGGGGCGTTGTCCTACAGAGTAAAATCGAATGAATACTTTATACCGATTACTGGAACTATTGATGTGGAAGCTGAAATTACTAAATTAACGGATGAATTAAATTACACTAAAGGTTTCTTAAAATCGGTACAAGCCAAATTATCTAACGAGAAGTTTGTTAACGGTGCCCCTGAAAAAGTTCTTGAAATGGAACGCAAGAAAGAGGCCGATGCTTTAGCCAAAATTGCCACTATAGAACAGAGTATTGCTGGTTTAAAATAATTAAAAAAGTCCTGAGAAATCAGGACTTTTTTATTACAAACTATTTTTAGTAGTACGTTATTCAAATTTTACTTTAACAGTTTGATTCACGCCATCACGAATGAATGTTACGTCTAATTCGTCTCCTGGGTTTATTTTAGATAGGGCGTCCATATAGCTGTATACTTCTTTAACTTCGGTAGTTCCGATTTTCGTGATGACATCACCTTCTTTGATTCCGGCTTTTTGTGCGGCACGGTTTTCGGTTACGCCATCTACATGTAAACCATCAGGATGCTCGGTATAATCGGGCATAATTCCCATAGTCACTTTGTATTTGGGTCTGGTTTTACCTGCGTTTACTTTGGTTTTGATGAACGGAACTTGGTCCAATTGTGCTACCTCGTTAGCCGTTCTAAAAGCATAATCGACAATATTGGTCACGCCAGTATAATTGATTTTGTCTTCGTCATCACTTGGTTTGTGGTAGTCGGTATGCGTTCCGGTGAAGAAATTTAATACCGGAATGTCTTTCAAGTAAAAGGAAGTATGATCGGTTGGGCCAACACCACTTTCTTCCATTGTGACATTGAATCCGGCTGGTTTATTTTTCTCTATTATGGTTTTGAATTGCGCTGATGTACCTACACCGCCCACAATCAAGTCTTTGGTTTTGCTCAATCTTCCAATCATGTCCATATTAATCATGGCTACTACATTTGGGTATTTTGCTTTTAAAGTTTCGGCCATGTGTTTAGAGCCTATCAAACCGTCTTCTTCACCCGAGAAAAAAGCAAAAATGTAATTGGCTTTTTCGGTAGTTTTATTTTTGGAAAACATGCGCGCTAATTCTAAGACTCCAGCAACTCCAGAGGCATTATCGTCGGCACCATTGTGGATTTCACCTTTAGAATTTGGCTTGGTAGAATTGTTGTGTTCGTTTAATCCTAAATGGTCGTAATGCGCTCCAATTACAATTGTTTTGGAAGCTTTATTGTCTAAATAGGCAATAACGTTTCTGCCGGTATTGCTACTGCTGTTTTCCGTAATGGAATCGTTAGGACTTTGTCTAACCTTATACTCAAATTTTTGCAAATATCTTTTTCCTTCATAAGGTTTTAATCCGAGTGCTTTTAATTCGGCGGTCAAATAATCGGCGGCTTTTTGTTCGCCTACCGAACCTGTTAATCGTCCTTTTAAGTCGTCTGAAGCCAAGTAGGAAATGTGTTTTTTAAGCAATTCGGGTTTCGCTATTTCAGTGTCGTCAGAATCCACCCAATCTGCTATGAAGACATTGGTTTCACGAGCCGCATTTTGCATACGATTGCTCGACCAAACTAATTTTTTTCCATCGGGAGAAAACATTGGAAAAGCATTGAATTCGCTTTCCCAAGTGATTTGTTTCAAATGGGTTCCATCGATATTTATCATGTACAATTGAAAGTCGTACCCACGAGTAGAATGATGGTTGGAAGAAAAGATGATTTTTTTATCTGAGGGATGAAAAAACGGTGCCCAATTGGCTTTGCCCAAATGCGTAATTTGTTTGATGTCTGAACCGTCTACATTGCAGGTATAAATTTCCATTTCGGTTGGCGCCACTACATTGTCTTTCAACAAAGCTTTGTAATCGGCAATTTCTGCTTCTGTTTTTGGGCGTGACGAACGGAACACTAATTTTTTACTGTCGTGCGAAAAGAAACTTCCGCCATCATAGCCCAATCCGAAGGTAATTTGTTTCAAATTGGTTCCATCTATATCCATGGTCCAAAGTTCTAAATCGCCCGAACGAGTAGAGGTGAAGGCAATTTTCTTTCCGTCAGGCGAAACCACTGCCTCAGCATCATATCCTGGTGAATTGGTCAATTGTTTTACAATCGTTCCGTTTAAATCGGCCATATAAATATCAAATTCGGGATAAACTGCCCATAGGTATTTGCCATCGTGTGGTTTGGGAGCAGGAGGACAATCTGGACTTGCAGCATGGGTAGAGGCATAGATGATGTGTTTTCCATCGGGCATGAAATAGGAACAGGTAGTTCTTCCTTTTCCGGTAGAAATGAGTTTCAAATTTTCAGAAGAATAGGTTTTGCTTTGCAAATCATACATATAAATTTGATCGCAAGGAATATTGGCTTTTGGATTGGTCACTTGCATGGTGAGCATGTTGCCATTCGGACTGAAATAGGCTTCGGCATTATCGCCACCAAAGGTTAGTTTTTGAATGTTTTTTAGATTTTTCTCTTGCCCTAAAGCAGTGCAAGTAAATATGAGGAATGCTAGTTTGACAACAGAATTCATTTTTATAATTGTTGAATACATATATTTTGGATTAAAATAGAATTGATTTTTAGACTGTAAAGATAACGAAATGCCTTTTTTAAGAATAGGTTCTGGCATTAAAAAATCCGCAATACGCGGATTTTAATTATTTTGCAATAGCTTCTTCATACCGTTCGCCAACTCTTTTCCAGTTGATTGTTGTGAAGAATGCTTCGATGTATTTTTTTCTTTTGTATTGGTAATTCAAATAATAGGCGTGTTCCCATAAGTCGATAGCTAAAATAGGAGTTCCTGCTACTTCGGCTCTTGGCATCAACGGATTGTCTTGGTTGGGCGTTGTAGTGATCTGTAATTTTCCCGATTTGTCTACAATTAGCCATGTCCAACCCGAACCAAATTGTTTGTTGGCGGCATCTTCAAATTGTGTTTTAAAGGCTTCAAACGATCCAAAATCTTTATTGATGGCGCTAGACAAAGTATCTGTTGGTTTACCATCTGCTTTCGGACCGATAACATCAAAAAACAGGGTATGATTGTAATAGCCACCAAGATTGTTTCGTAAATCGGCATTGTTCATATCCAATTTTCTAAAAACATCTTCAATGGGAATATTTTCTAATTCGGTACCCGCAAGGGCTTTGTTGAGATTGTTGGTATACGTGAGATAATGTTTAGAATAGTGAATCTCCATGGTCATAGCGTCTATACTTGGCGCTAAGGCATCGTATCCGTAACTGAGTTTGGCAACTTCAAAAGCTCCAGCCTCGGCTTTTACATCTTCTGGTGAGCCAATAGTTATTTTTTCTGCAGCCGTTGGAAGCGGTACTTCGACTACTTCGGTATATTTTTTTCTTTTACACGAACCTATTGAAAGCGCTAAAAGAGCACAGAATAAAAGGAAGGTTATTTTTTTCATACCTATTTCTTTTTTGCTAATGAAGTAATGGCTTCTATGTATAGTTCTTTACATTCGTCTTGAGTGAGGTGGCTAATTTGCATCCAAGCATTCATTTTGAACGCATTTCTCAAATCGTAAATAGGGTAGATTCTACTGGTAATGGTGCCGTGAGTTGATTGTTTATACAGCGCATAAAGGCGTAATTGCACATCCTGCGGTAACTCGGCTTGAGTCATCGTGTTGGCCAATTCTACGGCTTCATCAAAGCGTGTATTTAAATCTTTTTCTTGCATTTATTTGATGGCAATAATGGTTTTGTTGCCCACTGCTTTTTGTCCAATTTTAACTTGCACATCGGTTCCTAAAGGAAAGTACAAATCGACACGAGAACCAAATTTGATGAATCCGGCATCATCACCTTGGCGTACATTCATACCTTCTTCGGCATAATTTACGATTCGTTTTGCCAAAGCCCCTGCAATTTGTCGGTACATGATTTCTCCAAAAATGCGATTTTCAATTACTACAGTTGTGCGTTCGTTTTCTGTACTGGCTTTTGGATGCCATGCTACTAAATATTTTCCAGGGTGGTATTTGCTGTATTTTACTTTTCCACTGGTCGCATAGCGTGTCACATGAACGTTAATAGGCGACATGAAAATGGAAACTTGAAGCCGTTTGTCTTTAAAATATTCAGGTTCAAATACTTCTTCAATTACCACTACTTTTCCATCTACTGGAGCTGTGATGTGATTGTCATTAACGATTAACAATCGGTTTGGATTTCTGAAAAACTGTAATACAAGCAACAGCAATATCAGAAGAGTATATTGAATGGGTTTTAGAATCCAAGGATTGGAAAAAGCATAAGGACTTGCCAATAATAAAATGACAAATAATGCCAGTGAAATTAAAATAATTTTGAAACCTTCTTTATGAAACATAATTTAAAATTTGATAAAACAAAAATACAAATGGTGCTACAAATATAACACTATCTAAGCGATCTAAAATACCACCATGGCCTGGCATTATTTTTCCACTGTCTTTAACTCCAGCAATTCGTTTGAATTTGGATTCGATTAAGTCGCCTATAGTACCTAATACTCCAACAATTAAAGCAATGGAACACCAAATTAGAATGGATCGTTCGCTAAATTTAGGGCTTGCTTTTATGAAGAATTTTGAGATTAAAAATCCAGCTAAAACAGCAAAAACAATACCTCCAAGAAAGCCTTCAATGGTTTTTTTAGGTGAGATACGTTCTAATAATTTGTGTTTTCCTATTGATTTTCCTACGATATAAGCAAAGGTATCGTTGGTCCAGATTAGAATGAATAATCCAATGATGATTTTGGGATTGTAGTCTTTAACTCCGAATGAAATTTTGGTAATAAATACAAATGGGAGGATGATATATCCTAGTAAATACAGGTATTTAGAAGAAGTACTCACTTTTTGGATGGAATCGTAAAACAAAAAAATGATACACTTTATAGAAACCACTATTGTAATCGCTAATAATACAATGTTTAAATTATTAAGATTAACAGCGATGTTGTACTTACCATTAAAATTTTGGTTTAAAAAGAATTCGGTTTCTTTTCTGTACACACTAATTAGGGCGATGGTTGTGTATACTAATGCCGAAAAAATAATAGGGAAGACCTTATTAATTTGCACTAAATTACAAAATTCATACACTGCAATCAGAAGAAAAATTCCAAATAAAACAAAGAAACTTTCTGTTGAAAAAAGAATAGAAGCTAGTAATAACAGTATGTATACTGTACCAGAAATTGCTCGCTTTAAGGTTTCATTCATTATTATAAATCTTCTAAAAGAAGTAAGTATAGATTTTTAGCACAACTGCCATAGGTTAAGAAATCTTCTTCTTGAACTTTTTCAAAGTATTTTATAGTGGTAATGTTGGTAGGATAATCTTTATCGTATTTCTTTTTAATCACGCGCAACCCATCGCTTTTAGACTCTAGAATTTGACTGGTTGTGGCTAAAATAACGATGTTATCAGGCAGTTCGTTTGGTTTTTTTTGTTTGATTTGATTCGATGAAAACAGCACTGAGCCTTCATCTGCAATCAGATTTTCACAACTAGCAAAAAAGAATTTCGGACTTGTCGGATTGGTATACGTTAGTTTATTTTCGTCTAGTAGGTTAAAAAGTTTTGATTCATAGCACAATACTTCGCTTTCAAACCAATCGTTTTCTTCTAAAATATTTTCGAATTGTTCTTTAACTTCAGTAAGGTTTTCACAATAAATAAATTTACCGCCATTTTTCTTAAAATTGAAGGTAAATAAATCGTCAACCGGAAGATTAGAAGGTTTTGGAGCGTTATATTCACTTTGGTTTTCCTCATCGGAAGCATCATTGCCAGTACCAAATATTTTTCTGAATAGACTCATAGTATGGTGTAAAAATCTTTATTTATTATTTGAAAACTTTCAAAGATAAAAAAATCTTAATTCAAAAACATTTTTTGAATTAAGATTTTTAAATTTTTATTAGTTCTGATGTATTATGCAGGAAACTCAGTGTTTTCTTCGAGGTCTTTTTTAAATAATCTTCTACCAAAAATGGTTTCTAAATCATCTTTGAAAATGACTTCTTTTTCAATTAAAATATCGGCAAGTTGCAATAACTTATCTTTATTTTCTTTTAGAATTTCGATAGCTCTTTGGTACTGACCTTCAATTAACGTTGAAATTTCTTTGTCAATAGTCATGGCTGTATCTTCAGAATAAGGTTTGCTGAAATTGTATTCGCTTTGGCCTGATGAATCGTAATAGGTTACGTTTCCTAACTTTTCGTTCAATCCATATATGGTTACCATAGCACGAGCTTGTTTGGTTACTTTTTCCAAATCGGACAAAGCTCCAGTTGAAATCGTGTCAAAAATCACTTTTTCAGCAGCACGACCTCCCATAGTAGCACACATTTCGTCTAACATTTGATCGGGTCTTACAATTTGTCTTTCTTCTGGTAAATACCAAGCTGCACCCAAACTTTGCCCTCTAGGGACAATAGTAACTTTAATAAGCGGTGCCGCATGTTCTAACATCCAGCTTACGGTAGCATGACCCGCTTCGTGTACGGCAATAGCTCTTTTTTCGTCGGGAGTTACAATTTTGTTTTTCTTTTCTAAACCACCTACTATACGGTCTACGGCATCTAAGAAATCTTGTTTGTCAACAGCCGATTTATTATTTCTAGCGGCAATTAAAGCTGCTTCATTACATACGTTTGCAATATCGGCACCTGAAAATCCAGGTGTTTGTTTGGCTAAAAACTCAGTATCCAGCCCTTCTACTTTTTTAAGTGGTTTCAAATGCACTTCAAAAATTTCTTTACGCTCTCTAATGTCTGGTAAATCTACATAAATCTGTCTGTCAAAACGACCAGCACGCATCAAGGCTTTGTCTAACACATCGGCTCTGTTAGTTGCAGCTAGTACGATAACGTGAGTATTCGTTCCGAAACCATCCATCTCTGTAAGTAACTGGTTCAGTGTGTTTTCACGTTCGTCGTTTCCGCCAGACATATTATTTTTACCTCGAGCTCTACCTACTGCATCAATCTCATCGATGAAGATAATCGCAGGAGATTTTTCTTTGGCTTGTTTGAATAAATCTCTCACACGAGAAGCACCTACACCCACAAACATTTCCACAAAATCGGAACCTGATAAGGAAAAGAACGGTACTTTGGCTTCACCAGCAACTGCTTTTGCTAGTAATGTTTTTCCAGTTCCCGGAGGCCCTACCAATAAAGCTCCTTTAGGAATTTTTCCTCCCAATACGGTATATTTTTCAGGGTTTTTAAGAAATTCTACAATTTCTTGTACTTCTTCTTTGGCGCCTTCCAATCCAGCCACGTCTTTGAAGGTTGTTTTTATTTCTGAATTTTCATCAAATAATTTGGCTCTTGATTTCCCGATATTGAAGATTTGACCTCCGCCACCGCCAGCTCCACCGCCAGACATTCTTCGCATAAAGTATAACCAAACTCCAATTAAAAGAATGATTGGTAAGAAGTTTCCAATGTATTCGGACCAGTCGCTTCTGGTTTTGAAATCAAAAATCTTTAATTTTTTTTGTTTGACAGCGTCGTCCAATTTCTTTTGAAAAAGTTCGTCGTTTCCTGTGTCAAAAGTATAATGAGGTCCTTTGTTAACCCCACCAAAAAGAGGGTCTTTGGCTACTTTACTATTGGCTTTGTCTTTTAAGGCCGCTTTCGTTAAATACGCTTCAGCTTCCACTTTGTTGTATACAATTACTTTCTCAATTTGTCCTTTGTTTAAAAGTTCGTCAAATTTGGAAGAAGATATTTTTGTTGGATCTTGGATGCTGCCGCTGTTGAATATGTTTAATAGAATAAACATAAAAATGATGGCTCCTGAAATCCACCACGGACTAAATTTTAATCCACCTGGTTTTTTATTTTCTGACATTATTTATAGTGCTTTTAGTATTTGTTTTCTAGTGTAGTGATTACGGCATCGCCCCAAAGGTCTTCGATGTTATAGTACTCGCGAATTTCTTTTTGAAATACGTGAACTACGATGCTCACATAATCCATCAACACCCATTCGGCATTGTCTGTACCTTCAACATGCCAAGGTTTGTCTTTAAGTTCTTTGGAAACTATTTTTTGCACCGAATTAACGATAGCATTTACTTGTGTATTGGAAGAACCGTTGCAAATCACAAAATAGTCGCAAACGGCTGTGTCTATTGTTCTTAAATCGAGAATGACGATGTCATTTCCTTTTACTTCTTCTATTCCTTTAATGATGCTTGTTAACAAAACATCGGTACTAACTGTCTTTTTTGCCATCTAAATTTTATATAATTTGCAAAGGTATCAAAATTTGTCATTATTTTTGATGCTTAACATAAGTTTAAATACTGTTTTACAAAAATAATTTCCATGAATGTAATCAAACTCGATGCCATAGATTCGACTAACGATTTTTTGAAAGAACTCTCCAAGAAACAAGTTGTAACTAACTTTACTGTGGTGGTTGCTAAAAATCAAACCAAAGGAAAAGGTCAAATGGGTGCTTCTTGGGATTCGGAATCGGGCAAGAACCTAATTATGAGTGTTTTGATTACCGATATTTTAAATAATACCGATGAGATTTTTCATTTGAATGTAGCGGTAGCTTTATCAGTGGTTCAAGTTTTAGAAGAGTATAATGTCCCAAAATTAAGTATAAAATGGCCTAACGACATTATGTCAGACACTAAGAAATTATGTGGCATTTTGATTGAAAACAGTTTTAAATCTGACAGTAAAATTGAATCGGTAGTTGGAATCGGACTCAATGTCAATCAAAAATCTTTTGAACATTTGCCCAAAGCTTCTTCTATGGCAGTTGTGATGCAAGAAGCATTTGATTTGGATGCCATTTTGAATCGAATACTATTTTATATTAAAAAGAATTGTAGTTTGATTGTTTCTCATCAAGAAACTACTTTGTGGAATGATTTTCATAAATACCTTTTTAAAATGAGTGTTCCCATGCCTTTTGAAGATGCCAATGCTAACCGTTTTATGGGAATTATTCAAGGGGTAACCTCCGATGGAAAACTGATGGTTCTTTTAGAAGACGATACCGTGAAAACTTATGGTATTAAAGAGATTCAGATGTTATATTAAAATAAAAACCACACTGTTAGGTGTGGTTTTTTTTATTTAAAATTATGAAATTACAATTTGTTCATATTGGTGGCAAGGGTTTCGATAAATTTTGAAATTGGACCTTTAATCATCATGGCCATCATGGGATTGAATTCTCCATCGAAATCTAATTTCACGGTGCTAGAATTTTCAGTAATAGCGTCTATAGTTGCTACTAAAGTAAAAGGCAATTTATCGCTTGCAGCGGCAAGATTAACTTTAGAAAAGGGAACACCTTCTTTCAATCGTAATTTTATTTCGGGCATGCCTTTTAATCCAAAGTTGAAAATGTCGTCACCAAGCACTTCAAACTTAGCAATGTTTTCGGGCATTAGTTTTTCAAAGTTTTTTACCTCAGATAAGGCATTAAATATATACTCAGCAGATTTTTCTACAGTAACTTTTGGGCTTTCTAAATTCATTATATCTAATATCTAAAATTTAATATCATACTTTCCAAGTTGATGGATTTTTGCGCCATTCTTGCAATGTTTTTTGTTCTTCTTCAGTGATGTATTGTTTTTCTACGGCTAATTCTAAAAGATGTTCGTAGTTGCTCAACGTATTCAAATTTACATTAGCATTTTTAAAATTTTCATCGGCTACATCAAATCCGTATGAGAAAATAGCTAGCATACCTTTTACATTAGCACCGGCTGCTTTTAGGGCTTCTACGGCCAATAGGCTGCTGTTTCCTGTTGAGATTAAATCTTCAACAACAACAACATTTTGTCCTTTTTGTAGAAAACCTTCCACTTGATTTTGTCTTCCGTGTTTTTTAGGTTCGGGTCTCACATACACAAAAGGCAGTCCTAATTCTTCTGCAACAAGTATTCCAATGCCAATAGCACCAGTAGCAACGCCAGCAATTACATCGGGTTTGCCGTAAATTTCCTCAATTTGTTTAGAAAATTCATCACGAATGTAATTTCTAATTGCTGGAAATGAAAGTGTTAGTCGGTTGTCACAATAAATAGGTGAGTTCCATCCCGAAGCCCACTTAAAAGGATTTGACGGATTCAATTTAATTGCATTTATTTGTAAAAGCAATTCGGCTGTTTTTTCAGCTGTTTCTTTATTAAAAATCATACTACAAATGTATAAAGTTTTTGTGAACGATAA
This sequence comes from Flavobacterium sp. FG139, assembly GCF_057809695.1. Classification (NCBI taxonomy): domain Bacteria; kingdom Pseudomonadati; phylum Bacteroidota; class Flavobacteriia; order Flavobacteriales; family Flavobacteriaceae; genus Flavobacterium; species Flavobacterium sp. FG139. Next base: position 16,499 of record NZ_JBMDKL010000010.1, read on the forward strand.
ACCACTTTTTTTAACAAATGAAGTCGCCAAAGAAACCGACTTCCAATTGTTCTTGCTTGAAAGTGTTGACATAGAACAGCTTATTGTTAAAATGTTCAACAATAAGATTAAGAAAGCTTATTTATACTATCCTGACGAAAAAGAAATTCTTAAAAAGGTTAAGGAAAAAATCCCAGTTAGTAAAGCAGGTGGAGGTTTAGTGTATAATAAAAAAGGTGACGTTTTATTCATTTTTAGAAATGGAAAATGGGATTTGCCAAAAGGTGGTACTGAAAAAGGCGAAGAAATTGAAGCTACTGCCATTAGAGAAGTTGAAGAAGAAACAGGTGTTGATCAATTAAAAATTACAAGGAAACTTCAAAAAACCTACCACATTTTTAAGCGCAACGGAAAATACAAACTTAAAATCACGCATTGGTTTGAAATGCAATCCGATTTTGAAGGAACGCCAATTGGTCAATTGGAAGAAGGAATTGAAAAGGTAGCGTGGCTGAATCCCGAGGAAATTAAGCAGGCTTTGAACAATTCGTATGAAAACATCAAGTTATTATTTATTGAAGAGAATAGTTTTCATTCGAATTCCTAGTATTTAAAATGCAATTAAATTCGTAATTCCGAATTTTTAATTCCGAATTGCATTTACCTTTGTGCCATGAATCAAAATCCACATTCGACCAATTTACTTTTAAATATAGGCATTGAACGTTTAAATGAAATGCAAGAAATAGCCCAAGATGCTATTTTAAACGATGCTAATGTTTTGTTGTTATCGCCCACAGGATCGGGTAAAACGTTAGCTTTTTTGTTGCCTATTTTTCAACTGTTGCTAGACGATTGTAAGGACGTACAATGTTTGATTTTAGTTCCATCACGTGAATTGGGATTGCAAATTGAACAAGTTTGGAAGAAAATGGGTACTGATTACAAAGTGAATGTGTGTTATGGCGGCCATTCTATCGATACCGAAATCAAGAATTTGTCGAATCCACCAGCTATTTTAATAGGAACTCCGGGTAGAATTGCCGATCATATTGATAGAGGTACTTTTGCTACAGATGCTATTCAGACTTTAATTTTAGATGAATTTGATAAATCATTGCAATTGGGTTTTCACGAGCAAATGTCGTTTATCATTTCAAGGTTAAATAAGTTAAATAAACGTGTTTTGGTTTCAGCCACATCCGATATTGAGATTCCGAAATACACTCGAGTGATCAACCCAATCGTTTTAGATTTTATCCCAACCGAAGAAGAGCGCTCCAATCTCTCTTTAAAAATGGTGGTTTCTCAAGAGAAAGATAAAATCAACGCACTTTTTAATTTGATTTGTTCCTTAAAATCAGAAGCGGCGATTATTTTTTGCAACCATCGTGATGCTGCCGAACGGATTAGCGATACGTTGAATGAAAAAGGAATTTACGCAACCTATTATCACGGTGGCATGGATCAAGACGAGCGTGAACGCGCTTTAATTCAGTTTAGAAACGGCAGTGTAAGTTATTTGGTTACAACCGATTTGGCTGCTCGCGGATTGGACATTCCCGAAATGAAACATGTTATTCATTATCATTTGCCTTTAAAAGAAGATGAATTTATCCATAGAAACGGACGAACTGCTCGAATGTTAGCTTCTGGAACGGCCTATGTTATTGCGCATGAAAGTGAGAAGAAAATGGAGTATTTAGATTATGGAATGGCAGTTTTGCATCTAGAAAATGCGACAACTTTACCAAAACCACCCGAATTTCAAACCATTTACATCAGTGGTGGTAAAAAAAATAAACTCAATAAAATTGACATTGTAGGGTTCTTTTCTCAAAAAGGGAAATTGGAAAAAGGTGATTTGGGTTTGATTGAAGTTAAAGATTTTATTTCGTTTGCCGCAGTAAAATCTAAAAAGGTAAAAGAGTTTCTTTCTAACATTCGCGATGAGAAAATGAAAGGTAAAAAGTTTAAGATTGAAGTGGCTCGAAAAGTGATTAAGAAAGAGGAATAAAACACAGATTTCACAAATTATCACAAATTCATTTGCGTTAATCTTATTATGTTCTAGATAAAAAACGAAAAGAAAAAGTTTAAGATTGAAGTGGCTCGAAAAGTGATTAAGAAGGAGGAGTAGAACACAGATTTCACATATTAGCACAAATTTATTTGCGTTGATTTTATCATGTTCTAGATAAAAAAAACGAAAGGAAAAAGTTTAAGATTGAAGTGGCTTGACAAGTGATTAAGAAGGAGGAGTAGGTTTCAGATTATTAGATTATTGGAGTTTTAGATTATTAGAAAAAATTAAATCCAACTATCGAGAAATCCAATAATCTAACCATCCATTTATATCCTCACCGAATCCGGAACCAAAACCGTATAATCACCATTATTTCTAATAACATCACGAACAATACTGGATGAAATGTAAGACGTTTTAGAAGCGGTTAACAGAAATACCGTTTCTATTTTTGATAATTTTCTGTTAGTATGTGCAATCGCTTTTTCAAATTCAAAATCGGCTGGATTTCGTAGTCCACGGAGTATAAAATCGGCCTTGAGTTTACGACACAAATCAATAGTCAAACCTTCGTAAGTAATTACTTTTACTTTAGGCTCATCTTTGAAAGCTTCTTCTATAAAGCGCTTTCGATCTTCCAATGAAAACATGTATTTCTTTTCGGCATTGATTCCGATAGCAACAATTACTTCATCAAATAAGGAAATTCCTCTTTTGATAATGTCATAATGACCATTGGTAATGGGATCAAACGATCCTGGGAATATGGCTTTTTTCATTTTTTTCTATGTATTGCAAATATTTTTTCTTTCTTGTAAGCTTCTTGAATTTCTTTTTTGGTCAATACTTCTTTTACAGTAGTATAATTTTTAGAAACATCGATATCATCAATTCCTATTATTTGATCTGTTTCATAATTATTATCGGTAAGATAAATGCTGTCTTTATTAATTTTATCTACTCTAGCTGAAGTGAAATGATCATCAGAAATTTTAATAGAATACACATCACCAACTTTTGGGTTTTTTATATACATTCTAGTATTCTTTTCTTCTTTTCTAATATCGTAAAAACTATAAAGAAAAAAAACTAACACTAAACTAACACCTGTATACATCCATATGGGAGCATGGAAAGGATATTTTTGGTTTTGATTTTGGAGCTTTTTTTTAATATCTGATGGTAAAAAATTCAGATATTCATAAGTCTTTTTACATGAGCTACATTCAGTTATTGTAGTTGTTCTGTTTAAAGGAAAAAAAGGAATCCATAAAATACTTAAATATTTAGCAAATACATTATATATAATATTTGTATTGCTTCCACAATTAGGGCAATCTATATTTTTAATTTGCCCATTTTTTATGTTGATATTTTTTTTTGTGAAGAAAATTAACATAAGCTAAATTTTACTTTTTCCAAATTGGTTTTCTTTCTAAGGCTAAACTAATTTCGTTATCCAACAAATCGCTCATAGCCATTTGAGCATGCGCAGCTTGTTGTGGAAAAATACTTTGTGGCGACAACCCTGGATTGGTATTGATTTCTATAAAATGTGGAATGTCGTTCATGACAATGAAATCGGTTCTTGAAAAACCACTCATTCCTAAAGCTTCATATACTTTTTGGGCAGTTTCTTCAATACGGTTTTTAATTTCTTCTGATACATTGGCTGGTGTAATTTCGTCCGATTTTCCTAAATACTTGGCTTCGTAATCAAAAAAAGCATTTTGAGACAGTATTTCGGTCATTCCCATCACTTTCGTTTCGCCTTTGTATTTCATAACTCCAACCGAGATTTCACGACCGTTAAGGTACGATTCTATCAAAATATCATTGTCTTCAGCGAAAGCAAAATCTAAGGCTTTTTCAAAATCATCTAAAGTGGAAACCATAGAAACTCCTAACGAACTTCCTGATTGGTTTGGTTTTACAAAGAAAGGCAAACCCAGTTGAGCCGCCACATCTGCGCCATTAATAACATCGCCTTTGCTTAAATAGATAGATTTTGCCTTAGGAATGTCAAATTTAGACAACACCGAAAGCGTATCTCTTTTGTTGAAGGTGAGTGCCGATTGGTAGAAATTGCATCCGGTATACGGAATCCCCAGCAACTCCCAGTACGCTTGCATGTGTCCGTCTTCGCCAGGCGTTCCGTGAATGGTATTTGAAATAACATCAAAATGAATCGTTTCAGTATCTTTTGAAAAACTAAAATCGGCTTTGTTTATAGGGTATTTTACGCCATCCACTAAGCAATACCATTCGTTTAAAAGAATGTGTACTTCAAAGATTTGGTACTTATTTTTGTCTAAGTTGTTCAAAATTAATTGACCACTTCGTAATGATATTACAGATTCATCTGAATATCCGCCCATAACAACAGCTACGTTCATTCGTTTTTATTTAGATTACAATACAAATTTAGTACAAATGTTGAAACTAAAAATTATATCTTTGCGATAAATACTATTTTTATGAGTTTTAAAAAATATCTAACAAGTAAAGTTTTTGTCGCTCAAATTTTAGCAGCATTAGTTATTGTTGGTGCTATCGCTTTTTTGTTTTTTCATTGGATAACGTTTATTACTAATCATGGTGATGAAATTACGGTTCCCAACTTGGCTAAAATGAATCCCGATCAAGTCGAACAGAAATTAGATGAACTTGATTTAGATTATCAAATTATTGACACGGTAGATTATAACCCGAAATTCCCTAAATTGACAGTAGTCCAACAAGAGCCAACCGCAGGTTCTAAGGTAAAAGGCGGCAGAACGATTTATATAAAATTGAATGCTTCTACCTTTAAAATGGTTGCAGTACCCGATTTGATTGAAAAAACCTATCGTCAAGCGGTACCAACCTTGAAAGCTGTTGGTTTGCAAGAAGGAACCATAAAATACATACCTTACATCGGAAAAGACATGGTTCTTGAAATGTGGATGAATGGCAAAAAAATAAAAGCAGGTACCAAAGTTTTAAAATCTTCTAAAATTGATTTAGTACTTGGCGATGGAAAAGTAGTGTTTAATGATACCGAATTAGATTCTATTCCTAATACAACACCAGCAGACACCATACCTAATGAACAATAATATAGATTTTCAGGAGCCCGAAGAAGAACTTTTTGAGCACCACAGGTTTGAAGTTCCTAAAGGACAAGCCATCACTCGAATTGACAAATACCTTGTAGGATTGATTCCAAATGCTACTCGAAATAAAATTCAAACGGCAGCTACCAATGGCGATGTTTATGTAAACGATTTACCCGTAAAGTCCAATTACAAAGCTAAACCGTTTGATGTAATTCGTATTTTATTATCGCATCCGCCTTTTGAAAATAGGGTAGATCCCGAAGATATTCCATTGGATATTGTTTATGAAGATGAGGCACTGTTGGTGATTAATAAACCAGCTAATTTTGTGGTGCATCCAGGTCACGGAAATTATACGGGAACCTTGGTTAATGCTTTGGCATTTCATTTTGAAAACTTACCGATGAACAGTTCGGAACGGCCTGGATTGGTACATCGAATTGATAAAGACACTACAGGCTTGCTAGTGGTTGCCAAAACCGAAGTAGCGATGACGCATTTGGCTAAACAATTTGAAGATAAATCAACCGAAAGAGAATACATTGCTTTGGTTTGGGGAAATGTTAAAGAGGACGAAGGTACTATTACCGGAAATATAGCACGTCATGTCAAAGACCGAATGCAAATGGCTGTTTTTGCCGATCCCGAAATTGGGAAACATGCCGTAACTCATTACAAAGTATTGGAGCGTTTTGGTTATGTGACTCTAATTTCGTGTAGGTTAGAAACAGGAAGAACTCATCAAATTCGCGTGCACTTGAAACACATTGGTCATACCTTGTTTAATGACGAACGGTATGGTGGAAATTTGATTTTGAAAGGAACCACTTTTACCAAATACAAACAGTTTATAGATAATTGTTTTAAAACGTTACCACGACAAGCACTTCATGCCAAGACGTTAGGTTTTATTCATCCTACGACTGGTGAAATGATGCGGTTTGATACTGAAATCCCAAAAGATATGGCCGATTGCATTGAGAAATGGCGCAATTATTCCAAGTCCAATGCATCTGAAGAAGAGGAATAAAAAAAGAGCTTTAGAAATTTCTAAAGCTCTTTTTTTATGATATAAATTATCGTTTTAGTTGATGATTACTTTCTTAGTTAGCGATTGCGTCCCATTACTTACTTTTAGGAAATAAAAACCTTGTGGTAAGTTTTCTAAAGTATAAGAATTGTTTTCAAAAACAGGTTTTTTAACTTCCATCATTAATTGCCCGTTAATGTTGATTAATTGAATAGTGTCAATATCGGCATTGGTATCAATGGAAATTTTATGATCGTTAGTTGGATTGGGATAAACTGAAACAGCCGTTGAGTCGAATGTATTTGTTTTTAAATAAGCACCCCAAATTTGAGCTACATATTCTGGATGATCAACAAATGGATTTCTATTTCCTTGTGCATTGTAAATAGCATTGTTTCTCGTAATTTCTTTTTGGCTTACAGGATCGGCTAAGTGCCAGCTGTACAATAAATCCAAATACCATTGTTCAAAAACTTTATCACTGCTGCCATCTAAAACAGTATCACCACTTGGGTCGAGTGTTTGCCAAGAGCTAATTACGTTTTGGTAGCAAGTCGCCACATAAAAATAATTACGAGCAAAATCACCTTTAAATTGATCCGCTGGTTCAAATACATTGATGCTGTAAGGGTAGTTTGGCGTTACACACGAACCGATTCTCCAACCATTTCCAATGTTGTTAGTAACCGATGGATTAACAGTAGCATAAGCTAAATTTCCGCGTAAACCATTGTCTTTTTTATCCGATGGCATTACAATGAACGCGTCCGAATACATCGGATACACTTGTCCGCCAAACCAACTTTTAGGAAAGGTATGTTCTTTATTAAAGCGTTGGCATTCGGCTGTTCCTAAAGTTCCGTCGTCTTGTTGCCCACCATTGGCTACGGTTCCAAAAACAAAATTACAATTAGAATAAATCTCCCAAACATAACCATCAGGTCGAGCATCCGAAGTTTGAAACAAATTCCACAATCCCGACCCGTATACCAATGTAGTATGCGGACTAACAATGTTGTACAATTGCGTTTTTAAAGTAAAACCGGTTCCAGTTGCGCTATTGTAATAGCCATTTGGAATTTGAGCAAAGGCAACAAAATGGCAAAGTAGTACTAAGTAAATATATTTTTTCATGTGATTTAAGGTTTGCGTTCTAAAAGAGCCATATAAAATCCGTCAAATCCTGATTGTGAGGCAAGTATCTTAACATCTTTTACAAAGGTAAAGTTTTTTCCGTTTTCAGTAGTCAAAAACTTTTTAACTTGTTCTTGATTTTCTGAGGGTAATACAGAGCAAGTAGCATACACCATTTTACCACCTGGTTTTACTATTCTAGAGTAACTTTCTAGAACTTCGGCTTGTACTTTACGGATGTTATCAATGAATTCGGGTTGTAATTTCCATTTGGCATCCGGATTTCTTTTTAAAACTCCCAATCCGCTACAAGGTGCGTCAATCAATACTCTATCGGCTTTTTCATAAAGTTTTTTAATCACTTTGGTAGAGTCGATAATGCGGTATTCGATATTAAAAGCACCGTTTCTTTTGGCACGAAGTTTTAGTTGTTTTAATTTGCTTTCATACAAATCCATCGCAATCAATTGCCCTTTGTTTTCCATTAAAGAGGCCATGTGCAATGTTTTTCCACCAGCACCAGCACATGTGTCTACTACACGCATTCCAGGTTGTACATCAAGAAAAGCGGCTACCAATTGAGATGATGCGTCTTGAACTTCAAACAAACCTTCTTTAAACGCATCTGTTAAAAATACATTAGCACGTTCTTTCAATACTAACGCCTGAGGTTGGTCTTTTAAAAACTCCGTTTCAATGTTCAAATCCATCAAAATGGCATGCAATTTTTCTTTAGTAGTTTTTAAGGTATTAACCCTTAAAATTACTTGCGCTTGTTTGTTTTGTGCGGCTATTTCTTTAGTCCAAAGGTCTTCTCCTAATTCTTTTATACCAATCTCATCCATCCAATCTGGAATGGATTCCCTCATTTTTCTGATTTTAGACAACTCATCAAATCGTCCTTTTATTTTGCGTTCTGGTGTTCCTTCTAATTGTCTCCAATCGGGAATTGGGTACCCACGTAATACGGCCCATACGGCAAAAATGCGCCACAAATCGTCTCTGTCAAAAGGTTCTTTGACACTAGCAATTTCAGCATATAATCGTTTCCATCGTACAATTTCGTAGATGGTTTCGGCAACAAATTTTCTATCGGAACTTCCCCAACGTTTGTCTTTTTTCAGCGCTCTTGCCACCATTTTATCGGCATATTCACCTTCGTTAAAGATGGCGTTTAGGGAATCGATAGTGGTATAAACTAAATTTCGGTGTAATCTCATTGTATAAAATATCTTCGTTCAATTGGGACATTGTCCTTGAATCAGCCTGCAAAGGTATTGCTTTTTTATATAAAGAAAAGAAGTATTCTTAAAAACGTTTTCGAAATTAAGAATACTTCTTTTTAAAGAGGGTTATTTTTTAGAAATTAATGACTGCCATGTGAGTCAATTCGTTTCATATCGATAATTTCGGGTGGGTGTAATACCATTGGAAATTGTTCTACTTTAACGGAACTACTGTCCAAACCAAATCCTTTTTCTTCCGATAAACTGAATTTTTTCATGAAGAAATAAGCATTCATAACAATGTTTTCAAAGAACGTTAAATCACTATCGTTAGAAAGGAATTTTTCTGAAAGCACAAATTTGAAATCACCAATAATATTGTTTTTATTCAAAGATTCATAACGACTGGTAATATCAACTTCACCTTTACTCACCATATCTTTAATAACTTCTTTCAGCATTAAGTTGATTTTGGTAGGTTCTCTAAATCCAAGATAGAAGTCTACGCGGTATAAATCGTCTGGAATAACTTCGGTAACTTTAAATTCTTTTTTATAAGGTTCACTCAAAATATTTACGTGAACAAACCAATACAAATCGGCTCTTTTTGGACGTTTTTGAAGAATCGAATACATTACTTTTTCCTCAATCTCATCAGATCGATTGGAGTTGGTCATGTAAACCAAATGCGTAGCATATTTCGGAATGGATAAATCGACACTCAATTCGGCCAGTACTTTTTTATAGGCATCAATCTTAACCATTTTAGTATAGTTCTTACTGATTTTCTTAGCCAAATACCATGTTGACATAACGCCAATTAACACTATAGCAATGAATAATGTTACAAAACCACCGTCCATAAATTTAGTGATGTTGGCTGCTAAGAAACTAAATTCGATAGTTAGATAGATTAGGATAAGTGGTGCAATAAAATACCACTTTACTCTTTTCATGATTAAATAATAGTTCAATAGGATGGTAGTCATGATCATACACAATATAATCGCTAAACCATAGGCATGCTCCATATTGCTGGATTCTTGAAAGTGCCAAACGATTCCAACACATCCAAAGAATAGCAACCAGTTGATGGATGGGATGTATAATTGTCCTTTTACATCGGTAGGAAATTTGATTTTTACTTTGGGCCAAAAGTTCAATCTCATGGCTTCGTTAATTAAAGTAAACGAACCACTAATTAAGGCTTGAGAAGCAATAACAGCAGCTAATGTTGCCACAACAATTCCCACTGGTTTGAACCATTCCGCCATTATTAAATAGAATGGATTGGTATTGTTAGCACCAAGTTCAGACAATTTACTTCCTTCGTGTAACAGTAAATAGGCGCCTTGACCAAAGTAATTTAAGACTAGCGTAGTTTTGACAAAAATCCAACTGATGCGGATGTTTTTTCTGCCGCAATGCCCCATATCAGAGTACAACGCTTCAGCTCCAGTTGTACATAAAAAAACAGCTCCTAATATAAAAAAGCCTTGATCGCTAACATCACTAGTTAATAAATTATAAGCATAGTATGGGTTTAGGGCTTTAAAAACTTCAAGATTGGTTACCATTTGGATAACTCCCAAAACACCCAGCATGGAAAACCAAACCAACATCATGGGAGCAAAAAATTTACCTACTAGTTTGGTTCCGAATTGTTGAATGGTAAACAACACAAACAAAATAGAAATAACAATAGGCACTGTTGGAATATCTGGTTTAAAGATGCGTAATCCTTCTACAGCAGAAGAAACAGAAATAGGCGGTGTAATGATACCATCTGCTAAAAGTGCACTTCCTCCAATGATAGCAGGAACAATTAGCCACTGAATTTTAGTTCGTTTTACTAAAGCATATAGCGCAAAAATTCCACCTTCTCCATGATTGTCGGCGCTTAGTGTGATGATTACATATTTTAATGTAGTCTGTAGCGTTAACGTCCAAAAAATACAGGATAAGCCTCCTAAAATTAAATCTTTAGTAATAACACTGTCACCAATTATAGAATTCATTACATATAGAGGCGATGTACCAATATCTCCATAAATAATTCCCAGTGTAATAAGTAATCCAGCCGCAGATAATTTACTGTGAAGATGCTGATGGCTATGACTATTTGAGCTCATAATATTTTGTTAAAAAAGAGTACAAATGTATTACTTTTAAAGATTTTAAATAAAAAAAGCATCGAAAATTTTCGATGCCTTTTAGTTTAGTATGATTATAAATTATCTTCTGCCGCCACCAGCGCCTCTGCCGCCACCGCCGCCAGTAGATTGTCCTCCAAAACTTCGGCTTCCACCACCACTAAATCCGCCACCATTTCCTCTTGGTGAAGCACTTCCACCACCATAATTTCCTCCTGAACTTCTTGGTGATGAACTTTCACCGCCATAGTTTCTAGGAGAAGTACTTCCGCCACCGTAACTTCTTGGCTCACTTGCAGCACCATATCCTGAATTTCTTGGCGATTCACTTGTATTTCCTCTTGGGGAAGTATACACTGAATTATTTTCAGAAGCACGAGGTGTACTGTATGTAGTACTTCTAGGAGAATCGTTTGAATTTGATCTCGGAGAAGTGTATACCGAATTATTGTCTGATGCCCGAGGCGTACTGTATGTAGTACTTCTAGGAGAATCATTTGAATTTGATCTTGGAGAAGAATATACGTTAGCATTGCTTTCAGAAGATCGTGGCGTACTGTAGGAATTAGTTCTTGGAGAATCTGTTGCACTTCCTCTAGGTGAATCGTTAGAAACGGTTCTTGGATTTGAAATGGCGTTGTCTCTAGGACTTCCTAATGAATTACTTCGTGGTGCATCATTGTTGTTTCCTCTAGGGCTTGCATCCGAATTTCCTCTTGGGTTGTCAAAGTTTCTAGGACCTACTTGACCAGAATTTCTTGGGTTGTCGTTGAACGCTACATCGTGTCTTGGTCGAGTTTGATCCAATTCATATCGGTTTGAAAAGCCAGAATTTCGACGTTCAAAAGAACGGTTTGGATATTCTCTTTCATAATAATTTCCTCTTCTTCCATAATAATTGTTGTAGGCCCATTCACATCGTCTGTAATTCACATAATTGTATCGGTAATTAAAATTGATGCACAATCCGATATGGTGTCTGTAACGAAATATTGGACACGGATTCCATGCATAATAATACGTTGGATAATATCCCCAATACCATGAAGAGTAGTATGGACGGTAATTTGGAACCCAGAAATAATTGTAAATTACGGGTACACTTACATATACTGGTTCGTATATGTAGTTTCTTCCATACATATACACATCACCAACCACTTGAACTTGCATGCGATTGTTGTTGTCTTTTTCTACTTCAACGGTAGCCACATCTTGGAATTGATTTTGACCCAAAACGGCTTGAATCACCACTAAGTGTACGTTTTTCTCTACCGATTCAATCACACGTAAATAGTCCACTTGATTGTCGTTGTTCAAATCTAAGTTAGATATTTGTGTTTTTGGATCATTTAACCTGAATTCGAAATCGGCTAAATCTTTAGAATCTCCAAAAATAGAAGCAACCGCTCTAAGATCGAGATTGTCACTAACTTCAGAACTTGTAGCATTAACAGTAGTTCTGTCTTGTGCAAATGAATTTACTAACAGCAAACTCATAAATGACGAAAGTAATATTTTAGTTTTCATAATACAAAGTATATAGGGTTCATAATAGTATTTGAAAGGAACAAACCAATTTCTGTGCCAAGAATGAACCATTCACATATCATTAACATAAAATTAAGTTGTATTTTAGCAACGTTATTTAGCTGTAGGTATTCTATTTACAGTATTTGTTGGATAAATGATTTTTTATGATGGTACAAAAACAAATTGAAGCGTATATTAATAGTCAACCGGAATTGAAAAGGATTGAAATGCAAAAGTTGCATAGTATTATTTTGGAAATGAGGCCTGACTGCGAATTGTGGTTTCTAGATGGTAAGAACAGTGACAATAAAGTGGTTTCGAATCCGAATATTGGCTATGGTGTTTATACCATAAAATATGCTGATGGCACAACCAAACCTTTTTATCAGATTGGAATCAGTGCTAATACTACTGGAATATCAGTTTACGTTATGGGTTTAAACGATAAGACCTATTTAGCCAAAACGTATGCAGAAACATTAGGAAAAGCAACGGTAACTGGCTATTGTATTAAATTCAAATCGTTGGAAAACATCAATATTGATGTGCTTAAAGCGGCAATTCAATTTGGATTTGAAGCCCATAATGAGTAAGCCAATTGATTAAAAAAATGAATCTTTAATGTAATTAATGATATAGCATGATAAAGAAAGTACTCCTTATACTTATAGTCTCTATTTTATTTTCTTCATGTAAATCTGGTCAAGTTTATAAAACAACTTTTTTTACCAGTGTAAAAATGGATACCCTTTTGAAAGATAAGATTAGCATTCGACCTATAACCGTTTCTTCGGATAAAGTTTGGTATGCTGCCGATAAAAATAGAGTAGGGTATGTGAGTTTAAAAGATGCCAATAAAATGGAACGTAGTATAAAAAAAGATTCTCTGAAATTAGAATTTAGAAGTATAGCGCAAACGAGTACGGCTGTTTTTGTTGTTAATGTAGGGAATCCTGCTGTACTGTATAAATTTTCTAAAGATTTGGTTCAAAAGAAAATAGTCTATGAAGAACACCATGAAAAAGTGTTTTACGACAGTATGCAATTTTGGAACGATTTAGAAGGTATCGCTGTAGGTGATCCCATTGATGATTGTTTTTCAATTATTATTACTCGTGATGGTGGTGAAACGTGGAGCAAATTGTCCTGCGATAAACTTCCGAAAGTAGTTGAAGGTGAAGCCGCATTCGCCGCCAGTAATACCAATATTATTGTTAAAGGAAATGCCACTTGGATTGTTTCTGGAGGAAAGAAATCTCGAGTTTTTTATTCGTCAGATAAAGGACTTACATGGACAGTTTATGAAACGCCCATTGTTCAAGGAGAAACGATGACGGGTATTTTTACCGCCGATTTTTACAATGAAAACATCGGATTTATAGCCGGTGGAAATTATGAAAAGCCCACTCAAAATTTTCAAAATAAAGCCTTAACAACCAATGGTGGTAAAAGTTGGAAGTTGGTTGGGGAACATCAAGGATTTGGTTATGCTTCGTGTGTGCAATTCGTGCCAAATAGTAATGGCAAGCAACTGGTTTCTGTGGGTGCCAGCGGATTGTATTATTCTAAAGATCAAGGGGCTACTTGGCAACAGTTTAGCGCAGACAGTTCATTATACACCATTCGTTTTGTAAATGATACAACAGCTATTGCTGCGGGTAAAAATAAAATAGTACGACTTGTTTTTAGCACAAATTAATGCCATAAAAAAAGCGCTTCTCCATTGAAAAGCGCTTTTAGATTTTGATGTGATTTTTTATCGTCCAATTTTTTTATCTCGGTATTGTTGCAGCAGTTTTTTACTGAATTCTTCTTCTGCTTTTTTAAGTTTCAATATTTTAACAGCTGGTAAGACACCTTTTAAATTAGCAATGAATTTCTTTTTCAATTGATACAATTCGTCTTCGGTGCTTTCCATTTGATTGAGCATCGTTGTTGCTTCTTTTTCAGTTAATTTGTCAATAGAATTGTCGTCCTTTCGATCTAAAAAGGCTTTCATTTTTTGCTTTCTAATTTCTTGTTGTTTGTCTTCAAAAGCATTGTACAAAGGCCAAAATTTAGCAGCTTCGTCTGGAGTTAAATCCAATTCACTAGTGATATAAGCAACTTTTAAAGCTTTAATTTGTTCTTTTTTTTCTTTAAATCGCTGTTTAATGGGTCCATCTTGCGCAAAAGTAGCTATGGAAATAAAAAAAAGCGCTATCGTTATAAGTTTATAATTTTTCATGCCGTTTAGTTTTCGTTTGTAATGTATTGTTCCAATTCGGTGTTGCTAGAAAGTACTTCTTCTAAGGCTTCTTTTTCAATTGGAGTATCTATTTTTAATTGGTCAATATCTTCTTGTTCTAGTAAATTAACGATATCATCATCTGAAAGGGTGGTATGGTTTACCAGATAACTTTCTACTTCACTCGAAGTCAATTCGGCTTCTCGATTTTGTATTTGATACACTATCGGAATGGATAAGGCAATGACTAAAACTGCTGCTGCCGAATACATCCAACGTTTATTTCGAGCGTAAAAGGATACTACTTTTGGCTCTGCTTTAGGTAATTGTGACAGAACCTTTTCAGAGAAAGCATCAAAATAATGATCGGGAACTGTAAATCCTGAAGTTATTTTTTCGTTAGTATCTAATTTAAAATCTTTCATGTTAGTAAGACGTTTGTTGTTGTAAAAGGTTTAATTGTGATTCATATATTCTTCAATTTTTTTTACGGCATGATGATACGATGCTTTTAAAGCGCCTACCGAAGTGCCTAAAATCTCCGACATGTTTTCGTATTTTATTTCTTCGTAATATTTCATTTTAAAAACCAGTTGTTGTTTTTCTGGAAGTAATGCAATCGCTTTTTGCAATTTGATTTGAATCTCATTTCCATCAAAATATACATCCGATTGTAAGTTTTCTACAATTTTTGTTTGCATTGCTTCACTAGTAGTTCCGTTGCGTTTGGCTTTATTGTTAATGAAGGTAATGGCTTCATTGGTGGCGATGCGGTACATCCAAGAAAACAATTTGCTCTCGCCTTTGAAGTTTTTTAAATGTTGGAATACTTTAACAAAAGTGTTTTGTAATACATCATCGGTGTCGTCATGATTTAAAACGATGTTTCTAATGTGATGGTACAACGGTTTTTGATACTCGCGCAAGAGTTTTTGAAACGCAATGTTCTGCGTTTTAGGATTTAATAATTCTTGTATGAATTCCTTTTCTTCTTGCAAGGCGAAAATTTATCTATAAGAATAAAGATACTCGAAAAGGTTTAATCGGAACTTGTTTCAAATTCTTTTTTTATGATTTTTTTAAGGAGCAGCATTCTCAGACGGAACCGCAACCGCTGTGGAATCGGTTGGTTTTCGATAGGCTGGTTTTGGAGTTGCTTTTGGATAAACAGGTACATAAATTTCGGTTACCCATTTGGACGGACTTTTAACATCATTTCGTCCTTTTACATATACTTCAATCACTTGTCCTGAACGATTGCGCTCCAAATGATTGTCGGAAATGTAATTGAACGCTTTTTTCCAAGCCATTTGCGTATGCGAATAATCGCCAACCAAAGTCGTTTTTAACGAGGTGTAATTTGGCATTTCACCCGATTCTATATCGCTTCCCGGCATGATGTGAATGGAATCTCTAACCGGCATACATACCGAAAATCGTATGTCGTCATTGGCCCGATCGTATTTATGGTAAATGATAAATAATTTCCCGTTTGCCGTTAATTTGTTTTTTTCAAAAAAGCGCTCCATTCTTGGTACTAATATTTTGACGTAACGATCAACCTCTTTTTGTTTGCAGTGCATGAATTGTTTTAAGTAAAATCCACCTTGCTTATTCACTACACCGTTAACTTTAATTTTATAGGTGTTGATTTCGTAGTCAAGGGTTTTGTTCAGATTTTCTAAACTCTTTTCATACGAATCACCCACCACTGAATTAATTCCACCTTGAAAAAAAGCCAAGACTTTTGATTTAAAATCCAGTTTGCCTTTGCTTCTCCAAGTCACTTTGGTACCGCCTGTAGTATCTTTAAATTTCCATGAAATGGTAGACGATTCGCCATTTTGAATCATTTGTTGTGCAATACTGTCGTTTTCTTTTACCAAATAGGTTTTTAAATTTCCATCGCTGCTGTCACTTGTCCAACTGCACGAAGCGCCTTTTCCCATAGTAAGTTCGGGATAGGTGAATTTCATAGAGGCATCGTTTTGAATCCATGAAGCAAAGGTTTCCCAATTTCGAAAATCGTTAATGTAATTGAATACTACAGCTCTAGGATTTTTAATTACTTTACTTCGGGTCACATCATAGTTGGCATTTTGTGTTGATACAAAAACCGTCAATCCAATTAGGATTAAAAAAAGTAATAAAAATATGTATTTGAGTATTCTCATTAGAGGTTAAGCAATTGCGACGTAAATATAATAAAAATAAATCTATCGTTACACAATTCTAAAAATAGAAGTTGTTTTACCGTGAATTCAATAAAAAAAACTTTAAGTTAAGAATTGATTATTAATGCCTAGAGAATATTTTAATTAAAAAAAGCACCAGTATAAACCCGAAAAAACCCAATAATATCTTGTAGTTTCCTTTATAAAATTTGTTGTGTAATGCCTTGTCTTTGCCATATGCATAAATCATGGCAGCTACAAATGCTACGATAAAAAAGCCCGCAAAGATCAATTGCCCTTTTGTAAACATAATTAGTAATTTTTCAACAAATTTAGGCATTTGAATTCATAATTTGTATTTTGGCTTCATAATTAATTTTAAGTAAAATGCAAAAACAAATCAACTCTGTTAAAGAATTTCATACCGCTTTTGGATTAGGTGTAAGCGAAATAATTAAAGCCGATTTGGGGAAACAAATCAACATGCTTCGTTACAATTTGATGAAAGAAGAAAACGAAGAATATCTGGAAGCCGTTCAGAATAATGATATCGTAGAAATCGCCGATGCTCTTGGCGACATGCTTTATATTCTTTGTGGCACCATAATCGAACACGGATTGCAACATAAAATAGAAGAAGTGTTTGACGAAATTCAACGAAGTAACATGAGTAAGCTTGGCGAAGACGGCAAACCTATTTACAGAGAAGACGGTAAGGTGATGAAAGGTCCGAATTATTTCAAACCGAATTTTGAGGAAATATTGAAGTAAAATTTTTAATAAAAAGAAAAAAATGAAATGACAAAGCCATGGGTAATTACTGAAAAAATTATTGCCTCACTACAAATAATATTTGGGTTGACATTAATTTACATAATTTTTTACAGTAACATGGTTACAATAGAATATTATTTGAATGACAGTAATTTGGGTTGGAAATATTTGTCATTTTATAAAATCTTTAAAAACAATTTCCTGCCTTTATTCAAAGCATTACTTTTTTTAACGTCAGGAATTTTATTGATTAAAAATCATTTTAAAGGCTGGATAATTGGTTTTACAATGTGGTTTAGTTTTGGGATTATTTCGTTGCAATATATTTTAAAGCTGCTCCAACAAGTTCATATTGTTTGGAGAAATCTAGAGTATTTGTATTTAATTCTTCTTATGATTTTGTTTTTTACAAATGCAATATTACTTAATGCGAAGGAATTTAGGGAAAAGTATAAACCAAATTGGCAAAGTCCAAAAAATTGGTCAATTGTTTTGATTATTATTATTCTAACAACGATTGATACCTGTAAAATCTGGTTTTAAATGTCTATTCTATGAAAAGTCTAAAGCATTTTTTGCATAAAAACACTGTGCAACCAACGGTCAAATTTGAATCCAGATTCTTTAATAGTGCCTGCAATTTCAAACCCGAATTTTTTATGAAAATCGATACTGGTTTGATTTTCGGCATCAATAACGCCAATCATGGTGTGCAGTTTTTGTGCTTTCGCCAAATGAATGAGTTCTTGTAGAAGAAGTTTACCAATACCTTTTCCCAAATGATTAGGATGTGCATACACCGAATGTTCTACCGTAAATTTATAGGCTTCACGAAATCGGAATTCGCTATAATACCCAAAACCAACTACAATTCCATTCTCAACAGCCACTAC
Organism: Flavobacterium sp. FG139; assembly: GCF_057809695.1. Lineage (NCBI taxonomy): Bacteria > Pseudomonadati > Bacteroidota > Flavobacteriia > Flavobacteriales > Flavobacteriaceae > Flavobacterium > Flavobacterium sp. FG139. The sequence continues at coordinate 34,746 of NZ_JBMDKL010000010.1, forward strand.
AATTGGAAATCTTTTTTGGAGTTTGTCTTCAAAAAGAGCCAATTGATTGGCTAACGTTCGCGGTTCATAATCATACAAAGCGGTTGAGTTTAGAATATTGTAATTGATGATTTCTAAAATGGCTGGTGCATCTTCAATGTGGTAATTTCTGATATTGATTTCCATAGTATGAGAATTGACTTCAAAAATAATAAAACTTGACCAACCTCTTGAAAATACTTTACAACTTTGTAACTTTGTACCCTTGCAACTCCATAAAAATGACATACCCAAAAATACCTTTAGCACAATCCATTATCGAAATATTTCGCGCTAAAGGAATTACCACTATCATAATTTCTCCAGGTTCACGTAATGCTCCATTAACAATAGGCTTTGCGAGTCATCCCGATTTTACTTGTTACAGTATTGCTGACGAGCGTTCGGCGGCATTTTTTGCCGTAGGAATGGCGCAACAAATCAAAAAACCGGTTGCCGTTGTGTGTACTTCGGGTTCGGCATTGCTGAATTATTATCCGGCATTTGCGGAAGCGTTTTACAGTCAGATTCCTTTTATAGTGCTTTCTGCCGATAGACCTCAGAGCAAGATTGATATTGGCGACGGACAAACCATTCGTCAAGAAAATGTGTTTGCCAATCATTCGTTATTCAATGCCAATCTAACCGAGGACGCTTCCGATGAAAATGATTATTCAATAAACGAAGCGATTCATACGGCTTTCGCCCAAAAAGGGCCAGTACACATCAATGCGCCTTTTGAAGAACCGTTGTATGAAACGGTTTCTGAATTGACTGTGGAACCAAAAATAGTTTCATCAGTTGCAACCGATTTTATCTATGACGAACCGATTTCGGAATATGCTTCCATTTGGAATGCTTCCAAAAAGAAATTGGTGTTGGTTGGCGTTAACGAACCCAATGCCGTTGAGCAAAAGTTTCTTGATAAATTAGCCAATGATCCTTCGGTTGTGGTGCTCATTGAAACGACATCCAATTTGCACCATCCGAAGTTTATTAACACTATTGATTCGATAATTACACCGTTCACCCACAACGATTTTCTAGCTTTTCAACCCGATATTTTAGTGACTTTTGGCGGCATGATTGTGTCCAAACGCATTAAAGCTTTTTTACGAAAATACAAGCCAAATCACCATTGGCATATCGATACTTTACGAGCTTACGATACCTTTGGTTGTTTGACCAAGCATTTTGAGGCGACACCTAATTTGTTTTTAGAATCGTTTTTCATTTTTACAGCAACAGTGGAAAGTGATTACAATCAATTGGCTCAAGATATAAAGACGTTACGTCAACAAAAAAGTATCGAATACTTAGCTAAAATTCCGTTTACCGATTTAAAAGTGTTTGAAAAAGTCATTCCGACTTTGCCGAAGAATTCGCAATTGCAAATCAGCAACAGTTCGCCCATTCGGTATGCTCAATTGTTTGACATTGAAAAAAGCATTGAAGTGTTTAGCAATAGAGGTACCAGCGGTATCGACGGTAGTACATCAACGGCAATTGGAGCGGCGGTAGGAAGTGGAAAACCCAACGTGTTTATCGCTGGCGACATCGGATTTTTATACGACAGCAACGCACTTTGGAACCAATACATTCCGAAAAATTTCAAAATTATTTTGATAAACAATGGTGGTGGTGGCATTTTCAGAATTCTTCCAGGTCATGATGAGACGCCTGTTTTCAATACGTTTTTTGAAACCTCACATTGTTTGACTGCCGAACATTTAGCCAAAATGTATGGCTTTAATTATTTAACGGCGAGTAATGAGACTACTTTAGATAAAAGTTTAAAAACACTATTTTCAAATGATGAAAAACCCGCTTTATTAGAAGTGTTTACACCAACATTAGAGAACGACAAGGTGTTGTTGCAGTATTTTAAGGAGTTGGTTTAACCGTGTTTCTTCCAATAGTTCTTCCCGTAATCACAAAAAATTTCGTCTCCAGCTTTTATTTTTTTGAGTGCTATTAAGCACACTTGGTTGTTTTCGTCTAAGGCTATTTTGGCATTGTTTTTAAAGTCAGATTTTGAAAATCCACAAGCGTCATTGGCGTATTTTGCAAAACCATCAGTAGTCATGCAATCTAAAATGGTTCCGTTGAGTAAGTTCATAAAATAGGTGTCTAATCCTTTTTTTGAACGTATAGCAGCTTCTTTATTTGATAAAACTTCACCATTAAAAACGGCAATAATTTCCTCTTTATATATGGCAATAGCGGTGAACAAACCTTTGCCCGAATTGGGAAGTTGAGATGTTTGAATGTATAAATAATCAGATTCTTCGGCTTGAATTTTATTTTCGTCTTTTTTTGACATTACAGCTTTGTTGGTATTCAAATGTAATCAATTTAGCTACATATCATCAATTCCTAATTCCTAAATTCACAATTCCTAATTCAATTTCATACCTTTGCCCAAATTCAAGAAAATGCTTAACATCGGCCAATACAATACGCTTACCATTTTACGCGATACCAAAGTGGGATTATTTTTAGGAAACGGAAATGAAGAAGATGATGTACTGTTACCCAATAAATACGTTCCCAAAGTATTTGAAATTGGAGAGGAAATCACCGTTTTTGTGTATCTAGACCATGAAGAACGTCCAGTAGCGACTACTTTAGTACCTTATGTTTTCTTAAACGAATTTGCTCTTTTGCGTGTGAATTATACCAATCAAGTAGGGGCTTTTATGGATTGGGGCATGGAAAAAGATATTTTAGTTCCATTTAAAGAGCAAGCGCGTCCGATGGAAAAAGGAAAACGGTATTTGGTGTATCTTTATATGGACGAAAAAACCAAGAGGTTAGTGGCTTCTAGTAAAACCAATCAGTTTTTGGATAATGAAAATATCACGGTTGAAAAAGGAGAAGAAGTTGATTTGATTATTTCTCATATTACAGACATCGGAATCAACGTCATCATCAACCAAAAACACAAAGGATTGGTCTACAAAGATGAGGTTTATGACGATACCATTCGAACTGGAGATAAGATGAAAGGCTACATAAAGTTTATTCGTCCTGATGGAAAAATAGATGTTTCGTTGCACAAACAAGGTTTTGAAAACATCGAACCCAATTCGGAAATTATTTTAAATGAATTGAGAGCCAGTCGAGGTTTCTTGCGATTGAACGACAATTCTAATCCCGAAGATATTAAAACGGTTTTGAAGATGAGCAAAAAGACGTTTAAAAAAGCAATCGGACTTTTATACAAAGAGAAATTGATTGAGATTAAAGACGATGGGATTTATTTGATACAATAGAAATTTCAATTATATGGAAAAACCGCAGATTGACAGATTGATACCAAAATCTGCTAATCTGCTTTTTTTTTATGTTAATATTTTCTTATGAAGTAAATTTTGTCTCAAAATATTAGTACATTTGTATATACAAATGTTGTAGCATTGAAACGAGAAACATTCATCAAAACACTCATAGGAGGAGCAGCCATGGCATCACTACAGCCGTTTTACAATTGGACTAAAGAATTAACCGAAGAAGACAACAAACTCCCCGTATTATTTATTGGTCATGGGTCACCAATGAACGGAATTGAAGACAACGAGTTTTCTAGAACTTGGGCAAAGTTTGGTAAAGAAATACCCAAACCCAAAGCCGTTTTAGTAATCTCGGCGCATTGGTTGACTAATGGCACTCACATAACCGCAATGGAAAATCCTAAAACGATTCATGATTTTGGTGGTTTTCCGCAGGCCTTGTTTGATGTCGAATATCCTGCCAAAGGAAGCCCCGAATTGGCTAAAACAACATCTGAATTAATCACCGCTACACCAGTAGGATTAGACCACGATTGGGGATTAGACCATGGCACTTGGACTGTGGTGCGACACATGTATCCCAATGCCGATATTCCGGTGCTTCAATTGAGTATCGATTATAACAAACCGCCTCAATATCATTATGATTTGGCCAAACAGCTCGCTTCTTTGCGCAAAAAAGGCGTATTGATTATTGGTAGTGGAAACATGGTACACAACCTTCGAATGGTGGCTTGGGATAAGTTGCAAGAACCTGAATATGGTTTTGATTGGGCGATTGAAATGAATGCCATCTTCAAAGAAAAAATAGCAACTAATGATTTTAAATCGTTGATTGCCTATGAAAAATTAAATGCAGCTGCCAAACTGGCCATTCCAACACCCGATCATTATTATCCGTTGTTATACAACATTGCATTGCGCGATGATAAAGAGGAGGTGAGTTTCTTTAACGACAAACCTGTAGGTGGTTCGTTAACCATGACTTCGGTAAAAATAGGATAAGAAAAAGGAAGCTATTTGGCTTCCTTTTTGTATTAAATCACTTCAATTTGTGGATTGATTTTTTTTATTTCTTGAATAAAAATATCACTCATTTTTGGAGATATGAATAAATCGTCAAATTGATTATAGGTCACAATAAAACCTTTTGTATCCAATGCGGGTTTCAACATTACTGGAACATTCAATCCCGAAAAACGTTTAATAGATTTGATTTTAGTAATGTCAACTCTACCACGAATAGGGCCCGAACGATACAGTAAAAAATTGTTTTTTATCACGTATCGAGTATCTAATAAAACCCATAACACAAAACCAGTCACTAAAGATATAATAATCAATGGAATCACTGGTATATTTCCTTTTTCAAGATTCAAGACCAACATCGCGATGAAAAACAATACAATGCCCCATAAGATGGCAATCGTAAAGGTGTTTTTGGAAGATAAGAATCGGTTCATAATAGTGTAATCCTAAGTTAAGTTTTGTTTGTGTTTCTTGATGCAAAAGTAAGGAGATAGTTTTCAATTTCAAACATCCGATACGGCAATATTTTGATTACTCGTTGAGTTGAAACGAATTTACAAATTGTATCGCGACTTCAGATTTGGTATTTCCAATAACCATCACAATAAAAAAATGATTGTCTTTAACAATGCAGAGGGTTTCCATGGTAACGTCTTCTATGGCACCTCCAAATTTTGCAGCGGAGTATTTCTCATTGAATAAGAATTTTTCATCCGTAGAAAGCACAAATTTTCCTCCCAATTGGGTTTCAATGTTCTTAACCGCACCGTTTTTGGCGCCGTCTAAAATTCCTTGAACTCCAGCGCCGTCTAATTTTTTAATTAATTCAGCCGGATAAATACTTTCCGAAAGTACAATTAAAAAATCTTCACCTTCACAATTATAAGTGGTGGTTGCTATTTTACCAACTTTAGAATCAACATCATTTTTTACCACTTCGGGTTTATTCGGAAAAGCTGCCTTAAAACCGGCACCCGGAAATGAGGTGGCTTTTGTTTGTGATACCGCTGAAATTGAATAGGTTAAGAGGAATAAGAATCCAAATATTTTTTTCATTATAAGTTTCTTTTTAAATAAGTTATAAAAATAGTATTTTTACCCTTAAAAAAAAGAATATGTCAGATATAAATTGGATTACCGCAAGGGAATTTGAAGATATTACGTATAAAAAATGCAACGGTGTGGCCCGAATTGCATTCAACCGTCCCGACGTTCGCAATGCGTTCCGTCCTAAAACTACAGCCGAATTACTGCAAGCTTTTCACGATGCTCAAGAAGATACCTCTATTGGAGTAGTCTTGCTTTCTGCGGAAGGACCAAGTTCTAAAGACGGCATTTGGTCGTTTTGTAGTGGCGGCGATCAAAAAGCGCGTGGTCATCAAGGCTATGTAGGCGATGATGGCTACCATCGATTGAATATTTTAGACGTACAACGTTTAATTCGTTTCATGCCCAAAGCCGTAATTTGTGTGGTTCCCGGTTGGGCTGTTGGTGGCGGTCACAGTTTGCATGTGGTATGCGATTTGACCTTAGCCAGTAAAGAACACGCCATTTTCAAACAAACCGATGCCGATGTCACTAGTTTTGATGGGGGTTATGGGTCGGCTTATTTGGCTAAAATGGTTGGACAAAAGAAAGCTAGAGAAATCTTTTTCTTAGGTCGAAATTATTCAGCACAAGAAGCCTTTGAAATGGGAATGGTCAATGCCGTAATTCCGCATGATGCATTAGAAGATACAGCTTATCAATGGGCACAAGAAATTCTAGCCAAATCGCCTACTTCCATTAAGATGCTCAAATTTGCTATGAATTTAACCGATGACGGTATGGTTGGCCAACAAGTATTTGCTGGTGAAGCTACCCGATTGGCTTATATGACCGATGAAGCAAAAGAAGGAAGGGATGCCTTTTTAGAAAAACGCAAGCCAAACTTTGATAAAAAATGGTTGCCATAATCGAGAACGTAATTCAACTTTTTTCTTCAAAAATCAAAAAATAACGTATGGAAAATTTCACTAACGAAGCTATAGATACCAAGAAACTTCCGCGATATGAAGCGATTTCATTAACGCCTTTGCATACTAAATATTGGAATGTGCAATTGATTAACTTGTTGGTTGTTTTTTTCATATTAGGAATTGCAGTAGGCGTAATTTGGTACAGTGCCGAAGAGCTCTCCAATTATGGTTTGCCAATATTGGTAGCCTTTTTGGTGGTTTTTAGTGTTTCAATTTTGTTAAACCGATTGGCTTTCAAGAAAAAAGCTTTTGCTTTCCGCAATCACGATGTAATATACAGAAGTGGTCTCATCGCAACAAGTACTATGGTAATTCCGTACAATAGAGTGCAACACGTAGCCTTACATGAAGGTTTTGTGTCTCGAATTTTTGGATTAGCCAAAGTTGAAATCTTTACGGCAGGCGGTAATTCCAGTGATTTGGAAATTCCAGGTATCGCCAAAGAAGAGGCCGAAAACATCAAACAGTTATTGATGGGTAAAATTCAAAAACAATTGTAATGGAAGCCAATTTCAACCAGCCGCAACGCCAATCGCCTATTGGTATTTTGGTCATTTTTGTGGATTCTTTGCAAAAATTTGCAAGGGCATTTTTGCCTTTGGTTTTAATTGTAATGTTCAAGGCCGATACCTTGAGTAAGATTTTTGTGTTTTTAGGAATAGTAGGATTGTTACTATTGGTTGGAGTTGTGGCTTATTTACGGTACCTAAATTTTACGTTTTATATTGATGCCGAACACGACGAATTTATTGTCAGCGATGGTATTATTAACAAAACCAAAACAACCATTCAACTTAATAAAATCCAACAAGTCAACATTCATCAAAATATTATTCAACGACTTATTGGTATTTATGCACTAAGTGTTGATACGGCTGGAAGCGACAAAAAAGAAGGCGATATCAAAGCCATTTCACACGATTTAGCCTTGGCATTAAAAGCCAAATTATTGGATAACGAACTACAGAAATCACAGAAGGTAACGGAATTTTCTGAAGAAAACGAACCTAAAGTAACGGTTTCGAATGAAGTGCATCCTTTCTTGAAAATCAGTTTGTCAAGTTTGTTTAAAGTAGGCATCACATCCAATTATGTGAGAAGCATTGGGCTTATTTTAACGTTCTTTTTTACAATACTTGACAACCTAAGAAACATAGGTAAAGATGATGTGATTGATGGCGATAAAATCGAAAAGCTGGTAGATAATTATCCAGTAATTTACTCAATTTTGTTTTTTATTATCGTGTTGTTTACGATTGTATTTTTAATCAATATTGGTCGAACGGTAATCAAGTATTTTGATTTGACGATTTCGAAACAAAAAGGCTCGTTATTGATGTCATACGGATTAATCAATACCGAAAGCACAATTTTGAAACCCGAAAAAGTACAAATCGTAAACCTATCTCAAAACTATTTTCAGAAAAAGCTCAACGTGCTCGAAATCAAAATTAAGCAAGCTATTAGCGACGAAAAGAAACAAAAGAAAGCGCTTATTGAGATTCCGGGTTGTAATGCTACAGAACGAGACGAAATTTTAAAGTTAATTTTTAAACAATTACCCGAAAAAGGCGTAAAGATGCTGCCTAATTTTCGTAAATTGGTTTTTTCAATTTTCCTTACTATTGTACTACCTTTAACAGGGTTTTATTTTTTCGGAAAAAGAATAGATGCTGAGGTTTTTAAATACACGCACTTTGCCATTTTTTACACGGTTTTTTCGCTAATTATTCATTTTTTTGGATTCCGGAATTACCGTTTGTTTATTAGTGACAATCACATCATCAAGCAAAGTGGCGCTTGGGATGTAGACCACGAAATTATTGAAATAAAAAAAATACAAGCCCTAACAACCTCACAATTGTTTTGGCATAAAAATCTAAATATTGGTTCGCTAACGATGCACACTGCAGGCGGAAGTCTTACTTTTTATTTAGGACAATACGATACCATCAAAGATTACGTAAACCTTTGGCTGTACGAAATCGAAACATCCGACAGTAATTGGATGTAATTTAAAATCTAATATCTAAAATTTAGTATCATATGAAACATTGGATTGAAGCCGCACGAGTTAGAACACTACCACTTTCGGTATCCGGAATCTTGGTAGGTAGTTTTTATGCGATGTCGCAAGGGATTTTCAACTGGAAAATTGTCATTTTAGCACTTTCTACCACTTTAGGATTACAAATTCTATCCAATTTTGCCAACGACTATGGTGATGGGGTAAAAGGCACCGACAACGAAGACCGTATTGGTCCGAAACGCGCCATTCAAAGCGGATTGATCACGCCAGGCGAAATGCGTTATGCTATTTTCATTACCGCATTTCTAACACTGGTATCGGCCATGTTGCTCATTTATGTGTCTTTTAAAGGGAAATATTTCTTGTATTCGATTATCTTTTTTGTGCTGGGCATTTTAGCTATAGCATCTGCCATTCGTTATACTGTGGGCAAAAATCCATACGGATACCGTGGCTTGGGCGATGTTTTTGTGTTTACTTTTTTCGGAATAGTAAGTACCTTCGGGGTGTATTTTATGTTTTCTAAACAAATGGATTGGTTGTTACTTATGCCGGCAACAGCCATCGGATTTTTAAGTGTTGGGGTATTGAACCTGAACAACATGCGCGACGAAGAATCTGATAAAAAATCAGGTAAAAATACCATCGTTGTCAAAAATGGTGGTGCTTGGGCTAAAAAATACCATTTCTTTTTAGTGATTTCGGCTATGGTATTGATGTTGCTTTTTGCGGTAATTTTCGATTTCAGTTACCGAGATCCAAATCCCGAACGTTTTAATTTTGATCTTTATTTCTTCTTAATCGCTTACATTCCATTATCAGCTCATTTATTGAGAGTGGCTGAAAATAAAGAACCCAAATTATTAGATCCTGAATTAAAGAAATTGGCTTTAAGTACGTTCTTATTGTCTATTTTATTGTCTTTATCATTGATATATTTTCTTTCAGATTTAATCATTTATTACACCAACTAATTATGAAAATCACATTCTACGGTCATGCGTGCATCTCAATTGAAGTAAGTGGCAAACACATACTTGTTGATCCATTTATCACGGCCAATCCCAAAGCGTCTCATATTGACATCAACACGCTTCAAGCCGATTACATCTTACTAACGCATGCGCATCAAGACCATATTTTAGATGCTGAAGCCATTGCAAAGCGCACGGATGCCGTTGTTGTGTCAAATTATGAAGTAGCGGTGCATTATGGCAATAAAGGCCTAAAATACCATCCAATGAATCATGGTGGTAGCTGGCAATTCGACTTTGGTAAAGTAAAATTGGTCAACGCCATTCATTCCAGTTCGTTTCCCGACGGCTCTTATGGCGGAAATCCGGCTGGATTCGTAATTGAAGGCGAACACAAAAACATCTACATTTCGGGCGATACAGCACTAACTATGGACATGAAACTCATTCCAATGCGTACCAAACTCGATTTAGCCATTCTGTCTATTGGAAACAACTTTACAATGGATGTGGATGATGCCATTATTGCTTCCGATTTTGTCGATTGTGATAAAGTACTCGGCGTGCATTTTGACACGTTTGGGTATATCGAAATCAATCACGATGAAGCCAAAAAGAAATTCTTTGATGCCGGCAAAGACTTGATGTTGCTGGATATCGGAGAAAGTATCAAATTATAAATCTTTTTTAAGCTTGTTTGAAGCGAATGGTATGCAAATTGTTGTAAACCCTATTCCTGCTGTCCGCGCTACACGGTAGCTCGCTTCCATCAGGGCTAATTAGTAATCGTATTGAATCAAATTACAATGTATAAGAAATTTTATCTCCTACTATCGGTATTGACTTTTGGTGTTATTACAGCACAATACAAAGATGGGTATTGGGACAACATCAGAACGACCAACGAAACCGTCACGTTACGTGCAGGTGAAAAGAAAGTCGTGAAGACTGCCGATTTTCCTGAAGGAACGACCGAAATCGTCTATAGAATTACACTTTTAGACGACAATCAAAAGTTGTCATCGAGTTTAGTTTCGGTGCTCAAAGCCATTCCAGATCCAACCGGAATCAGCCAAGGAACAGCTGGTGCGGTTTTTTTGCTGTCAACCATATCAGGCGATGACAAATGCAAGTATGCTATTTTTGCAGATGACAAGGAAGCTGATTTGTTTTTAACTACCGCCAAAAATGACAAAGCCTGCTTGGTTCAAGATACACCCATCAATAAAGAAGCACGTATTCTAAAATCGAAAGGGTCGGACTGTTTCAATTCCAAAACACAAAATCTATATTTTGCGTTTCAAAGCAATAATTGGGTGATGAATGAGAAAGTCATTCTTGAAGTCGTGCCTTGGGTGGATACTAAAGCCAGTCGTGGTTGGGATGTTGACGCTAAAAACGAAATCTTAGCCTTGAGCAAAACCCTCAAAGTGTATAAATCCTTAACTGGAAAAGACACCTTTTCTGCGGCTTTTTTAGAAAAACTATCTCAAAAATATACTTTTAAAGAGTTTTCTAACTTATTGCCTATCGAGAGAACTGCAGCCATAGAACAAGCTACCGATGACGCTTTGAAGAAAACAGGAGAAACCCAAAAATACTACAGTCTATTTAGAGATCGTGCTTACGCGGCCATCAATAAAGGTAATTTTGACGACGCCATAACCATCATACAATCGGAATTAATTGCTAAAAACAGAGCACAATCTATTGATTATGCCACTTTGGGAAACTATTACATTTTATCCAAACAATACGACAAATCGGAAAAAACACTCAATGAGGCTATTGTCAAAGACCCTACCGACATCAACTTGCAATTGCAATTAGCACATTTGTACTTGTTTACAGACCGCATTTCGGAGGCTAAAGACATTCATAAAAAGTATAAAAATCAAAACGTCAATGCCAAAACCACTTGGATACAACAAACCAAAAAAGATTTTGAACTGTTCAAAAAATGCCGTTTACCAGAAGATAATTTAAAAAAAATCATGCGCATTTTAGAGTAGCCTTTGTTTTTTATGGAATAGGTACTGAGAATCTAAGGTTCTATGTGTCTTGGCTATCTTAGTCCCTCAGCACCTCAGTAACTAACAATTCAATCATGAAAGCCACCTACCAAAAATACCTCTTACACTTCAAACGCCCTTCAGGAACTTCTAGAGGTGTTATGAATGAAAAAGAAACGTGGTTCATTGTTCTTGAAGACAACGGAAAAAAGGGAATAGGTGAGTGTGGTATTCTTCGCGGACTCAGTGCAGACGACCGACCCGATTATGAGGAAAAATTGCAATGGACGTGTGCTAACATTCACCTGGGAAAAGACCAACTTTGGGAAGCACTTATAGCGTTTCCATCGATACAGTTTGGGGTAGAAATGGCATTCCAATCTTTGGCTTCAGAAAACCCATTTGTATTGTTTCCTTCCGCTTTTACACAAGGCACTCAAAACATCAACATCAATGGTTTGGTGTGGATGGGTGAAGCATCGTTTATGAAGCAACAAATAGAAGAAAAATTGGCTCAAGGCTTCAAGTGCATCAAACTCAAAATTGGAGCGATTGATTTCCAAAAAGAACTCGAATTAGTGCACTTTATTCGTCAAAATTTTGATGAAAATACTATCGAAATTAGGGTAGATGCAAACGGCGCTTTTACTACAAATGAAGCTTTAGATAAATTGCATCAATTGGCTGGTTATAAATTACATAGTATTGAACAACCTATTGCTAAAAACAATACTGACACTATGGCAGAACTGTGTAAAAACACGCCTTTTCCTATTGCCTTAGACGAAGAGTTGATAGGTATCTTTTCAGTAGAAGAAAAAGAAGCGCTTTTGCAAAAAATTAAGCCGCAATACATTATTTTAAAACCTAGTTTTGTAGGTGGTTTTCGCGGTACAAAAGAGTGGATTGATTTAGCTAATAAATATCAAATTGGCTGGTGGATTACTTCTGCTTTAGAAAGTAATGTTGGGTTAAATGCGATTGCGCAATGGACTTTTTTACAGCAAAATTGGATGCCTCAAGGACTTGGAACCGGAGGTTTGTATACCAACAATTTTGACTGTCCATTGGAAGTTGTAAAAGGCGAATTGTGTTACAATAACAATCTTCAATGGAGCGTTGAAATTCTCTGAGAATTGCTCTACTTTCCATTAAATTTTTCGTAAATTTGAGTGTGAATTATAATACACACCTAATGCGCTATTCTTCATTAATTCTATTGACTTCTTTGTTGCTACTATTTTCTTCGTGTTCTAAAAAAGCAACCGACGAATTCCAACTCAAACCAAGTTCCATCACCGAAAGTGTCTATGCTTCGGGCGTTATTAAAGCCGAAAATCAATACACGGTTTATGCTACCGTAAGTGGAGTTTTGCAAAAAAGCCTCGTGCTTGTGGGGCAACCTATCAATCAAGGGCAGGCCTTGTTTCAAATTGAAAGCGATAAAGCCGCATTAAATACCGAAAACGCACGATTGGCTTACCAACTCAGTCAAGAAAGCAATCGCTACATTCAAGATAAAATTGCCGATATGGAAACCAAAGTCCAAGTGGCTAAAGATAAGTTGGCTTTAGATCTATCCGTTTACAACCGAAACAAAAATATTAAGCAATACAATGTCATTTCTGAAGTCGATTATGAGAAAGTGGAATTGGCCTATAAAAATTCCAAATCCAACTACGAATCGGCGCTAAAACAACTCTCTCAATTGAAAGCCCAATTGAAAAACGATCAAAACCGCAACAACATCAATCTGAAAATTAATGAAAAAGCGCAAGGTGATTTTACTGTAAAAAGTGCCTTTGCTGGCGAATTGTTTGATGTTTTGGTAAAAGACGGTACGTTGGTTACACCACAAACGCCTTTGGCCATAATAGGTAAAAAGAATGCGTATTTATTAGAATTGGATGTGGATGAAAACGATATGGTTCGTGTAGGACTTGGACAAAAAATAGTAGTGACCCTCGATAGTTACAAAGGAAGAACATTTGATGCGGTAGTAGACAAGATTTATCCCATCATGGACGAACGCTCTCGAACTTTTAAGATAGAAGCGCATTTCCTTCAAACACCAGCTAAGTTATACCCCAATCTTACTGCAGAAGCCAATATCGTAATCCAAACCAAGAAAAACGTGTTGACCATTCCGAAAAGCTATTTGGTAGATAATACTTATGTGTTGGTCAATTCCGACGAAAAGCGTAAGGTTACCATCGGTTTGAACGATTATCAAAATGCCGAAATTCTGGATGGTTTGAAAGCTGGTGAAACCATATACAAACCGAAATAATGAACTTCAAACTCATTTTAAATATTGCTGTGCATTTGCTTCGGGCGCGACTCAAACAAAGTATTGTGGCGGCTGTGGGCGTTACATTTGGTATCGCAATGTTCATTACATTGGTCAGTTTTATGCATGGTTTAAACAACATGCTTGATAATTTGATGTTGAACAGAACTCCGCACGTACGTTTGTACAACGAAATCAAACCGTCCGACAAGCAACCCATTTCGGTTTCGGAAAACTATAAAAACGATGTCAATTTTGTGAGTTCGGTCAAACCAAAAGACAGAGGCAAGGCCATTTACAACAGCAAGGCCATCATTTATTATTTAAAACAAGACCCACGTATTATTGATGTGGCACCCAAAATTACGACACCTGTTTTTTTCAATTCAGGAACCATAGAGATTTCGGGCGTGGTATATGGAGTAGAGGTAGCTGCTGAAGAAAAGCTGTTCCAACTGAGTGAATACATCATTGAAGGCAAGGTATCCGATTTGACCCAAAACAACAGCATCATCATTGGAAAAGGCTTGGCCGATAAAATGCTTTTGAAAAAAGGCGATGTCATCAAAATTACGACCGCCAAAGGCAATTTAGCGTCGATGAAGGTAGTAGGAATTACACAAATAGGCATTGCCGATTTAGACAATACGATGAGTTATACGTCGTTAGATACCGCACAAAAACTGTTGGGCGAACCTACCAATTACATTACCGATATTCAAATTAAGTTGCACGATATCAATTCGGCTCCGGCTTTAGCTAATGAATTCCGAACCCAATTTGATGTCGATGCTATTGATTATCAAACCTCCAATTCGCAGTTTGAAACCGGTAGTACTGTGAGAAGTATCATTTCCTATGCCGTGGGAATTGTATTGTTGATTGTAGCAGGATTTGGAATCTATAACATCCTCAACATGATGATTTTTGAGAAAATGGACAGCATTGCCATATTGAAAGCTACTGGATTTTCGGGTAATGATGTGAAATGGATTTTCATCGTGCTATCGATGGTGATCGGAATTACAGGTGGATTATTTGGATTGCTATTCGGATTTATTTTCACTTCAATTATTGACGTCATTCCTTTTAGTACGGCGGCTTTGCCTACCATTAAAACTTATCCAATTGATTACAATATTATTTATTATTTAATAGGAATCACTTTTGCCCTTTGTACAACATTCATTGCAGGATTATTTCCAGCATTAAAAGCAGGTAAGGTCGATCCAGTTGAAATTATTAGAGGAAAATAAATGAGCAATACAGTTTTAGAAACCAAAAACCTGTCCAAATATTTTTACGACCCTGTGAAGTTTCAGGTGTTGAAAGAAATCAACATGAGCATCAATCATGGCGAATTCGTTTCTATTGTTGGGAAATCGGGTTGTGGGAAATCTACGTTGTTGTACTTGCTCTCTACGATGGACACCGATTATGAAGGCGAATTGTACATTCACGACGAACTCATTACTGGCAAAACCGACAAAGATTTTGCTAAAATTAGAAATGAAAATATTGGTTTTGTATTCCAGTTTCACTATTTGCTTTCTGAATACAATGTGTTGAAAAACGTGATGCTACCCGGAATGAAACTTGGCAAACTAACCGAAAAAGAAATCGAACACAACGCCATGGAACATTTGCGCACGCTAGACATGCACGAGCAAGCACTCAAAATGCCCAATCAGTTGAGTGGCGGTCAAAAGCAACGTGTAGCCATTGCAAGAGCCTTAATCAATAATCCGCTCATCATTATGGGCGATGAACCCACTGGGAATTTAGACCATAAAAACAGCGATATGGTGTTTGATATTTTTAATAAACTAACGGTAGAGCACCAACAAACGCTACTAATTGTGACCCATGATAACGATTTTGCTTCCCGAACCAACCGCATCATCACCATGGAAGACGGCAGAATTGTATAAAACCTATGATTTTAAACTTCGTACCTCGTACTTCAAACTTTGTACTTTACTTAACTACAATATCATATTTCATCAACAATCCCTTCAATCCTTCTGTCGAGAAGATGGCTTTTTTTATTTTGTTTTTCTCTGGGTCGAGCACATAATCATAGCTGGTAGAAAAATCAGCTTTATTGGCCACGGTGTCGATAAAAACAGCGTGACGCAAATTGCAATTGTCAAACAAGACTTCGGTTAAATCGCTTCCCATAAAGTCAATGGCTATCATGCTGCAATTGATGAATTGCATTTTTCGGAGTTTCAAGGCATAAAATTTGGCATAATCCAACAAACAATCTTTAAAATGAAACTCATAAATGACTTGGTCGGTCATGGCAAAATTGACGTTGGTAAAATCACATTTGGTAAAAAACACACCGCGCAACGACACATAGTTGATTTTGGTTTCTTTAAAATTACACTCCAAGAAATTGCAATCAATAAAAGTCACCGTTTGAAAGGTACAGTTTCTGAAATCGCAATTGTGGAAGGTACAATTCTCAAAATCTTTGAATTTGGTATTGGAATCGTCAAATATTTGGTCGTGAAATTCTTGATCTAAAATGTAATCTGCGTGCATGATGTTGTTTTGAAGCTGTAAAGCTAGTGAATTTTAGGTGGATTTGAATCACGTGCATAGGTGCTATGTCACGTATACTTTAACTTAACCGCAAAGTTCGCAAAGAAAAATCAAAGTTCGCAAGGTATATATCGAATCAACCTAGCGTCCGTTGCGACAAACTTAGTGTCCTTAACGGTTAACCCCCTAATTCTTAATTCCTAATTCATAATTGATAACTCCAATTCTTAACAATTGTTAATAAATTCTACCGAATTTAAGGCTACTAATCCTAACTGTTTTTTTCTAAAAATACTACATTTGATACCTACGAAAATAGACCACCATGAGAATTGAAACCGAACTAAAATTAGGATTTAAAGATGTAATGATCAGACCCAAACGTTCTACTCTCAACAGCAGGGCGCAAGTGTCGTTAGAACGTGATTTTAAGTTCAAACACAGTACGGCAACTTGGACAGGTGTACCCATTATGGCGGCCAATATGGATACGGTGGGTACTTTTGAAATGGCTTTGGCTCTAGCTAAAGAAAAATTGTTTTCGTGTATTCACAAACATTACTCTGTAGCCCAATGGAATGAATTCATACAAAATGCTCCGAGTGATATTTACCATTACATAGCCGTGAGTACGGGTACGGGCAAAGCCGATTCCAAGAAAGTAGCCGAAATTTTTGAGAATAATCCGCAACTCCAGTTTTTATGCATTGATGTGGCCAATGGGTATTCGGAACATTTTGTGAATTTCTTGCGTCAAATGCGCAAACTTTTCCCAGATAAGGTCATCATTGCCGGCAATGTGGTAACCGGTGAAATGGTAGAAGAACTACTTTTAGAAGGCGCTGATATTGTGAAAGTCGGAATCGGACCAGGTTCGGTATGTACTACACGTGTGAAAACCGGAGTAGGCTATCCGCAATTGTCGGCTATTATTGAATGTGCCGATGCCGCACACGGATTAGGAGGTCACATCATTAGCGATGGTGGTTGTGCCACACCAGGTGATGTAGCTAAAGCTTTTGGAGCTGGTGCCGATTTTGTAATGTTGGGCGGAATGCTTGCTGGTCACGACGAAAGCGGTGGTGAACTCATTGAATTAAAGGGAGAAAAATACAAATTGTTTTACGGCATGAGTTCGGAAACTGCCATGAAAAAACATGTAGGTGGTGTAGCTGAATACCGTGCCAGCGAAGGCAAAACGGTGCAAGTACCCTACAAAGGTGCCGTAATTGAAACGCTACACGACATCTTGGGCGGCATTAGAAGTACTTGTACGTATGTGGGTGCTTCCAAACTCAAAGAACTTACTAAACGCACCACTTTCATTCGGGTATTGGAACAAGAGAACCGTATTTTTACCAAATAAAAAGCTCGTTTTTTAGTGGTATTTTTTCAGTAATCGGATGTTAATTTTAACACAAACTATCTTTTTGGAAATAGTGTTGTAAAACAAAGCTGTAATTTTGCACCACTACTAATTTATTAGTTTCAATCAAATATGGAGTCTGAAAATTCGTCATCAGTAGCTACTTCTGGTTTTTTTTATAAAAATCCCTCTCTAAAGATTAAAGAGTTTCGAGCATTTCTAGCTACACGATTGGGAATCATATTTGCCCTCAATATGCAATCGACCATCTTGTATTTTTGGGTGTACCAAATCACCAACAACAAGCTCTCTTTAGGTTTTGTGGGTTTGGCCGAAGTAATTCCTGCCATCGGATGTTCCTTGATAGCTGGGCATTATGTGGATCAAAATGAAAAGCGTAAAATGGTGCTTAAGTGTCTATCAGGGTATCTCATTACCGCCATTTGCTTGTTTGTGTTGGCTTTACCCTACATAGAAAAAAAACTGTCGGTAACGGTAGTAGTCGGACTCATTTATGCCTTAGTGTTTCTAGGTGGTATCCTGCGTTCGTTTTTTGCACCTTCGATGTTTTCGTTATTCGGACTCATAGTGCCGCGAGAGCATTACCCCAATGCCACTAGTTGGAGCAGTATGTCGTGGCAAATGGGAGCCGTAATCGGACCTTTAGTGGCTGGTGGATTTATTGCGTTATTGGGAATCACCTCTGGGCTTTTTGCTGTGATTTGTGTTTTCTTAATCCTCTTTTTTCCGTTGTTGTCGATTCAAGTCAAACCCATACTTAAAAAAGAAAAAGAGCCTATTTTGCAAAGTATTCGCGAAGGCTTGAAATTTGTAGTACGTACTCCAACCTTATTAGGCGCTCAATTATTAGATATGTTTTCGGTATTGTTTGGTGGTGCCGTGGCTTTATTGCCTGTCTATCAAAAAGAGATTTTGCACGTCAACGAAATGGGTTTTGGTATTTTGCGTGCAGCACCTGGAATTGGAGCCTTAGTTACCTTGGGCTTACTAGCTTTTTTACCACTCAAAACCCAACCGGGTAAAAAACTGTTTCTTTGTGTTACTGGTTTTGCCTTATCGATTATTGTATTCGGAATCTCAACCAACTTTTACCTGTCGTTCGCCATGCTCTTATTTTCAGGCATGTTTGATGCCGTGAGTGTAGTGATTCGAAGTACCATACTACAATTGGTTACCCCAGACGATATGCGTGGTAGGGTATCGGCAGTGAATACTATTTTTGTGAGTTCTTCTAACGAGTTTGGCGACTTTGAAAGCGGTGTTATGGCCAACTGGCTTGGAACCGTTAGAGCTGTGGTAACCGGTGGCGTTTTAACCCTTGGGGTGATTGCTTTTACTTATGCCAAAGTGCCCAAACTGCGCAATTTTTCTTTTGAAGATAAAAAAGACTAAGCTTTTTTGATTGCGACGGTTCTTTTAACTAAATATTAGTATTCGTTTTGTTGGGTACTTTCAGTAGAAATAGTAATTTTAGCTACTATGGAAAAGAATACAAAAAAAGGATTTTTCTTCAAAACCTACGAAGCGCCTTTTCAATCGCCATTTGACAAACTGTTTGAAATTTTCAAAGAGTTAATCACGCATACTTCAGGCGATTTTGACGAAGCCATCGACTGGTTGCGGCAGTTGGATGTAGAGTATAAACTTACAGACGAAAACTACACCATCGACGATTTTATTGAAGATTTAAAGAGAAAAGGCTACATCCGCGAAGAATTGAAAGACGACGGTACTTCTGGTACGGGCATAACTGCCAAAACCGAACGTGCCATCCGACAACAAGCCTTAGATCAAATTTTTGGTAACCTCAACAAATCGGGTAGTGGCAACCACAAAACAAAATATTCGGGCACTGGCGACGAACAAACAGGCGAATTCAGAGCCTATCATTTTGGCGATGGATTAGACCGTGTTTCACTCACCGAAAGCCTGCGCAATGCCCAAATCAACAATGGTGTAGACGAGTTTCACTTGACCGAAAACGATTTGGTGGTAGAAGACGCTCAATTCAAAGCCCAAATGAGTACCGTGTTGATGATCGACATCAGCCACAGCATGATTTTATATGGCGAAGACCGCATTACCCCAGCTAAAAAAGTAGCTATGGCCTTGGCCGAACTCATCACCACACGCTATCCTAAAGACACCATTGATATTTTAGTATTTGGAAACGATGCTTGGCCTATTGCGATCAAAGATTTGCCTTATCTAAAAGTAGGGCCGTACCACACCAATACGGTGGCTGGCTTGCAATTGGCAATGGACATGCTGCGCCGAAAACGCAATACCAACAAGCAAATCTTTATGATTACCGATGGCAAGCCGAGTTGTGTTCGCGAAAAAGACGGCAGTTATTACATGAATTCCAACGGCTTAGACGAGTACATTGTAGAACAGTGCTACAATCAAGCGGCTCAAGCCCGAAAATTACACATACCCATAACTACTTTTATGATTGCCAACGACCCGTACTTGCAAAAATTCGTCAATCGATTCACCGAAGCCAACCAAGGCAAAGCGTTCTACACCGGATTGAAAGGCCTGGGCGAAATGATCTTTGAGGATTATGAAACGAATAGGAAGAAGAAGATAAAGTGATTAGTAAGTAGTCAATAGTGATTAGTCATTAGTAAATAACAATAAAAAAACACTTGCGAACTTAGCGTTAAACTTAGCGCTCTTTGCGGTTAAATAAAAACAAATGAAAATAGAAAACATACACACCCTAGGCGAATTAAAAATAGCAGGTTATATTTCGAAAAGTATCAAAGATGAGCTACGAGACAACCTGCGTACCAAAATCAAATCAGGGAAACCTGTTTTTGAAGGCGTGCACGGATTTGAAAACACCGTGATACCCGAACTAGAACGTGCCATTTTATCGCGTCACAACATCAACTTACTAGGACTTCGTGGGCAAGCCAAAACACGATTAGCCCGCAAAATGACCGAATTGTTAGACGAGTACATTCCGGTAGTAGACGGTTCCGAAATTAATGATGATCCACTACAACCGATATCGCGCTTTGCCAAAGATCTTATCACCGAAAAAGGCGATGCAACACCCATCAAATGGTTGCACCGCAGCGATCGTTTTTCTGAAAAATTAGCCACACCCGATGTAACGGTAGCCGACCTAATTGGTGACGTCGATCCGATTAAAGCGGCCAACCTTAAATTGTCATATGCCGACGATAGGGTGATTCACTTTGGAATGATTCCAAGAGCCAACCGTTGCATTTTTGTCATCAACGAATTGCCCGATTTGCAAGCGCGCATTCAAGTGGCTTTGTTCAATATTTTGCAAGAAGGCGATATACAAATACGTGGCTTCAAACTGCGCATGCCACTAGACATGCAATTTGTGTTTACCGCCAATCCCGAAGATTACACCAACCGTGGTAGTATTGTTACGCCATTAAAAGACCGTATTGGTTCTCAAATTTTGACTCATTATCCCGAAACGGTAGCCATTGCCCGAACCATAACCCACCAAGAAGCCAAGTTTGACCAACAACAATCGGAAACCGTTTATGTGCCGTCGTTGGCCAAAGACTTGTTGGAACAAATTGGTTTTGAAGCCCGCGAGAGCGAATACATCGATGCCAAGAGTGGCGTGAGTGCGCGCATGAGCATCACCGCTTTTGAAAACTTAGTCAGCACTGCCGAACGCCGTGCCTTACTTATGGGTGCCGATACCACTACCGTACGTTTGTCTGATTTTATGGGTATTATTCCGGCTATTACGGGCAAAGTAGAATTGGTGTACGAAGGCGAACAAGAAGGCGCTGCCGTGGTTGCCCAACATTTAATTGGTGACGCCATTCATACGTTTTTTCCAGCCTTTTTCCCTAAAATAGAAAAGCTAGAGCGTGATGCCAGTGCGAGTCCGTATGCCAAATTATTGGAATGGTTCTTTGCCGAAACGGGTTTCGAATTGCTTGACGACGCTACCGATGACGCCTACAGAAAGCAACTAGACGCCATCCAACCACTTAGCGATCTCATCCAAAAATACCAACCTGATACACCTCAAGAAGATCAGTATTTCTTAAAAGAGTTCTTGCTTTGGGGATTGGTGGAATACGACAAACTTAGTAAAGATAGAGTAGCAGTAGGGTATCAGTTTAAGGATTTATACAGTAGTTACATTAATAAACTCTAAACCATAAACACCGAGAAAGCAGTTACCCCTGTTTTCTCGGTTTTTTTTTGGAGTGAAATAGCACTGCCGTATCCCGAAGTTATGGTAGTATTGATCGAAGCTCTTCTCAAAATAATTTTGCTACGAAGTATTAGGGATTGCTATGGAGGAAGCCGGCTAAAACGTATCTAGTAGTTTGCTGCTTTTTTATAACAGTAAAGAGGCTTATTATTTTACTTAAGAATGTTTTATTTCACTGTTATTTATTTTATTCTAGGGTATTGGAAATGATTCTATATTGGTACCTGTTTTTCATACACTATCCATACACTATCCATACACTATCCATACCTTTGACTAGGCTTTGATTTGTTTTAAAATAACTAGATAATTTAATAAATAAAGATAGCAGCTATATCTGTGGGAATAGCGATTATAAACGTTTTAACTTAAAGAGCTCGAAAGTTGGTGAGAGGACGCAATAAACGTTTGGATTGAGGGATTATTTTTTGAGAATGTATAAAGATTTGGGTGAAAATTGTTATATTTGTGATGGTTGGTGGCTTTGTGCTGCCACGATGGTAGGGTACTATAGATTGGTATTTTACAAGTTGGGATTGATTGTATTATTTATTATTTTTATACCATGGAAACCAAAATTAACAGCCACATTGGGCGCAAGATTAGTAAGATTAGAGAATTGCGAGGCATTAAGCAAGAGGCCTTGGCTATGGCTATTGGTGTGAGCCAACAGACCGTTAGTAATATGGAAAATAGTGAGACGGTTGATGATGTTATGCTAGAGAAAGTGGCAAAAGCTCTTGAAGTGAGTGTGGAAGGAATTAAAAATTTTAGTGAGGAAGCGGTAATAAATATAATAAATAATACTTTTTCAGATTTTAAGGATTATGCATCTGCAATTAATTATGGTTGTACTTTTAATCCATTAGATAAAGTTATAGCACTTTATGAGGAGAAGGAGCGTTTGTATGAACGTTTGTTGCAAGCAGAGAAAGATAAGGTTGCTTATTTGGAGCAATTGAAGAAATAAAAAAAGAGGCATTCGCCTCTTTTTTTTATCTTTTACTTTTAAAAAGATTTGGAACTGAAATGACAGGTAAAATTATACCATTTAGGACTGTGTCTTTCCAAATTTCGAAAAACATACCTCTTAATGTAGAGTAAGATATTGCCAATAAAGTTGAAACGAACAAACCGCTGAATACTGGTTTGTCTTCAATTATTTCGTATTGATCTTTTAAATCGTCTATTTGAAATATAAAATCTACTTCGTAATTACCCCCTTGGTTTATCGCTTTGTCCTTAATTATCCCATTGACATCTATAAATAAACGAATTTTTACAATTTTTTTTTCTAGATTGTGCATCACATTGTGTGCCATTTTAAAATCGTAAGTTGGGTTTTTGGACAACTTTTTTTCTAAAATAACCGTATTTTGAACAATCCAATGGATTTGATTCAAATGTATTTTTTCTGGTATTATTTGATTTGCCACTACTTTAGGATACTTTTTTCACAAAATCTATATCTTCTGTATTCACGTTAGAGTTTTCAAAAGCCATTTCTTGTTCTTCTTGTTGGTCTTTTACCATTACTTTGAAATAAATGTATTCTTTTTGAGGTTCAATATGAATAATATCAACTCCAAGAATTGATTCTATTTTGGTAATTGTTTTTGTTGTAAAAGTATGTGTGCCTGTTAGCCATTTGCTGATTTCAGATGGTTTTTTGTTTAGCATGCGTGCTAAATCTGCAGGCTTTAGACCTCTTTCTTGAAGTAACTCATAGATTTTATTGGCAATAGCCAAGTTTTTTTCTACTAATTTTTCAATTTCGGGGTTTCCTTTTTCGTTTAACCAATCGTTGATTATGTTGTTTTTTGGGAATTCCATAGTTTAAAGGACTAATTTAAAGTCTGGTGAAAATTTTATTAAAGAACCATCATCATTCCAGACGATGTGTTTTTCAGCAAAAGCTGTATCAATTGCTTTTGTTAATTGGTTTGCTACTAAAAAATGATTTTTGACATTTGGACAATCTTGTGCATAATGCGTAGTTTTTATGTCTCCATTAAATAGAAATACTATTTTTTCATTTGCTCTAAGGCAATATAACCTGATGTTATTTGATTTTGGTTTTCCCAACTCTGTATAACATGGTTGTCTGTTTTTTCCTTGTGGAGGCAAAGCGGAAGCGTCTGCGAATTCTGCCTCTGACCTAAATAAGTGAGTTTGTGCACCATATTTATTTCCTATAATTTTTATCCATGCTAGCACGTGATTTAGTTTGGATTTATTGTTTATTTCATGATACTTAAGAAATTCGTGAAACAAAGAATCACTTTGACCATTGATACAAACGGAATAATAAGCTACCTTTTTGTAACGTGCTATAGGTTTTATATGTGCAAAAGTATTCACTTATAAGTTAATATCCAAATTTTTGTTCACTTTTAAGTTAATATTAGTAAATTAACTTTTGTTTATCAGTACTTTCAAATGTATGTAATCTAGCTGAAAAAGTAAGAATTATTTTGTTTTTTTTATAAACAATTGTAATTACTATTGTTTATTTCTGAAGATGTTCAAATGCTACTTTTTTTGTTTTTATATCAATACTCCCAATCATTATGAGCGACTGGCAATTTATTCAATTCTGTTTTATACATTCTCCATTTAGGCATAAATTGATTCATATAGGATACAAATTTATCATTATGATTTCGTTCTAATAAATGCACTAGTTCGTGAACAATAATATACTCTAAACAAATAACAGGTTTCTTTGATAATTCTAAATTTAACCAAATTCTTTTAGCTTCAATATTACAAGTACCCCATTTGGTTCTCATTTGTTTTATTGCCCAGTCATTAGATTTAACACCAATAATGCTTTCCCATTTTGATAGTAATTCAGGAATCTGTTTTTTCATTTCAGTTCTATACCATTCTTTTAAAATGATAGCTTTATCTTCATTTGATGTATTAGGACGAACATAAAGATTAATATTTTTTGTACCTTTTATTTCTACTTTATTGAAACCTTTTCGTTCAATTACATTAAGCATATAACGTTTGCCTTGGAAAAAATGGCTCTCTCCTGAAATATATTCTCTGGGTGTTTCTCTCGGTTGCGCTTCAAAATTTTTAATGTGCTTTTTTATCCACCCAATTTTTGAAATAGCAAATAAACGCATCATTTCGCTATCCGTGTTTTCTGGAGCAGACAAGCGAATTCTACCATGTGGTGGATATACCGCCAAATGCATATTTTTAATGTCCTTACGAACAATATCGATAGTTAGATTTGATATTGAAAGCGTTTCCATATTAATATTCGCTTTGCGCTTTTACAATTTGCATAATAACTGCTGTTGTTTCATCATCTTTAATGACTTCATTTATGGCAAGTCTTAATTTCTTTTCCTTTAAACCGCCATCACGCCATCCATCCATTTTATTGGTTTTAATTACGTTGTCTAATGCTAGGGCAAGAATTTCATTTTGTTCTAAATTATCAAATAAGGCTCTTTTGGCATTTGAATCAAGCGAAGTAGGGTAGTTAGTTGTTCCCATTGGATTTGAAACATTACCTGCCAATTGTTTTATCTTTTCTAGATATTCTTTATAAGCAATAACTTCCTCTTTTCTTTGTCTAATAAGTTCTTCTAATAATTTAGACATCCTTTCAAAATACTTCGGATTGGTTTGACTTTCTTCAATAATTACTTTTCGAACATTATTTTCCATTGTTTCAGCCACAGCCTCATGACTTCGAATATTTCCATAAGGTTCTCTATCAGGTTCACTAACATGGATTATCAAATCCACTAAAGATTTGTTTTCAAAATCAGATATTTTTTGACTGCTTTTGGCATCAATATACATATCCATTAATTGACGCATTCCAGGTTCAAAACGTTTTAAATCAACATAATCACCATTAGCTTGTTTAATGGTTTCTCTTAAATCAGAATAGAATTGAACTTGCTTTTTTATTTTTTCCGCTTCTTCTTCTGAATAACCAATTTTATGCATTTCATTAGCAATATTGGCATAGGCTTTAATTAATGAAACAACGGCTTTGTATAAAGTAACTCTTCGTTCTTCTGTATCTTTTAAATCATCAGGATTTTCAGTATTTCCGCAAAAGTATCTAATAAAGCTTGGTTCATCTTGTGGATGAACTGGTTCACACAAAGCAATAACCGTTTCTAATGCACTTTCCAATCTATCTTTACTTACTTCATATCTATCAGAAAGTAATCCTTTAACATCGTCAATATCATAATCATCAAAGGCTCCCGAAGTATAATCGGTGATTGATTTTTTCAAACTATCAAATAAGTCTTTGTAATCTACAATATACCCATAATCTTTTCCATCATCGTCAACACGGTTTACTCTACAAATGGCTTGAAATAAACCATGATCTTGCATCGATTTATCAATGTATAAATAAGTAGCTGATGGCGCATCAAAACCTGTTAATAGCTTATCCACCACTATTAACAATTTCATTTTATTTGGTTCTTTTATGAATTGTGTTTTGGCATTTTGTTCAAACTCTTCGGTCGATTTACCGTTCAACATTCGTTGATACACTTCATATTTTAAAAGCTTTTCAGTTGGATTAGCTTCTCCAGTTTCTTCACCTTTAATGTCTCCATGATGTGGATTATAGGAAGTGATTATAGCACATTCTTTAAAACCTGCATTTTGAAACAATTCATAATATTTACAAGCATTATAAACACTACTAGATACTAACATTGCATTTCCATCACCAGTAGAAATTCTTGGTTTTATTTTGAAGTCTTTAATAATATCAAAAACAATTTTTTCTAAACGAGATTTTGAACCCAATACTTTCTGCATTGTGCCCCATTTTCTTTTTAAATCTATTTTGGCAGCATCGGTTAAACCTCTTGTTTCAGCATCAAACCATTGGTCAATGCTCTGTTGGTCGGTTACAAATTGCTCTACATCACGAGCTTCATACAATAAGTCTAAAACGACACCATCGGCAACGGCTTCATCAAATTTGTAGGGTTCACCAATGTATGGTCCAAAAACTTCTATACTTTTTTGTTTGTCTTTTTTCAATAAAGGTGTTCCAGTAAAACCAATGAATAAAGCCTCTGGTAACAACATTTTCATAGCATCGTGTAACTTGCCTGATTGTGTTCTGTGACATTCATCTACAAAAACATAAATGTTTCCTTTAGCTCTAAAATCGGATATTAAATTCTTTTTTAAGTCTTCAATATAACCTTCAAAATCGCCTTCTTCAGAATTTCTACCAAACTTGTGTACTAAACTTGCAATCAACCAAGGACTTGTATTATTTAGAGTGGAGATTAAATCTCTACCGCTTTTGGTTCTGTAAATGTTTTCATCAACACCTAAATATAATTTTTCTATTTGGTCATCTAATTCCTCACGGTCAGTGATAATTAAGATTCGGCTGTTATCTACATTTTCTCTAATCCATTTTGCCAACCAAACCATTGTCAAACTTTTGCCACTTCCTTGGGTATGCCAAATGATACCGCCTTGTTTCGTTCTTACATTGGTATGAGCAGCTTTGATTCCAAAAAACTGATTTGGACGGCATAACTTTTTAGTTCCTTTGTCAAAAACTACAAAGTCATGCATTAATTCTAACAAACGTTCTTTTTGACACATCAAATACAAATGTTTATCTAAGTTGTAGTCAAACAATTTGTCAGCTTCTTCTTTCCATTGCAAATAATATTTTTCAGAAGTTTCAATAGTTCCATAACGCAAACCTTGTGTATCATTACCTGCAAAAAGATATTGTGTTGTAGTGAAAAAGCTTTGAATAAAAGCTTCTTTTTGATTGTCTAAATTTTGACGAATTCCTTGTGTTACGCCGACTTTACTTCGTTTCAATTCAATAACACCAATAGCAATACCATTAACATAAATGACAATATCAGGACGCTTGTTGTTTCTTCCTTTTACGGTTACTTCCTCTGCAATAGCAAAATTGTTTTTCAATGGTTCCTTCCAATTGATAAACCAAGCACGTTCTTTTAGTTCTCCCAATTCCTCACGAACGGAAACACCATAGCGTAACAATTTATAAACTTCTTTATTGGCTTCATACAAACCACTAGATAGGTTAGTGGCAGCTTTGACCAACTCTTGAACGGCTTTTTTTGCTACAATTTCAGAATAGCCTTGTGACTTAATTAGAAAATCTAATAACAAGTTTTCTTCAATAGGTTGTATTCGTTCTTGGTCTTCCCAATTTCCCAAATAAGTGTATTTTAACTCATCCTTAAAAAGAGCTATAATACGGTTTTGGGTTTCGCGTTCTGATTTGCCTATGTTATTCATTATTTTGGTTTTTTTGTAAAGAATTTAATATCATCCAAATTGCTTATTAGTTTGGTTATAATTTGTCCTGCAACTTAAGTATTATCAAATACTAATAAATTGAAAAACAAATCAATAGCTGTTTGTTCTATTAAATTATAGTGTGAGTATTCCCAAGTCATGTTAATATTTTATTTAAAAAGGTTTCAACATCCATAAATTTGTTAGACTCAAAATGTTTTGACCAATTATTGTTTATCATTAAAAACTCTGTCTCTTTAGGGTCAAAATTCAAATCAATTTTGTATTTATGAGTACCATTAATATTTTCAAAACAAACATAGACATTCATTTTTTCCTTTACGAACAATGTTGTCAGTGGTGTTTCAGTCTGTGAATTAAAATATACAGCAGACCAGTTGTTTTGACCATCAAACATTAAATTCCAATAATATGTATTTAGTTCGCTATGCCTATTAAATCCAATCCATTTTTTACTTGTTTCTAACAAACAGATTTCCATCTTATTTTTATCCCAATAATCAATTTGATTTTGTTCACACCTATTATAGATTTCAGGTTTAATTAAAAAACACCTTCTCCAATCTTCGATTGTTTTTACTGCATTTTCAATTTCAGCTATACAAAAGTCTGTAATAGAGCTATTTTCACTGTCGATAAATTTGTCAACCACAATTTTAATATTTTGAGACTTTTGTAAATTTCTCAAATAGCTTTTCCAACTCCTGTCTCTGTTTTTATTATTCTCAACCAAACAATCATCTTTCAAAAGTAGATAGTTGTCAATATTTGCCATTAAACAGTTTCTAAACAAATGAGAATTATTATTACTTAGTTCTGCTGTTAAACCGTTTGAATCAAATATTTGATTAATTGCGTTTTTGTAAAATATGAAATTTTCTAAATTATAGGAATCACCATCTTTAGACCAATTTAACAAGAATCTAATCTGTCCTAAGAAAAATCTATGTTCTTCAATTTCTTGAATTTCTTTCCACCATTTTGAATCATTTGAGTTTTCAATAATTAGTTTAGCTTTGTTAATTTCTTCTTCAAATTGGTCTTTGACAAATCGTCCTTTGGGTTCATTTGTTATCCGATGATTAGCAAAATATTGATTGATTGATTTACCACCATTATCGCCATATACTTCTTCACACCATGATTGATAGGTAATTAAAGTAATATGAAAATCTTCTACATCATCAATAAATGAATTAGAAAGTGTTGAAAGGTTTCTGATAATTCTTATCCAATTATTTAGCTCTGTTTTTAAATCTACGTCTTCATGAAGATTGGTCGTTTTATTTGTTCTGCTAAAACATATTAATGAGTAAAACAGCAAATATGTTTCGTAATCTATGCTTTCATTAATGAAAGAGTCGAATAGAGTTAAGTTTTCTTTAGAAAAACTTACAGTAGTTACTAAATCTGAAACTTCATGTTTTAAACCTGTTTGGTCTTTGTAAATCATTTTTTCAAAAACATCAATTACGTATGTAAAAAAGCTTTCATTAAACAAACAAGTTTTGAAGAATAAAGGGAAAAGCATTGATATATCTTTTTGAATAGCTTGGTCAAGAAGTTTTCGTTTTAAATTATCCTCATCAAAGTCATTAAAAGGTATTAGCCTTTGAATATTAAAATCTTCTATATCATATTTTAAGGTTGAAATATTTTCAGCAAAGTACAAACCAATAAGTCGTTTGAAGAATATAAGAAAACCCTTTTCAACTGATTCAACAATTCTTTTTTGTTCTTCAGAAGATATGTTTTCACTTATGTTGTTTTTTGCCAATTTATTCCAAAATAAATCAATCCAATTGCTATCAATATTTGACTTCCACTTATTTTGAATTTCTTCTGATACGTTGTTTAATTGCATTTGCTCTTCTAGAGAGGATTTAAAAATGTCAAAAGAGGATAATTCTTTACCACGAGCATTCATTTTTACGTAAAGTTCATCAGTAAGTGCAAATTGTTCGAGTGGTAATAAATGAAAAATGATTTTTCCTTTTTCTAATTGTTCCCAAATTGCATCCTTTGCTTCTACATCAATTTGCTTAACACGCGCTTCGATTTCATCAAGCATTACCAACATTGCTTTTACTGTTGGGTCTTTTCTCCATGACCATAAAAACCAAGGTTGATTTTTGATTATATCGGACAACAATTTTTGAGAACCAATGTTAGTCGCATTTTCCTGAATTAGTAAAGACTTTAAATCATTACATGAATATTCTGCAAGAGCATTACAAAAATCCTTACTCGAAATTCTAGTTTCGTATGAAAATAAAGAATAACAAGAATTACCATCAACTTTAAATAAAAGAGATTTCTTGCTTTCAGGTATAAAATACCAATGCAATAAAAATAGAGTAGTTAATCGCTGTTGGCCATCTAATGGTGTAAAAAGATTGTTATGAGTTGAACCATAAATAAAATCTAAAAGTAAAGGAGCACTATCTTTTGTAGTTAAGGCCTCAAAAATTGAACTTAAGAAATTATTTCTAATTTCAGAAACTTTAATATCTAAACGTCCCTGAGCATAATCACGCTGAATTTTTGGAACTACTATTTTGTTGTTTTTAATTAAGTCTATAAATGATATTCCTTCTCGCATTTCAATATTATCTTTCATATTCGATTATTTTAAAATGAAATCTATTGTTTCATGGATGGTATTTAGATATGCTTTTCTATCGCTATCTTCCCAACTATTTTTCCATTGTGAATTACTTTCATCATTTGAAGAGTAATATTTTAAAAACAAGTTTTTCGTACAAATAGGTATAAAAACCCCATTCATATCATTTTCAATTATTGTTTTTCTTTTGGTAGGGAAAAGAGCATTTCCATAGCCTCGGTTAGTTCCAAAATCTAACAAAGCTAAATTATCAAGTGTATCTTTTGAGTCGTTTTCATTTTTTTGAATTACATCGACTATATCAGAATACAGACCTTTAAATTGATTGCCATCATCTTTGTTTTTGTCTTTAAGTGTTTTATATAGCTCCTCGGCTCTTTTTTTCAAATTAGGCCAATTTTTATCATCGCATGAAATGCCTGGAATGTAACTAAGCCAAACAATTTTATCTTTTACTTCATGAAGTGGATTCTCTGTTTTTGACCCAACATGCTCAATATCCCAATCGTTTAATTTAAATAAATCAAAAGGAAATCTATAATAGGTAAGGTTGTCTAAATTTTTTACCTTAGAGTTTTGATTTATTTGTTGCTTAATAGAAGTTTCAATGTTAAAGAATAGAAGTATTCTTTTGCATTCTTTATAGTTATCATCTTTTAGAAAAGAATCAATATCAGATTTGTTATAATTTAATAGTTTATCTCCAATTAGAGTTTGCAAATAATTAATTGTATCTGACTTTGTTTTACCCTTGCAATCTTTGTAAATAGTATGAATAGAAACGCCATTATAAATTAAGTATCCTACATAATGATAAATACTGCTGTTTTCGTACCAATAAATAAAAGTTTGATAAACCTCTTTTACCTTTTGCCAAGCTTCAGTAAAATTCTCTACTCCTTTGCTTTTCCAAAAGTCATCACCTGAATTATCGTAAAGATTCTGAAATCTACGGTATGCAAAATCATCGTCATCATTTTTATTTTTTTCAGTGAGAAAATCAAAGATTAAGTCAATGCGTGTTGCAGGATTATAATCTTTATTTGCTAAGAAATACCATAAACGGTTGTCCTGCAAACTACTTTCAAATTCGTTCCACTCATAAGCCAATTCCTCAATGTTTAATACTTCAACTTTTTTATCGTTTTTGTATTCTTGGGTTTTTAAAATAAAAAGTGCCTTAATTAATTCGGCATTAGTAAGCCTGATTTTGCCTTTGTTTAAATTATTGAAGATCTTTATAGAATCAATATCTTTTTCGTTTTCTGTTACGTACCATATGATTTTTACTTGAGCAATGTCTTTACTTTTGTTGAAAAGGACTTTCTCTAATGCAGCATAATCAATTTCGTTAATTCTGTCTTCAAACCATTTGTTAATTACATTTCGTGCTTGAAAAACATGAAAACTATCAATATCTGCTAACTTGTCAGGATTATTAAAATCCATAGAGCCTCGTGTATGATAGTCAATGTTGTACATCATAGAGTTTACAACAAAAGGCGTACGTGAGCCATTTTTTATAAAGTTAAGAAGGAGTAACAAAGTTGTCAAACGTTGTTGACCATCAATCACAATCCATTTGTTTTCTTGCTTTTTTACCACAACAGGTTGCAAACAATAAAAATCTGTTTTCTTTTTTTCATCATCCTTTGCAAAATCCCAGATATCTTTCAATAAATCTTCAACTTGCTTATTATCCCAGCGGTAACCTCTTTGATAAGAAGGAATATAAAAGTGATGATTACCATCCAATAACTCAGCAATCGCCTTGAGTCTAAAATTCGGATTTTCGATATTTTCTGTTATTTCTGCCATAGTTTAAACTTCTATTTGTTCGTTCATTAGTTTAGGTGATTTTTTTATTCTCTTGTTCGTCAAATCGACAAACTATGTCGTTACAGATTTTAATAATTTCTTCACTTTTTCGATATCGTTATTGCTTCGCAAAATCTTATCCCGTCCATCAAACTTAAAATCCGAATACGAAATCTCCATAACTTTAATTCCGTGTTTGGGTAGCACATCCAATCTTCTTTGGTCATAAATCTTTCGTTGTTCACCTCTGTGTACACCACTTACAGTAAACAAATTAGGCTTATCAAAATTCTTGTTGGGTTTGGTATGTTGTTGTTCTTTATATTCAATTACCAAATTCAAATTAGGATAATAACAATCAACAGGTAATTTAACACATCTTCCTTGAGCATTTGGGTCACCTAACAAAAAATCAAAACGATGTTGACGCAATCCAGTAATTCCTAAAACTTCATTACATAAGTCCAATACATAATGCTCATCACTATCTTTTCTTGATGTAGTTTTAGAAGCTTTAGGTTCTTTTTGTTTTACTGTGACAACTTTTTTGGGAATAGGAGCAGAGACACCACTTCGTTGAAAATACCAATTTGTATTAGCATCTTTTCTTTCAGCATATACAAAAGGGATTTCATGCAATTCATTTTTAGAATCCAATCTTCTTAAGACCTCTCTAATTGGTTTTCCATTTTTTATGTCTTTAGTAAATATACCAGCTAATATAAAATAAGGCATCATATCCTTTGCAGGAATAGTATTAATGCTTTTGTTAAGTTCAAAATACTCTTTAACTACTTTGTTTATTTGGTTTATTTTTGACATGTATATTTAATTTTAAAATGCCAATTTTTTCTCCACTCTTGTAAAATAAAATTTCTTAAAGGAGTTTTATCATAGGGATTATTTATTTTAAATTCTTTTATCTGAAATCGTGCACTTGCAGATGGTGTAAGCAAATTTTTGATATGATATCCTTCTTTATTATTTAAGTATTCTTTTATTTGATTCCATTCCGAATCAAATAATTCAACACCTTCATTTCTTGTTAAGTAAATATTCTTTATTGTTGGGTATCTTTCAAGGATTGATATAATATCAGTAAATTCAAATTTGCTAAAATAATCTGCAATTGATGTGTCAAGATAACTTTTTAATATTTCTTGGTGCTCTTCATTTTCTTTATCAGCATCTTGAATTGTAGTTATTAAATCAGTAATTAAAATGCCATTTTCAACACAAAAGCTTTTCCATTCTTTTTTAGTTGATTTTCTTAAACTTTCTTCTCCATATAATCTGGGTAAAACATCCCAAAAATAATTACGAGCTGTCCTTCCATAAAACCACTCTGCTTGATTACCTGCAGGCCATTCAGGATTAAATGTACCAACAATCAAAGTAGTTGGTTCAAAATCTAAATTTTCTAAATTTAGATACTCAATAAATTTATGATTACAAGCCATATTATATTAATTTGAAAAAAGCGTATTTGTCTTCAATGTAATAAGATTTACAACCATTCTTGTTTATTTCATCATCCCAAGTATCTCTTAAAACAGTTATATTATTAAACCAATAATTCATTCCCTCATCCCAAGCTTGCCATACTTTGCCAACAATTCTTCCTTTTTTGTGCCAAAAATACTCTTCTGCACATAGGTTTAAATAATCTAGTACATCATTGTATAAATGTTCATCTTTTTTAAGTTCTTCAAGAGTGTAACCATTAAGTTCTAAATGGTTTAATGTACTATTCACTTTATTGTATCTTTCGTTAAAATCTCTAAAAAGTTGATGAAATATTGTATCCTCATTTAGGTTTTGAGATTTTTTTGAGTACTTTTCAGTCAACTTATAAGCCATTATACCTAATATACTTGTTGCAACTAAGTTTAAACAGCTTACAATTAATTCGATAGTTTCTTTATTCATTTATTATTTTTTATATATCTAAAATTTCAATTTCTCCAATTCTGTCAAACTTAAATGTTCTTTTTTCTTGTCTTTTATGGCAATAAGCAGTTAAATAATTACTGTTTAATCTATAGTTTTCAATATGTTCATTAGATAACACATTTATTGCTAATTGAACATTACTTACTGTTCTAATACTTTCCTCTGCTTCAACATTATCAATAAATAATTCTCCAGTTTCTGTATCAACTGCCATATTTTGCCAAGCAATTCGAGTATATTTCATTCTAATATATTTCTCATACTCAATAGCTGTGTTTACAATATTTGAAATTTTATCGATTCCAATAGTTGGTCCTGATAATCTTACAGTATAATAGTTTTGTTTTATTTCTGCATTTTCTATATCAGCAAATGCAAATGTTCTTATTTCATTTTTTACGTAACAAAAACCAGACGTTTCATTTTCGTTTACTTGAGTTGGTCTAAAAATTGTTTTTTCTCCATTAGTAGTTAATGAAACATATTTTCCAGCCATTTCAGCCATTAAAATTTTATGATAATTATTAAACTCAACAGTTACTTTCTCTTTTTCTTGAATTTTTTCATTATCAACTAATTCCTCAATAGCCTTTCCAAGTTCTGTCTCTTCAACTTCAAGCAATTGATTTGTATTCGTAATAACCCCAAAATTATCAATACCTAAATAATGTTCTCTGTACTTCTCCAAAGACCATTGTTTGGCTTCTTCTTCTGTCCATTGCAATATGGGTTGAATTTTGTCTTGGTTTAGTAATGATTCAGGGATGCTGAATTGTTGATTGATACTTTTTAGGATATGAGCTATAAATTTGCAACAAGCATCGGGTTGTTGATGTATTTGTATTTCTGCAAAGCGAATAACTACCCAACCTCTATCGGTGAAAGCATAATTCCTGCTCGTGTCTGAATATTTAAAGTGCGTTGGCTTTCTGTTTTCTATGTCATTTGTACCTTCGTAAGGTTCGTCAATTTCTATGTCAACAAAAATATTGATGCCGTTTTTTTCATTGATTAAAGTGAAGTCAGGTTCATAAGGCCTTGTATTGTTGGCTACTAGCACAAATCTGTCATCATAAACTTGATAGTTGCTTTTGAAGTATTTATCAATGTATTGTTTAAATGCTTCTTCCTTAAAACCTTTTCTGCCAGTTCTACCTTTTCTTGGAAACTTAATCACGCAATTGGGCTTTGGCATCATCACATATGGAAAATACAACGGTTCTGTTTGTTTTAATATATTGATTGGATTATAGCCAATATATTTTTCTTTACTATGTTCTTCTTCCTCTTCTTTAACAACAATTTTAATTATTGTCTCCTCTACAGGTAGTTGTGGTATTTTTTCAATTTTTTCAATTGGTTTTTCAATTGAAGGTGTGTTTGGCTTAGATATAGGTGTTTTAGTAGAATTGTCTTCTAATTTATTAATTTTAACCTCTGACTTAACTAGAGGTTTTTTTTCATTAGTTTCAGATACTATTTTTATTTCATCATTCTCAACTTCTTTTGGTGTTTTTGGTCTCAATATTACATACAATAGAATACAAACAACAATAATCACTATAATGAAAAGAATGTTTTCATTTGAATTATCAGTAGTAGCTATATTTCCTAAAGTGTCTTTATTCATTATTGATTGTATTTTACTATTACAAAATCTTCTACACCAGCCTAATCCTCCCAGTCAACAACTCCTGCATCATGCCTTGTTTGATTTGCTTGGCTTTGGCTAACTTGGTTTCTAATTGGGCTATTTCTTCATCCATATCGCTTAAAATAGTAGCGATGCGGGTTTGTTCTTCAAATGTTGGTGGGAATGGAATTTCAAAATTTTCAAATGTTGGCAACCTTAATGAATCAACTGTCGCTTTTACAGAATTTTCCATTGCATGTTTACCAAAAAATTCAGAGATATATCTATAAATATATTTTCCAAAAAATCCTGAGCTGAAATTACTTATTTTATATACTCTTTGGTGAAAATCAAATTTTCCATTTATGTAGTGAAAAATTTTCCCAATGTTTCCTTCGCCAGGAATTAATATTGCTTCTCCATCAAATGAATAAGAATTAATTCTTTCAATTGTTTGTGAACGAACAAAAAATGGATATAATCCATTTTCAATTTTATCTTGATTATTTTTTTTTCCTGTATATATTTTTGAAACCTCCCCCAATTTCTTAATTTCCCAACCTTCTTTAGGTTGCAACAACTCCTGCATAGCACCTTGTTTGATTTGGCGTTTTTTTGTTAGTAGTTGTTCTAAACTGTTTATCCAAGTATCGCTGTCAGATAAGGCATTAGCTATTGCTGTTTGTTCTTGGAGAGGTGGTTTTATGAATGAAAGACTTTTTAAATTTGGTAAACCAATTCTTAATCGAGTAGAGCCAGTACTAATGTCAAATGCTCTTAATCTAAAATATTTAGAATTAATATATTCATGAACAAATCTCTTGTTGAATTTTTTTTCATTTACTATTAACTTAATACCATCTGATGCCATCAAAAAACGTTCTGCCGTATTTGGAATAAAACAACATCTAGCAACAGGGTCACCCATTTTTGAAAGGATAATTTCACCAGGATAAATGTTGCAACTCAATAATTGATTTGCTTTTTCTTTTGAAGTGTAAACTTGACTTTCATTAATAAAAGAACCATCACCAATGTTTTGTAATTGAATTATCTGAACACCATCATTAGTGTAATCACTTGTTTTTAAATTAGAACCAAATGGACCACCCGTAATACTCCACTTTTTAGTTTTATCCGCAATATTTTCAAAAGTAGTAACTTCCCAATCCTCAGGAATAACTCCAATTTCTGTTTGTTTATATCCTACTTTTACTTCCATGCCAATCCCATTTTTTGTAAATGTTGCAATACTTTTTCTTCTTGGGTTTGGGTGCTTTGGTTTAAAGCTACCAAAGTAGTGGCATAGCGTTCGGCTAATTCTTTAACTCTACTTGTTAAACGTTGGCTTATAGCGTCAATTTCGGTTTGTATGTTGGCTTTTATGGTAGTAAGCCATTTGTCATCAACTACTAATGTTTTTACTTCATCGGCGGTTAGTTTTTCAAATTGTTGTAAGGTCAATTGGTCTAATTGTTCTTCTAAGGTTTTTAATTCTTTTTTGGCTTTGGCTTCTTTTTCAAATAATGCCAATACTTTTTCTAACAAAGCAATATCTTCTTTTTCAGTCTTGTCGTTTTTAATTTCTTTCAAACGTTTGGTGGCAGTGGCTTTGGTAATTTTGTTATTGTCGTTGGTCGCATCAGCCAATAAACCTTCTTCGCCAGTGTGTTCTTCTTCTAGTTCGTTCAATTCAATTTGCAATAATTCCAATTCGGTTTGATTTACTTGTACCGCCAATTGTTCACGGGTTAAGTACTTGTTTACTATCAATTCTTTAGGTATCAAATCGCAAATCCAACCTTTGTCAATTTCTTTGCCTTTGTTGTTTTTTTCAATAATGCGACGCACTTTAGCAGTCCAACCGTCTTCTACCACCAAATACACATCGTCTTTCATGGTTTCGTTCCAATAATCCATCAAATGTTGGTAAATGTTATAATTGTCTACCAAAGCTTTGCCTTCATATTCTTGTAATAACGCTTCCGAAAGCGCATGAATGAATTTTTTGGGTGCTGTTGTATTGCTAATATCGGTTAATGACGAATATATTTTAGTTTTCCAACTGTCGTATGTTTTTTCTAATAAAGTGCTGTAATTTTTAAATTCAGCATGCGAGAAAATAGTTTCTTTTATATCTGTAGGAGCAACCGTTAATTGCAAATAGTTTTTAGAAAATGGTTTGAATAAATCTTTTTGTAGTGTAGGGTAAACTTCCCAAAAAGCTTTTAAATCATCTACATCACGTTCAGGAATACCACCATTCAAATGGGCAAACAAATCTTGAATGTCTTCGCTTTCTTGAGTATCAATATAACGCGGTATGTTGAGGTTGTATTCGTTTTTTTCTATTTCTTCAAAAGGTACAAAACGAGCAAATTTTTCTACTTTACGTTGGTTGTTAAATACATCTACAATCTTATGAATGTCTTGCTCACGCAAACGGTTTTTATTTCCATCTTTCATAAAACCTTTAGAAGCATCAATCATAAATATACCTTTGCGGATTTCGGTTTCTTCTTTGTCAATTACAATAATACAAGCCGGAATTCCAGTGCCATAAAACAAGTTGGCTGGCAAACCAATAATACCTTTAATCAGTTTGCGTTCAATGATGTTTTTTCTAATATCGGCTTCGGCATTACCACGAAACAATACACCGTGAGGCAAAATAATAGCACCTTTTCCAGTACTATTCAACGAGGCAATAATATGAAGTAAAAAAGCATAATCACCATTTTTATCAGGTGGAATACCATAACCTCTAAAACGGTTGTATTCGTCATCCATAGGAGAAATTCCATTGCTCCAATTCTTTACCGAAAAGGGTGGATTTGCGACTACATAATCAAATCGTTTTAACTTACCATCAGCTTTATGTTGAGGGTCGGCAATAGTATTTTTACCGGCTATTTCAGCTTCGGGATGACCATGCAACCACATGTTCATCACCGCTAAACCTTTGGTAGCAATGTCTTTTTCTTGTCCGTAAATGGTCAACCCTTTTTTAGATTCATCCACCACTTTAAGTAACAACGAACCTGAACCACATGTTGGATCATATACTGTAAATGAGGGTTTATCGGCTTTTTCGACACTGATTACTTTGGCTAAAATACGCGATACTTCTGAAGGTGTATAGAATTGCCCTTTACTTTTTCCGCTTTCAGTTGCAAAGTGACGCATTAAAAATTCGTAGGCATCACCTAGAATATCATCATCTTCGGCACGGTTGTTTTTAAAGTTTAATGCTGGGTTTTCAAAAATTGCAATAAGGTTAGTCAGTAAATCTATTTTTTCTTTACCGCTACCCAATTTGTCATCATCATCAAAATCGACCAATTCAATAGAACCTTCCAATCCATTAGCCGCAAAAAGAGGTTTTAATATTTTTTTATTGATTTGTTCTCCAATATCTGATTTTCCTTTCAGCGCAATCATATCTTCAAAAGAAGCACCTTGAGGAACTTCAATCAAACTGTCTTTTTGATTGCCATATTTATCGGAAACGTATTTTACAAAGAGTAAAGTCAGCACATAATCTTTATATTGAGAGGCGTCCATTCCACCACGTAATTCATCACAACTTGCCCATAATGAGCTGTATAATTCTGATTTCTTAATTGCCATTTAATAATATAATTGTATTTATTTTGTATTTGATAAATCTATTGAAAAAATATAAGGTGTCCAACTTTATTTCATAGGTAGTTTTAGGTGTTTTTTTACAAAAATAATATTTTGTTTCAATCTATTTTATGGGAAACCGTATTGAAGTTATTTTTTGTTTTGAGAGCCATGATTAAAAGCAAAAAATTATCTTTCGTTACTAATGAATTTATATTTTACATTTTTTATTTATGTTCCTTAGAGTTTTTGCGAAAAAATGAAGAAGAAAGAGAATAGAAGCAAGAGTCAAGATGATAGAAACAAGAGGCAAGAGGCAAGAGAATAGAAAAAAGAGTCTTGGTACCTAGCCTCAACACCCCATTCTAAAAATAACAAAAATAAACCATTGAAATGACCGCCATAAAAAACATAGCAGCAATACTAGCAATCTGTAGTGCTTTAGGGTTATAAAAAATAGTCACCACCGAAAGTAAAAGGGACAGCATCACTAAAACAAATAGAAACGTGTTGGCGAACACACCAACTTTTAGTGTTTTCCAACCTTTATCCCAGATTCGAATTTCATTGATATTATTTGAAATGACGGCACGAACCAATATAATTTTGCTTCCTTTAGCATAGTCTTTATCGGGTAGTTTTCCAATAGGGTAATCTTGACCGTCTACCAATTCAATTTTGCCTCGGGTTTCTATAATGGGTCTTCTAGACGTTCCAGTATTGGCTGAACCACTGTAAAAAGAGCTTAATTGGTTTACATCGCTTTCAGTTCCCGGAATTCCCAAGTCGAGCAGAATAAACCCTGATAGAAACAGGGTAAAGGTTAGCATGCGAAGTAGTATGTTTCGTTCCAAAATCAGTTGATTGTGTTTATTATAGAGGAATGGTAATTGATTTCAAATATATGAAAGAAACTAATAATGCCTTATGAATTCTTCTCGATACGATTTCACTCCATTGCATTGCGTAAAATCACTCGAAGTGACGCTGGGGTGGATGCTTCTCGATACAATTTTACTCCATTGCATTGCGCAAAACCACTCGAAGTGACGCGTTGGAAGGACATTTTCATTATCTAGCACTACCGTCATTTAGAGTGTTTTATAAAATGCGATTAGCTTTTTATAAAATGTATCGAGAACTACTGAAAACTAAACTTCTCGAAACCATTTTGCTTCATTGCATTGCGTAAAATCACTCGAAGTGACGTTATTCAATTGTCTTTTCTTCCGCCCAAATGATGGTCTGCTTGTCTTTTGGTCGATTAAAAATAGTTAGGGCTTCTAAATTTTTAGTTGTTACGTCGAACGATTTTTCAACCGAATAGAAGTCGAACCCCAATTTAATTTTTGTTTCCTTGCTACTGCATCTGAAATGGGCCACAAAATCATATTTCTCATTTGGAGCTATTTTAATAATACTAGGAAAACGAGCATTACAATTTTATAGCCACTTGATACACTTTGTCATCGCCGTCTTTCAATTGGATGCCTTTTAAATAATAGCGGTTTTTGATTTTTACTACATGCGATTTCAAAGGTTCGTCTTCGCATCTTCTGTAGGTTACACTGGTTATTTTGTTCCATTGTTTGCCTTTAAGACTGTAAACATAAAGTTGTCCCCAACAGCTCGTAAACCAATTGGGCGAAAACAGCAATTCGGCATAACCGTCGTGGTTGATGTCACCTATGCTTTCGAGATTACCCCAAACCGATTCATCAAAGTAGAGTTCGGGTAACGCACACGAAAAAGTAATTTTATTGTAGCAATTGTTGTCTACACAACCAAATAAAAACAACAACTTACCCGAGTCGTCGAGTTCTTTAATGGTGGGTGGTGTGTATACAAAAGCGGTATCAATAATCGAATCGTTGTTGAGGTCACCCACAATAAGGGTATCGGTATCAGCAGGTTCTATTTGTTGGTTTTTTTCGATGGTATCGATCAATTGGGTTAGATCACTAGAACACCGATTAACTCTTTTAGTTTTAGGAAGAAACCCAACCGAGACAAACGAAATAAGAAGTAGGATTGCGATTTTTTTCATTAGTTATTATGGCTTTATTTACTGTATTGCAACAAACTAGCGGATTTGTATTGTCTATCAGTATTTATATACTTCTTTTATTTAGCAATTCGGGTTCATATTTATGGAACCGTACTTTGCGCACCATAGAAATTAGTAGGTTTTTAGATTGTATTGTAGCATAAACATCATAGGCTAACGGACCCAAATGCAGGGTGTCAAGTTGGAGTGGAAATGTACCATTCAAAGTCGTTATATTCGATTTTAACTCAATTTGATAACGGTCTTTGCCTTGAATAATGATATCGTATTTGATATTTAGGGTCTTGTTTGGATTAGGTAAGGAGATGGATTTATTCCAATCGTTTATTAGGATTTCTTCCTCGAAATCTAAATAGTTATGAATTTCAGTAGGGTATAAAGATTTACCATCAATAACAATGCGTTTAGCGCTCCAATTTCCTTCTAATGAGATTGCATCTTTTTGGTAAAAAGATAGGTAAATCATGAAAAGAATTATGCTGCTAAGTCCTATAATTTTGATTTTTTTCATGTAAAATACCTTATACAAGACCTACTTGTGATGCTTTTATTAATTATAAGATAGCTTATTTAATTTTGGTATAAATGATAATAGAGGGTTGGGTTGCTTCTCTGTTCATGCCGTTAGGTTCTAATACCAAAACTTCCATTTTGGCTACATTTTTGGGGTCAATTAGGTATTCGTCGGCGTTTTCAATCAGTAAATCGTTGACCATCACATTAATGTTCTTGGCATTTTTGAGTGCTTCATTTTGGGCTTTTATTCGGGTCACAAATTCGGTTAGACTTATGGAAGCCGTTTTGTTTTTATTGGTTTCTGAAACCAAATTTTGAGAAGAAGCACCTATCGAAACTAAGATAAAAAGAAGCGAGACTATTTTTTTCATGACCAATAAACGAGACAAATTAGATTTTCTTCACCAACAATGCCGTGTCAGTTATTGGGTAATAACCAGACCGACATTCACAAATGTAAAAATTTGTTTCTAAAATAGGCTTGTGCTAC
Source organism: Flavobacterium sp. FG139 (assembly GCF_057809695.1). Lineage (NCBI taxonomy): Bacteria > Pseudomonadati > Bacteroidota > Flavobacteriia > Flavobacteriales > Flavobacteriaceae > Flavobacterium > Flavobacterium sp. FG139. Next base: position 77,629 of record NZ_JBMDKL010000010.1, read on the forward strand.
AGAAATAATTTTAACACTAATAGTATTTTACTAATGATTTCCTTTTGCGTTTGCCAAAATGCTCTGAAGCGTTCTATTTAACGTATCATTGGAAGTTATTTTTTTGCAATTTCAAATACAATTACAATACTTTCTTCCAGCTATATTTCTTCAATTTCAAACGAGTCAAATGAGGTTTTCGGACCAGCACTAGTAGGTGCATCTGCTTTAATATTTGGCATACCCAATTTCATATTAGTTACTCCAAGAATTTCTCCAAATTCTTTAGAAACGTGTTTTACAGTTCCCAATTTCAGGTCTAAGGCAGCAGCGATGTTTTCGGCATTGTATTTGGCATCAGTAATGGCGAGTTGTAGTAATTTTTTGCGCGATTCTTTTTCAAGATCTACTGATAAATAAGAATCAAAGGCAACTTCTAGATCGGTAAAGTTTCCATTTTGAAGTTCTTGGTAAAATTGATTGATGACTTTATTGTCAATTTTGAATTCAACGACCAAGGTATTTGTAGCTGTAAACGACTTCGAATTATTAGAATACTTGTTTTCATTCGAAATTTTATAAGTAGAAATTTTGATTTGAGAAGGAGTAAAGCCTATTTTGGCTAGCAATAGTTTGATTTTTTCAATCTCTTCGTTCAGTTCTTTGATGGCATCTTTTTCAATTTCATTTTCTTTTAGAACTGTAATTTCAAATCGAGCGATATCGGGTTTAATTTTAGATTTGGCACTTCCAGATGAAGTAATTTCATTTGAATTTGTAGTTTGAGCATTTGTTGCAGCTGCTGCAAAGAGTAATAGTGTAATAAAAAGTATACGCTTCATGGTGGTTTGAATTTGGTTACTACTGAAATACTAATGATTAGTTTAGGGGATAATGTACCACTCCTAACTTATCTTATAACCTAATTTTTAGTTAAATAGTATAGCTCTAATGCAAATTATACAGATTGAATAAGTCTGAATAGCTTTATAATAGTTATATTTATGATTTTTCATTTATGGCATCATTTGATATTATCATTGCACGAACCACCACCAACTCGGCGGTTAGATTGAATACATTTCTGGGAGAAGGTACAGTAGTGTTGCGTTCTTTTGAAATCTACGGTGATTATCAATCGCCAACCACCTTCAAAATTATAATCGACCATCAAGATACAGTAGAAGAACAACTTATAACGTTACGTATTGATGCGCAAAACAAGTGTTATGTGTCTCATTATATTGGGAAAAGAATCAGCGCTATTGATAGTAGTATAAAAATTATTGGATGGACAGATTGTGAAACAATAAAAAAAGAAGCCATTAGTTATGCCATCAATTTTGAAAATAATGAGGGTGATGAGGCAGATGATGGACTTCCAAACGATAGTGTTTTTAAAAAATCACCAACTACAATAGAACAAGAGATTTCATCTTTTGTAATACAGGATTAACTTCGTTGTTCCACAATATGCTCCTCATGAGACTACGGGAGTGGAAATAAAAAGCCTTTTTCAATCAGAGATTTTGTTTTTAGTACTACTGGATTAACTTCGTTGTTCCAGAAAAGCTGCGTAGTGGAAATGAAAAGCCTTTTTTTCAATCAGAGATTGAAAAAACTTTTTTGTATGCCTTTTTAATTTACTGAGCGAGCTCAGCATTAAAAAGTCATACAAAAAAAGCCCTGACTTTCGTCAGAGCTTTTCATTCTTAAGTGACCTCGACTGAAGGGTTTTTAGGTCATGTTTTTTTATGATTTTAGCGTCAACTCGACGTTTTTAAAGGCTTTTTTATAATTGATTTTTTGTTGTAGTGGACACAAATGGACACAAATGGTTCAGAATGGTCACAAAAACGGTCACAAAATTTTGATTAAAATTTACCAAAATCTAATATTACAATAGTAATCTTTTTAAAAAAAGTTAACCGATGAAAATTAGATTTTATCTTCGTAAAAGTACAAAAAGTTATTCAATAAATTTTGAATACAGAAACTCAAATGGAAACATTAGATTGAGAACATCAACAGGTTTTACCATTCTTAATTTGAAGGAATGGGATTCCAAAAAAGAACGTCTCAAATTACCTTCTTCGGTATTGGGTGCAGCAGATATAAACATGAAATTATCAGAATCACTTATCAAATTCAATAAATCAATTTTGTCATTTGATGAAAATGATCTTTCTGAAATGATGGCTCTAAAAATTATGAATGAAGCTTTTGGTAAGAAAGTTGAAATATCAAATAGCTCAACTGCCCCAAAGCATAATTTAATTGATTATTACGAATGGTTTTTAGTTTATTATTCTAAAAACAACAGTCCCTACACCAAAAAGATATTGACCACTGGAACCTTAAAAACCTATAAAACTGGACTATCAAGATTAAAGGAGTACATTGCAAATAGAAAATTAAAGAGGTTTTCATTTAACGATTGTAATCGGGAGTTTTACAATGATTATATATTGTATTTAACCGAAAAGAATTATTCTAAAAATTACATTGGAACAATTATACAAAAACTCAAAACAATATTAGGATTTGCCTATGATGAAGGAATTCATAGCAATAGTGAATATAAGAAAAATTATTTCACTAAAATGACTGAGGAAATAGATCATGTATATCTTACGGTTGAAGAACTTAAAAGGATTCAGGAATTGGATTTAAAAGATGATTTACTTGACACTGTTCGAGATATTTTTTTAATAGGATGTTATACTGGATTACGGATTTCTGATTTATCAGGATTGCTTAGAAAACAAACTGAGGTAATACGCACGGAAGATAGTGTTAAGTATTTTCACATAAAGCAAATAAAGACGTCTAATGCTGTTATTATACCATTGAATACAATTGTGACTGATATTATCAACAAAAGGCAAGGAAGTCTCCCAGAATACACTCACAAGACAGTTGTCAATAAACACATAAAAGCTATTTGTAAAAGAGCAAAGATCACACAAAGTCATACTTTAACCAGAACAGAAGGAGGGAAGGAAATTGAACATGTAATGCCAAAATATAAACTAGTTTCGTCACATACTGCAAGAAGGTCTTTTTGTACGAACGCTTACAAATCGGGAATGCCAATTCATGATATTATGGCTATTAGTGGACATAAATCGGAGAGGGTATTTGCAAATTACGTGAAAGTTGAAAAAGCGGAGAATGCTAAACGTATTTCTCAACATGCTTTTTTTAGATAGTAAATTATTCAAAGTTTAAAAAAATATAAAAAAATATCGAAAAATAACAAAAGCGAAGCATTATGCTTCGCTTTAAAGTTAAGAACAAATCGTTTTACCATTCGTAAGATAGATGTAAGACTACCGAAATAAATTGATTTGTATTTGAGAGTGTTATTGTTGAAGGAAATGTTAGATCTGATGCATTATATATAAAAGAAGGTAAAGTATTTCCCATTATATCATAAGTATTATTTGATTGATTGAAATCTCTTAATTCTAATATTATTGGAGCATTAATTGACGTTATAGTAATTGGATTGATTAATGTGAAAGTATGTGCTAAACTTGGATCAGAATCATTAAATACATAATTATGAACATAAACATAATTACTATTTTGATATAAGGCAAAAAACATATCTGGTCTTGAGGCATTTCCAACTTCATTTGCATCCCAAGCAATATTTCCATTGTTATAATCAACTACTGGATAATTGGTAATATCTATACTTGTAATTTTTATTTTTGAAGGAGTTATTTTAGTTGTACAATTTGCTCCTGTAAACCCTTGTGGACATGGAGAGGTTTGATTAGTTGGCGAATCTTTTGAACAGCTAAAAATGGTAAAAAGACAAATAAGGGCGATTGATTTTTGAAATAGTGTTTTCATAAAAGTTTTTGTTTAACCCCAGTCCCAAAGAGTTTTTAAAATTGATTAAAAAAACCAAAAGCGTGGGAACAAACTCTTACCGTCACTCAGGTATCGCCAAACACCCACTCAACAAGAAAAGAGAAGCCCACGCCACAACGTGAGCGTTCACTTATTAATTCTTTGTTGAGTATAATGAAATTGGCGATTTCGAGTAACAAGATTAATAGCTAACGCTTATGGTAAAACAAGAATAATATTTATGTATTCAATTTATTTAAAATTTATTTTATCAAATGTATTAAAAACAAAATTATCATCAAATTAAAAAAGATACTTTTAGATTAAAAGAGTAAATATTAATGTGAAAATAAAATTTTCATATTAATATTTTTTATATCCATCCCTTAGCTGGTATAAAAAACGTTCAATCAATCTCAAATCTTTTGTAACAATATCAGCGGAACCGCTCATTTCCTGCTGGAATACTATATGTTTTTTATAAGATGTTATTAATCCATTTGGTAATGAAACATCAATTAGAATTTTACCATCTTTATCAGGTGTTAAAGAAATGGCTTTTATAGTTCCTCGTACCACACCAAATTCTCTATCGGGATAATTAGCTAATCGAATATTTACTTTTTGACCTACTTTAATTTTACCCGAATTTTCTGCTGGAGCTTTTGCTTTGCCAATAAATTCATTTTCATTGGTTGGAATAATGGCAAAAACATTGTCTCCTGAATTTACGGTTTGGTTCTCTGCCCAAAGTTGTAAATACGATACTTTACCATCAATTGATGAGCGAAAAACATAATTTAGTTCCCAATCCTTAATAGCTTTTTTAAGTCCATAAAAAGCCTGTATTACATTACGCTCTAAATTGACATTCTCTTTGTTTTCATTTATTTGAGTTGTTTTACTATTCTTGTTTAAATCATTCAAAGATGATTTAATTTGTGATATAGAACTGAGCAAACTTTTGTAATTCCGCTCCGTTTGTAAATAAGTTAGTTTATGTTTTTCTAATTCTTGTGAGGCAATAATTCCCTTTTTAAAAAGTGTTTCGTACCTATCTAAATCACTTTTTTGTAATTCTAGTTCATTTTGGTTAATACTTTTTTGTGATTGTAATAAACTTAAACGTTCTTTTAATTGAATGGCTTCATAACTTTGAGCCTTTCCCTCGACTTTAAAAGGCTGTAATTTATTGTTTAATTCACTGACCGAACACTCTTTTTGAAATACAGCAAAACTACTTTCTATATCCCCCAATTGAGCAGATTTTAATTTATCAAAAGGGAAACTATTTTTGTCAATACTAAAAGTATCAACAATACTTTTCAATAAAAATACATCTTTGTAATTAGCTGTATTTTCTATGACTGCAATCGGAGTATTTTTTAAAATAATGGCTTTATCTCTTATCAAAATTGTTTCAATTTTCCCCATAGTTTTAGCTACTAATTTTTGAGGTGGTACATTAGTTGTTATCACAATTTTACTAGTAACAATATCGGGATATTTTACTAACCAAGAAACAAAAAAAAGCATCAGGATAATACTAAAAACAACCACAGAACCCCATCGGATTAACCAATGCGGTACACGAGTAAGTATTTCTTGAACTTCTTCGCTTCTAAGTTCAAATGAGGTGTTTTTATCTTCCATACTATTAACTTCCTAACTGCAATTGATTTTTGACCAACTTAAAATAACTTCCTTTCAAATCTACTAACTCTTTGTGATTTCCAAGTTCAACAATCTTACCTTTCTCTAAAACTACAATTTGGTCAGCATTCATAACCGTACTTAAACGATGAGCAATTACTACTACTGTTTTATTTTTAAAGAAAACGTCCAGTTTCTCCATAATTTCCTTTTCATTATTTGCGTCTAAGGCAGAGGTAGCCTCATCAAAAAATAACATTTCAGGATTTTTGTATACAGCCCTTGCAATTAAAAGACGTTGTTTTTGTCCTGTACTCATTCCAACTCCTTCCATTCCAATTTTAGTATTATAACCTAATGGATAATCTTGTATAAACTCTTTTATATTGGCTACATCAGAAGCATATACTAATCTTTCTTTATCAATTACATCAACCCCAATGGCTATATTATTTGCAATGGTGTCACTGAATATAAACCCTTCTTGCATTACAGCACCAACATGATTCCTCCAAGTCTTTTGAGCTATGTTTTTAAGTGGAGTTTTACCAATACTAATCACCCCATTTTGAGGGTCATAAAACTTCAATAATAGTTTCATTAAGGTAGTTTTACCGCTTCCGCTAGTTCCTACAATAGCGGTTATTTTATTGGTAGGAATAGTTAAATTTAGATTATTCAAAACATTTACATCAGAGCCAATATACCTAAAAGATAAATCTTTAATTAGAATATCTGAATTCTGTGGTATATCGTGTGTTTGGTTTTGTTCCTGTTGGGTTTCATCCTCTTTATCGTGAATTTCAGATAATCTTGCTAATGATATTTTGGCATCCTGTGCTTCTCTAATAAAATTTATTGACATCAAAACTGGAGTATTTAAGCTACCGACAATACTGCTAATTGCCAACATCATACCTAGAGTTATTTCGCCATCAATAACTAGTTTTGCAGATAAAAAAACAATGATAATATTTTTTAATTCATTAATAAAATTTGAACCAATACTTTGAGTTTGTTCGAGTACCAACCCTTTCATTGATACTTTAAACAATCTAGCTTGAATATATTCCCAACCCCAACGTTTTTGCTTCTCAGCGTTGTGCAATTTAATTTCTTGCATTCCATTGATAAGTTCAATTACTTTGCTTTGTTCTTGAGATACTTCAGAAAATCGCTTATAATCGAGTGTTGCACGCTTTTTTAAAAATAATGTCACCCAAACAAAGTATAAAATACTTCCAATAAAGAAAACTGTGAATATTTTTAAGTTGTAATAAGCCAAGACACCACCCAAAATAATCATGTTAATAGCAGAGAATAATACACTCAAGGACGATGTAGTTAATATTCTTTCGATTCTGTGATGGTCGTTAATACGCTGCATGATGTCGCCTGTCATTCTAACATCAAAAAATGAAATAGGTAAGTTCATTAATTTGATAAAAAAATCTGAAATGAGTGAAATGTTGATTCGGGTGGAAAGATGCAATAATGTCCAACTCCGGATAAGTTCTAATGCTGTTCTGCCAAAAAATAAAAATAACTGTGCAAATAACACCAAATAAATGAAATGAATATTTTGATTTTGTATTCCGACATCAACAATACTTTGGGTTAAAAAAGGCACAATGATTTGTAATAAACTACCAGCTAAAAGTCCTATTACTAATTGAATAACAAAGGACTTGTACGGTTTGACATATTTAAAAAGGAAAGAAAAACCTAATTTTTTACTGTAGTCACTTTCAAATTCCGATTGATGAAATTTTAGGGTTGGTTCTAAAAGTAATGCAATTCCTTCTTCCGTTGTTTCGTTTGCATTGTTTCCAATCCAAAATTTTAAAAATTCTTCTTTGGAATATTCAATTAATCCGTGTGCTGGGTCAGAAATATAAAAGACATTTTTCTTGATTTTATATAATACTACATAATGATTCTTGTTCCAATGTAAAATGCATGGCAAAGGAACTTCATTTAATTTTGTTAGATTGATTTTTATTCCTAAAGAACGAAACCCTATTTTTTCAGCAGCATTACTTAAAAACATCAAATTACTTCCCTCTCGATTTGTCTCGCTATAATCACGAAGCTTTTGTATATTGAATATCTTTCCATAATGTTTTGCTATTATTTTTAAGCAAGTAGCACCACAGTCTTTGGAATCGGCTTGTATGTAATTTGGAAATTTTTTCAATTAGTTATAATTTGGTCTGAATTCAACGGTTTTATAATATCGGTGTAAATGGTCATAAATCAGACATTCATATTGTCTTTGTTTTGAAGTATATTGTCTATTAATTGTCATGTGTATATGGCTCTGTAAAAAGTTAAACAATGGAATCTTCAATTTATTAACAAGGGATGGAATTATTAAACTCATTTTTTCATTTTTTTGATTTACAACACTATAAAGCTCCGAATATTCCTCAGCAGCTTTATTTGTTAAAAAACGATTAACATCATTTAATAATTCTCTATAATGTTTATCAAATTCCTTTTTTAACAATTTATTTGCTTGAAACTCTTTTTTGAATGACAATTGCAATTCATTCATTAAAGCCAATTTGTCGGTATTATTTAATGAAAAAGAGTTTAAAAAATTATCTATTGTCAAAAAACTAAACAAGAGTTGCGTTTCTTCTTTTATAAAGGATGGTTTAATTGCAAGATATTCGACAATCATTTCGCTATCAAAATAAAACAGACTTTCAGAATCTACAATGGTATTTTCTCCATACCGTTCAATTTCTCTTTGATAGGTATCGGTTTGTAATTTCCAAATAATATCCGATTCGATTAATTCATTAAAAACTGGGTAAAACGAACTGATAACATTACTAACTGAAGTTTCAGAATTGCAATGCAATCTTAATCTGAGATGTTCATCGCTATCTTTATATCGAATGAAAAACCATTTATCTATTAAAGAGTTTTGTTTTAGGGATGAAATTATTGGATACAACTTTTCAATCAAAATAACATCCGTTATTTTTACACCTGTGTATATTTTATAATACAACCATTCACTACCGATACAAAAATCTCTTTTCATAAGTTAATAAACTTTTTCTTTATAAAATGACATTATAACTTGATTAGTAAACGATTCTCCAATGGTGTTTTTTACAATTGAATCCTCATTAATTAAAAACTCCTGCAAAATAATTTCTTCGAAATTTTTAACTGATTTAAGAAATAATTGAATTCCAATTTCTTTTTCTAAATCGAGTAAAAGAGTATTATCAAAATGAACCCAATTCACATATTTTGGTATATTTCTGCTATTCTTCCACATTGTAAAGTTTTCAAATAGTTTCACCCCATATTGCGAGTAGAAGTCTTTTATTTCAACTTTAGTGACTTTCCATTTCGCTTTTGATAGTATGACGTCGTTATAGATAACTCTAGGAAAATAGTTGTAATGTTCTTCAAGTACTCCCCAACTGAAGCTATAGATTGGTTTCAAATTTTGTAATTGTAAATCGCATAAAAAATGATAAATAGGTAACGAATTTTTATGATAATTATGTGCATTTGACAAACATGGTATTACTTCTTTATCAAACTTTTTTGATTTTAATACAATTCGATTGTTTTTTACGGATACCATTAGATCTGAAACTTCTATCTGAAATTCTTTTTTTACTGCTGAATTGCATAAATATGGAATTTCATAGTCTCTTAATATTGGTCTCCGTAAAATATTCCCTGTACGTGATTCGGGAATATGAACTATCTCAGCCAATATCTTATCTTTACAAAAGGATTCTTCTTTTTGTATTATTTCTTTAGTCAAATCATATATAGATTCATTTGTATTGCAAAATCTAGCTAATAATTTTGCAGCACTAACATCCCCAGATGAATCTATGTAAACAGTTTCTTGGTTGTCGTTTTTTATGATCTCAACCATAACAGAAAATGTAACTGGTACATTATTAAAATCCGAATCTGAATCGGGAAAATCACTTTCTGAAAGAATTATTACATTGCTGTTTTCTGCATTTGCATTTTGCAATTTTGCTTCCAAAATAAAGTCATTTGGAGACCAATTTTGTAAAAGTGCTGCCTTCTCATTGTTTTTAAAAGTGAATTTATCTAAAATAGGATTGGTGTCATTCATCAATGTGTTTTGTAAGTATCCAATTCCTATTTCAGTATCTAAAGCTATTGTAAGTGGGACTTCTTTAGTTTCATATCTTTTTTCAAATGCATTTATAAAAGCTTTTTGATTTTTTGGTTGATAAGATGCTTGAATGGAATTCAAAAATGATAGTGCTGCTTTAACTTTTATATTTAAAGTACTATTCAAGCTATTGGTTAATGCTGATGTGTTCAAATCTGTTTGAAATAAATATTTTTCATCGTATTCAACTCCTGTTTTTAGTAATAGCGTTTTTAGTTCTTTATATTTATTTTCAGAGGGAATTATTGTACTATCTAACTCCGAAAGCTCAGTTTCAATAGTTTGTAATATTTCAAGAAAATTGTCGATAGAGGGTGATTTCTTTAAAATTGAATACACTCTTTTAAACTCATTTGTTTCAGTTAAAGTAGCGTCTAATTCACTAACTAAAAATTGAAAATTGATAAGGTCATATATAAACTCTAAAGCATCTTCTTTTTCGGTTTCATTTTCTGCAAGTAACAAAAGCATTTCATCAATGGTAATGCCTAGTTTGGCTTTTTCAAATACAGTTTCTAGATATTCAGACTTTTTCAAAGCTGTTATACTATGCTCTCTATGAGTTTTGACATATTTGTATTCATTATATCTAAAGTAATCTCCGATTGAATAAATAGAATTGTTTGGATAATACGTCAGTATATGATTTATTTCTTTTCTTTTAGAAAAATGTTGCAACAATGATACCCAAAAATGCATGTCAAATTGAGTAACTCTTGAAAAATGTTCTTTTGTTGTTAGCCCGATCATGGACAGATTACTTTGAAATGTGCCAACGGAGCATCCAGCAAATATTCCAAATGGAGTACAACGAGAAGAAATTCGTGCACAATATTTTAACAAAGTAATTTCTAATGCTTCTTTATTTTCTACTGATAAAAAGTCCCATTTATTCAAAATATTCATTAATTCAGGAGATGCAATTTGAATAGCTTCTTTTAAAAAAGGTTCTTCATAAAATCTGATGAGCTTTTCAATTGTATAATTTTCCATTAACTCAAAATAACTATTAATTGGAAAGGCAGGTGTCCTTAATACGTATCTGTTAAAAGGGAAAACATGAAATTGAGACATTATTTTTTATTTTTACTCATTTCTTTTGCCATTTTCATAGCATTGTAAACATTTAAGACTTTACCAGATTTAGATAAATCTTTAAAAGGCAATTTTTGTCCTTCTCCTCCGGGTACTAATACATCAACATCATATGATGTTCCGGAGTCTAAAATGATTTTTTTTACTTCCTGTACGGTAAGATTAGGATAATGAAGCCAAATTAAGGCAGCTGTTCCAGAAACCATTGGAGCTGCTAAAGATGTACCATTATCATAAGTATATTTATTATCAGGTGCTAAAGTATATATATCACTTCCAGGAGCAAATAAGTCTACATTTTTTTTGCCATAACTAGAAAAGGTTGCCACAAATTTTTCATCTAACTTATTTGTTGTTGCTCCAACATTTATAAAATTATTACAAAGTTCGGTATCACTGGTATAATCATTATCATTAGGATAAACAGGACTTTTGTCAAGATTAACACTGTCGTTACCTGAAATATGTACAAATAAAACATTATGTTTTTCTGCATATTTTAATGCATCAAATACCCAGTTTTTGTGTAATGAAAATTCTTTGTATGATGACATATTAATTATTTTAGCACCATTATCGACAGCATAATAAATTGCCAAAGCGATATCTTTATCATTTTCATCACCTGAAGCCGATATTGCAAGAGGCATTATTTTTATATTATTACTGAATCCATTACTACCAATTGTATTTTGTCTATTTGCTGCAATTATTCCAGAGACTTCAGTGCTATGTCCATTAAGGCTGCGAATACCTGTTATTTTTTGATTTAATTTATCTGAACCATAACCTTTTTCTAAAATATCGGGATTATCACCAATTTGTGCTCTATCATTATAATCTAAACTAAGATTTTTGTTTACAATGGAGTCTACTTGAGTTTCAACATCTTTCAATTCTTCAAATTTTCTCTGATTTGTTTCAATATTACCCATCATATACGAAATTAACGCACCTAAATCTTTATCATTGTCATCACGTCTTTCTCTATAACTTTTATCATTAATTTTATGAATTTTATACAAACTATCTAATTGTTCATAAGTATAATCCTCCTTAGGGAAAAAATATTTTAGTGTATCCTTAACTATTGGATACACATCTACATCGTGTTTCATTGATTTAAGCCAAAAAGAGTAGTAGTTTTTATTACTCTTATATTTTTTAAGGGCTCTTTGATATTCTTTGAAATTTACTATATCTTTTTTATCTATTTGTTCTTCTGTTTTGCCTTCAAAATAATTCCCCCACTTTTTTAATATTCTTACATATTCGAAGTTAGTCCATACAACATAATTTCCACTCATAGTTCCTGTATAATTCCACCCATTTATATCATCAATATAACCGTTTTGGTCATCATCAATTTTGTTATTCGGAATCTCTTTTTGATTTGTCCAAATTTGATCTTTTAAATCTTCATGCTCTAAATCTATTTGAGTATCAATTACAGCAATAATAATGTTATTCTTAACTTTTTTTGTGTTTTCATTGTACCATTTTTCAAGCGAAATACCTGGAATATTATCTAAAGTAAAATCTTTTTGATACCAATTTTTTGAAGTATTTCCAAGTGTATTATTTGTTGGATTAGATTGTACCTCTTTTGTAGATTTACAGCTAATGGAAAACAAGATTATTATGAAAATGTAATATTTATGCATTTCTTAGTTTGTTTAAATTATAAAAAACTCTTACTTAAATAATGTAAATAAAAGTAAGAGTTTTGAAAATCAATAAAAGTAACTCTTACGGTGTAGGCGTTGGTTCTGCGCATTTAGCAGAAGAATTAGCACCAGCATTTCCAGTACCACCAATCACGCCGCCATCACCAAGTCCACCAGTTATAACTCTAGGATTTTTCAGTTTAGCAACTTCAAATTTGTCTAATGAAAATTTACTTTCTTTTTTTGTGTTCATAATTTTTAATTTTTAAATTAAGTTATCAAATTTAATAGTCTTGACGAATTGTAAATGAAAAAAAAACAATTCTGTATCGAAATTCCTGAATTTCGACTTTTTTTTAAACGTAGTTTGCTGAAATTTAAATCATTGTAAATTACACTTTCTCTAGTTCTTTTATGAAAAAGCTAGGCTTAATCCCAGTTTTTTTATAAAATGCGGTATTGAAAGATTCTGAATTATTAAATCCGTATTCTAAAGAAAGTGCTTGCATAGTATATTTTCTGGCTCGTCTATCATTATGTAAATTCTCTATAGCGTAATCAATTCGAAGATCATTCATATATTGGATGAAAGTTTTACCTTTATAATGATTTATTATTTTAGATAAATACTTAGTGTTGGTATTAAAGGAATCGGCTAGTGACTGAATGGTTATGTTTGAATTTAGAAACTCTTTTTTTAATTCAAATTCACTTAATTTTTCCAAAATTTGATCTATTATATCACTAGATATACCTATCGATTTATCTTCAATAATATTGATTTGTTTATTTTCAATTGTTTTTGATACTTCTTGAACTTGATTTGAAAAATTTTCCGAAACTAAGTTTTCAAATCTTTTTTTATAGATTTTGTTTAAACGTCTTTGATTAAAAATTAGTGATATAATAATGCTAAATAAAAGGATGATTGCCCAATAATAATATTGTCTTTTATTTTCTAAATCATTTATTAATACTTGTTTGTCTTTTATTAGGTGAGGAATATCATAATCATTTTGCAGTACTTTATCTAACTCTTTATAATTTTTATTTAATGTACTGTCTATTGACATGAATTTTGTTATATATCTCAATTCATTTTCTCTATCATTTTTCCCTCTGTAGTATGATATTAAAAACTTATACCCATCTGTAAATTCTGGTGTAATAATATTTTTGTCTAATTGATAGATTGAATCTATTTTTTTGAAATAGGTCAAAGCTAATTTTTTATTATTTAGACCTTCATAGGCTTTTCCATAATAATAATATGAAGCAATTACATTGATTGTGTTTTTGTTTTTGATAATTTCAGGAAGTGCAATATTAATGCTGTCAATTGTTGCTTTATAATTTTTTCTAAGAATTTGATTAGCCCCTTCATTCAAAATAAAAAGCGATAAAAAATTTTTATTTTGAGTCGTTTTAGACTCCTTGTACCCTACATTATTGTAATAAGAGCATGAGTCTACTTTTTTTAATGATTTATATGCATCGGCAATACCAAATATAATTGACAAATAAGCAGATGAGTATTTCTCATCATGAATATCTTTCGTTTTATAATATTTATAACATTCTTTATAAATTTTGAGTGCTTCATTAACTTCACCTAAATTCTCTGATTTTGTAATGGCAATGTTTTCCCTGATTATATAGTAATAATCAATATTATTATTTTTTGAATATGACTCACCTTTATTAAAATTATTTAAGGCATTTTTAAATAAATGCATTTTCACCAAAAGATTTCCTTTTTCACAATATGCTGCGGCTGGAAAAAAGGCGTCATTACCATTTTTTGAATACTTTATGACGCTGTCTAACAGTTTTATAGCATTTTTGCGGTCAATATCGTAATAAAGAAGAGCTTTAAAATAAAATCCTCGTGAAATTCGTTCTTCTTTATTCTCAATTTTACCTTTACTTAAGTATGCATTGGCATAATTAATTAAATCTTTCTTGGGTGTTTTTGGATTAAAATAGTAATTTTTTAATTCATCATAACTGAGTTTAGTTAAGTCTTTATTTGGTTTTTGCCCAACAGTTAAAATTGGAATAGTGATAAGTAGTAGGTTTAGAAATCTAATAAATCTCATAAAGTTAATTTTTAACCAGTTTTAGGGCTAAACTGAATAGTTAATTTGATAAACAATAATATGATTTATTTATTAAATTCTAAATGTTTTTCCTTTTTTTCATCAAAATTGTTTTTCCTTATTGTATAAATCTAAAGTAATAATCCATATTATCTGCTATATGTTTATCATCAATTATTGAATTATTAAATTTTTATTGCATTAAAAAATCTGGTATTTTGTGCCTTACTATTTTTTAAAGCTAGAAATTCCCGAATTTCGATAAGCATTGTTTGTTAATGAATATGCTTGAATTTAGATTTGCTGACAACAAAATTAAATTCTAAAAAAATGAAAAAATCACAAATTTTAGTACTATTTTTTTTCGTCACAACTTTAACCTTTGGACAACAAACACTTTTTAGTTATGACGCAGCAGGAAATCAGATAGCTGTTTACGTAGAAATTCAAATTGTTGCTGCCAGCAAAATGGATTCTACTTCAAGTTTGCAAAATAATCCAATCTACAAAGATGTAAAATACTTTCCGAATCCTGTAAAAAGTGAGCTTTATATGGAATGGCAGACAATTGATGAAATCACATTGTCTACTATCTCTATTTTTAATATCGAGGGCGTTCTTCTTAAGGACTATAAAGAGTTAAATAATGTTAACAATTATACTTTGTCTTTTGAAAACTACCCTCAAGGCATCTATTTTGTCGCTTTTTTATATAAAAATGGAGAAGAAAAAACTTTTAAAATCATCAAACAATAATTAATATGAAATTGCAATTAACAAAAAGTTTGCATTTGCAAACAAAAACTGCTATAAAAGTAGAACCATTTGGTAAAACTAAATTAAACTGTGTTAAATTTCATTTGACTCTTTGTATATTATTTATTACTAATTTTATAATAGCACAAAATTATCACGATACACAAGGTAAACTGGAAATTTCTGCCTCAGGTCAAGCCACCTATTTATTGCCTATTGCTTTGCCGCCAAGTATAAATAATATTGGGCCAACTATTAATGTCGTATATGCAAGTGGACAAAGTAACGGTATTGCAGGACAAGGTTGGAATATAAGTAGTATTTCTAATATTAGTAGAATTGCAACTCGTCAAGATGTTGATGGATTTAGAGATGGTGTTGACTTTGATGATAATGATAAATTAGCACTTGATGGGCAAAGACTTATTGTAAAATCAGGGTCTACTTACTGGCAGGATGGTTCTCTATATGAAACCGAGGTACAGAGTAATTCCAAAATACAATTAATGGGTACTGGAGCAAATATGTATTTCATTGTTACTTCTCCAGATGGTTCTAGATCATGGTATGGAAATTATGGTGGTATGGACGCAACAGATTTATCTGCTTACTACATTGTAAGATACGAAGATGCAAATGGAAACTTTATGCTCTACAATTATAGCAAGCCTCTAAACAAAAGCTTATGTATTGATACTATTCAATTCAGTGCTAATACAAATAGTAATATCACACCATTAAATTATATCAAATTTACATACATTACAGCTGATAGAACTGAAAGAGCTTATTTCAAAGGAATGTTAATTGAAAAGCCTGAATTATTAAATAATATAAAGGTTTATACCAATAGTGCTTTGTTTAAGGAATATCGTTTTACACATACTACTGATAGTCAATTGGGTTATCAACGTGTTACAAAAGTTCAGGAGTATAATGGTGCTGGTGAAGAGGCAAATCCAGTTTTATTTGAATATAACGCTACAAGTGATTCTGTCAATGAAATGACAACAATATCTACAGATATCTACAACATAAATGATGGTGCACAAATAACTGGAGATTTTGATGGCGATGGAAAAATGGATGTTGTTGAAAGTAGTAACTTATATACCAATTTATTTTCAAACTCAACAAGTAGTGCAATACTTCCATTCTCAGCGCCAACAAGGCAAAAATTTGCAGCAACCACACTAACAAATAATAAACTAAATCAATCTCAATCAATTGTTTATGCAGATGAAACTATAGATAATATAGCTTTTAAAATTCATAAATTAAATATAAGTTCTAATACGGTCGCTTTAGATTATACTAAAAATGTTCCATTTGATAATGCAAATACTTATTTTAATGGCTGTGAAGCAGAGCCTTTGGCTGCAATGCCAGCATCAACAGTTAAACACAGTAATGAGTATCTTGAAGGAGATTTTAATGGAGATGGAATTTCAGAAGTTTTAATATTTTCTCATTTTGAACAAGATTTTTATGGGCAAGTTGCCCCAACAACAGTTGGTAAACCCGTAAATCCAAACCCATGTGTATGGACCCATGTTTACTATCCTACTTATAATGACGTGAGATTAGTGAACTTAAATCCAAATGTTTCTAATTTAGTAAATACTGCAGGAAATTGTTCCATCCCAACACCAAATATTTATTTGTATGGAGACAAAAAGTATGTTATGGATTTTAATTCTGATGGAAAAGCAGATGTTTTAGTTTTAACAGGCTCTAGTTATAAGGTAGTAAGTTTTAAACAACTTAATTCAGCTCCATGGATTGAATTGGAACTTATTGGACAAGGTGTTTTTGACAGTTTTGCTACTGATAAACCCTTGCTATTTGGTGATTATAATGGTGATGGAAAACCAGATGTAATGATACCTCAAGCTGGCGGAAATTGTATACCAAGTCCTGCTTATACCGTAACAAATAATGGAGTTACTACGACAATTCCAGCAGTTGTATGTACTGATAGTAACCTATGGAACGTGTATTATGGGAATCCTAGTCCAACTGGAGGGACTTTTTTTACAAAGCAATCTTACATAATTACAGATTATATTAAACAAATAGGGGATGATACTAATTTATTTTACGCCCTTGATATTAATAAAGATGGTAAAACCGATTTAGTAAAAGCTACAGTAGGTGTTTATGACGTGGGTGGCTTTTTTGACCCAACAAATCGAAATTCACGATGGACTATTTCTTCTTACGTTAACAATATAGGTAATAATCAAGCTGGTGCACTTAGCTTTTATAATAATTATAACTCACCACAAAATCATGTAAGTGATGATAATAGTTATCCTATTCCTTTAGTAGCAGATGTTAAATATAAAGGATTGTCGAGTGATATGTTAATGATTCGTTATCACGGCAGTAGTAGTTTTGCTAAATTAATCAGCTATATTGAATTTACAAAAGATGTTACGTTTGAAAATTCACTAAAAAAAGTAACTCAGTCCAATGGTGCTATTGTTGATGAAATCACTTACAAACCAATGCAAAGCAGTACTTTTAATGGTGGTTTGGGTATTGCTTCTGATTTTTATTCTTCTAACAATTCAGTTGACTATCCTTTATTAGAAATCAAACAAATTCCAAGTAATAAATTAGTTAGTAAAATAACAAATACCACTTTAGGAATTTTAAAATTTCAAGATTTTAAATACAACGGTTACCTTGTTCAACTTGATGGAGTTGGCAGTATTGGATTTAAAAAATCGGCACGAAGTGCTTGGTATAACTCACCTGCTGATAAAAAAGTATGGACTGTAACTGAAATTGATCCACTATTAAGAGGTGCTACAAAAGTAACATATACTTTGTTTCCGAGTACAACAAATTTTTCATTTCCACTGAGTTTAACAACCGGAATATTGAGTAAATCAGAGAATAATTATACGGTCTCAGCTCAAGGTGTAATTCCTTACTCTATATTGTTACAAAACCAAAAAACAACTGATTATTTAACAGGAGTAGTTAAAGAAACAGTTTATGATAGTTATGACTCCTATTATCTTCTCACAAAAGTTACTAATAATAGTTATTTAGGTACTACTCTTCAATCATCTACTATTAAAGAGACAATATATGATGTTCCTAGTTTTGGAACAGGTAGTAATTATTATATAGGGCGTCCTAATAAAATAACTACTACTACATCAGCGTATGGGGACGTTAAAAAATCGGTACAAAGCATGGATTATATTAATGGTAATGTATATCATATTTACAATAATGTTTATGTAAACGGAAGTACAACAGTTTTAGACCCAATAACCATGGTTGAAACCATGAGTTACTATTCGAACGGATTATTAAAAGATAAGGAAGTGAGTGCCACTGGAACTACTGCTGGTGTAAATGATGTTATTGCTAGAAAGATTTCATATACTTATGACCCAACCAACAGATTTGTAAGTACGGTTACAGACCCAGAATTATTAGTTACCACCAATGTAAGTTTCCATCCACTATACGGTACTGTGTTGGTTGCTAAAAACCCTTTCAATCAAACTACAACAAGTGTCTATGATAATTGGGGAAAACGTACTAGTATAACTGATGATATTTTGAATTTAAGAACTAATTATGCTTATAGTAGGATAAATAATGTCTACACTACATCTGTAACTAATACAACAGCAACAGGAGTTTCTGATGGTAGTGGTTCTATTATAGAGCAGGATATTTTGTCTCGAGAAATACGAAAAGGAAGTAAAAACCTAAACGGTACATTGACTTATGTTGCTACTGAATATGATGCTTTTGGAAGAAAATATCGAGTTAGTGAACCTTTTTTCAGTGGTAGCTCACCATCTCAATGGACTGTTTATGCTTATGATGATTATAGCAGACCTATTACTGTAACTTCATTTACTGGGAAAATAGTAAACACCATTTACAATGGATTGACTGTGACTGTTAATGATTCAGTAATGAGTAAGTCAAAAACTATTGATTCAAATGGACAGGTTACTACAACAACAGATTCACCAGGAGGTACTATATCTTTTAAATATGATGCCAATGCTAATCTTTTAGAGTCTGATTATGATGGTATTAAAACCACTATGTCGTATGATAATTGGGGAAGAAAGACACAACTAATTGATACTTCATCAGGAACTTATACATATAGCTATAATGCTTATGGGGAAACTAAAACTGAAGGAACTCCTAAAGGAATTAGTACCTATACTTATGACGGCTTAACCGGTAGAGTTCTTTCTAAATCTACACAAGGATTAACTACTGCCGATGCTACAAATATAGTAAGTACCTTTGCTTACAACACTACTAGCAAATTGTTAGACTCGATGACGGTTACAAATCCGAACGATGGAAATAGCTCTTTTGTATACACCTATGACCCACAAAGAAGATTATATAAAACAGTAGAAACACAAAATTTGTTGCCTTCTGGAACTGCAATTTTTACAAAACAATTTTCTTTTGACTCTTTTAGTAGAATAGATGTTGAAACAAACTCTGCAACAGCTTTTGGAAAAACAAGTACTAAGGCTATAAAACACAATTATTCTTCAAATAATGGTGTAGAAAATCAAATTAAAGATAATTTAACCTCCTCAAATCTATGGCAAGCTAATACAATTGACGAGAGAGGAAATATATTAACTGCTTCTTTAGGTAACGGAATTAGTATTACTAATACTTTTGACCAATATGGATATGCTTCTCAATTTCAACATAAATTAGGAACGACTGATGTAATGAAACTTAATACAATATTTGAACCTATATTAGGTAATTTAACTTCGCGTTACAATAGTTTGTTTGACCAACAAGAAAACTTTGCTTATGATTCATTGGATAGACTTATTTCTTGGGAAGGTAATACAAGTACACTATTATCACTGCCTTTTAACACCACAACCGATTCATTTGTTTTTGTGAAAAGTATTACTAGTAGCACAGGCTCAGTCAGTAACGTTACAGGTACATTAAAAGCAAATTTGAATAATGGTTATGCCCAACGTCCATTAACTGGTATAAATATAACCACGGGGAATAAATTACGAATAAAAGCAACTATTACTGGTAAAACAGGAACTCCAAATGTTATTGTTGATGTAGTGATGGTTGAAACCGATCCTAGCAATGCACTCTCAACAAATGAAGTGCTTGTAGGTACTTTAGAAAACGGTGTTTTTGATGCGCAATACACATCAACTAATTTTGTTTCAAACCCCAAGTTAACTTTAAAGTTTGTGGTAGATATTGATAGTCCATCAGGTAGTAATGGTGGAGGAACAGTTGCACCGAACGCACTATTTTATGTTGATAATCTTCAAATTGATAATGTATCCATAAACATCCAAAATTATGACGACCGTGGACGAATTACAAGCAATAGGGTAGGATATTATAATTATGGTAGTGCAAACAAACCTTATCAAAACACCTCTGTGGTTGCCGCACAAAATGACCCTATTACGACTTCTTCCAGTCTTGTACAAAGTATTAATTATAATGCTTTTAAAGCACCTGTTCAAATTAGTAGCACATCTAATTTAACTAAAATTAGTTTTGGCTACAGTAACAATGAACAAAGAAGTGTAATGTATTATGGTAGTAATGCAACTGATAAATTAGCTCGTACCAAAAGACGCTATTACAGCGCAGATGGTAGTATGGAGATTAACGCAGTTTTCCCTACTACTAGCACTACATCTCCTACCACTGTAGAATTTCTTACATATATTGGTGGTTCGGCATATAATGCTCCATTGGTGTTGAAAAGTGATGGAACTACATATAATTATTTTTATTTGCATAGAGATTATCAAAGTAGTATCTTAGCTATTACAAATGCCACTGGAGGGTTAATAGAAAAACGTGCTTTTGATCCTTGGGGTTTTGTAACTAAAGTGCAAGATGGTGCTGGTGTTACGCTAGCTAAAATGACGTTCTTTGATAGAGGTTATACAGGTCACGAGCATTTGCAAGATGTTGGTTTAATCAATATGAATGCGCGCTTGTATAATCCAAGTTTGCACCGCTTTTTGGAAGCAGATAATTTTATACAAGATCCTTACAATACTCAAAATTACAATAGATATGGTTATTGTGTAAATAATCCATTGAAGTATACCGATGTAACAGGAAATGTTTTTAATATCGCAACTTTGGCAAGTTGCATACCACTAGTAGGCTCTATTTATTCTAGTTTACTATTACATCAACCTATTGACTGGGGGCGTGTAGGAGTAGATGTTGTGATTACTGGTGTAAGTATAGCTGTGACTGCTGGTATTGGCACAGCTTGTTCAACCATTGGAAACTTTTATACTAGAGCAACTGTTTCGGCATTAGCTCATGGTGTTTTTCAAGGTGGACTTAGTGCTGCTACAGGTGGTAAATTTTGGGCTGGTTTCGCCTCAGGCGCTTTAAGTAGTATAGGAGCTAGTTTTTGGCAAGGAGGAAGTAGTTACACATTCAATGCTGACGGTAGTGTTGCTTCCTCAACTTTAGCTTTTAAGGGAATTGGAGCTGGTACTGGAGCTGTAGGGACATTAGCTTTTAGTGCAATTGTTGGTGGAGCAGGTAGTGCAATAGGTGGAGGAAACTTTTGGCAAGGTGCAGTTACTGGATTGATTGTTAGTGGATTTAATCATTTGATGCATCAAAATGATAGTAGTAATGAGCAACAAAAGCCTAAAATTAGTACTGTTGAAGATACACTTAGAAAAAAGCTAAATTCAATGGGAATTGGTGATACAATTTCTGGAGAAGCATTAAATTTCTTAGATGAAGATGCTTCTAAAGGAATAAAAAATATTGAAAAAGTTAGTCCTACAAAATTTAAAGTTCATCCAACTTGGAAAGGAAATTTAGCAGGAATTGAAGATGATGCTTATATTATAATAGAGGCAAATAAAGTTATAACAGGAGATTATTATGATAGGGGCATTAAATCATTTAAAGGCTACAAAATCACAACTTTTAATATGCCGCAAATGAATGTAGATGGTTTGAAATTTAATTCGTTCATTATAAAAGGTAATTATGGTTTTTACAACATTAACTCTAAAACAGTTTCATCATGGAAATTAATAAAATAAAAATTACAATGTCATATTTAATAATAAATACATTTATATGGCTATTTGGATATTACTTTTCTTTATTTAATATTTTATTTTATGATTTATCAGTATTTATATATAAATTAATTTTTAAAGATGTTATTTATCCATGGTCTATAATAACTGTTTTTATGATTATGATTTCAATTTTTCTTATTTTAACTAATATTGTTATTCATTTATTTTTTAAAACAAGTTATTCATTTATTAATGCACTAATTTTTATATTTTTAGCAATTTTAATATGTTTTTTTATATGATTTTAGGTAAGATTGATTTAGTCAAGACTATATAAAACTTAAGTATAGTCCACTTCATTTTTTTAAAGAACTTCTTAATTTTTTTTGTTCTTTCACAACCAATTTAGATTAATAAATTAAAATTATAAAAACTTAAACTATGAAAAAAATAATCATTTTATTATCACTCTCTCTCATTGTTTCATGCAGTAAAAGTGAAGATAGTACACCAGCTTCTTTACCTCTTACTTATCAAAATTTAGCTGGTAAGTGGAATTTTAAATCAGTTATTAGAACTAACGGATCTGTTGTGCCTTTTGTAGGGCAGTGCCCTACAAAAACTGATTATATAGAAGCATTTAATTATGGAAAAATAGTTACTTACAATTATTATCAAGATTGTCTTAGCTCTGAAGATAATGGGTCTAGTACTTACTATATTTTTCCTGACAACTTTATAACGTCAGCAGGTCCAATTTTCGATAATGCAACTGTTAAAAATCTTACAGCAAATGGGTTTACACTTGAATTTAACGCTTCTAAAGGATTAGGTTTTATGATAGATGTAAATGATGCAAAAGCCATTGTTTTTGAAAAAAGGTAGTATATGACTTAAAATTTATCATTTGACATTTTAAAGTAAAGCAATATTTACTTTTGACTAAATTAAACGTAAAAACTACAACTTTTTGAGTTGTAGTTTTTATTATATAATGTTATGAAATAAAACGAAAATAAAATATCTAATTAATTCTCGAATTGATTATGTGTTTATTTTATTAGGTATTTATAAAAAGGTATCGCAAAAGTCGTCTTAGTTAATAAAACTCTTCCATAAAATCTCGCTTCTCTTCTCTTTCAATGTCTTTGTTCTTCCAAATAATCCTTTGCTCGAAATAATCTATATGCTCAGAATAGTCTAATATATTGGGTAATGTATTTATCATTCTTAGAATATCTTGATAAAATACTATTTTTTTCTGATAAACGGGAACCCAGCTCCCGGTTGTGCTTGAAAATCTACCAAAACTAATTTGCTTTGTAATTTCAATATCCTTATTCAGCAAGAGAAACTCTTTAAAATAATCCATAAACCAATCTCTGTAAGTGCTATAGACAACTTCAACTAACATTAACAGTAATTTTTTATTGTTTGAATGCTTCTGCGTTAACTTAAAAATAAATGCTTTGACTCTTTCTGCTCTATTTTCATCAGTATTACTAAATCTGAATATGGAATTAATATCATCGTCAATAAATAATGTATATTTCTCTTTATTTAAAATTGTTACTAATATATCTTCTATCAATTCTTCATATTCAGGATAGTCCCAGATACAATCAGTATTAATGTTTTTTAGTTTAATTTTAGAAGAATAGTCTAGACCAATCACATCATTTTTTAAACTTTCATTAATAAAGGTTCTGTTGATCTCCAATATTGCCCTTAACTCTTTGCCATCGTAATCAAAATGAGAATCAATCTCGTATTGTGCCCAATACGCACTTTTTAAAAGTTGAGTGTGGTTATTAAAATAAGAGGAGCACTCTGCACAAAAATGAAAGCCAAAATCACGGCTTGTTTTCCGAGCTTTATTCAGTCTAATGCTTGTTATGTAAGAGATAATGTTATGATCTTCTAATTCTTTATTATTTCCTTTATAGCTGTCAAATACAGTTTCATATTTAACATAGTCTAGCATTTTATGTATATAAATGTAGTCATTCGTGTTTTTGAAAATATTTAGTAGTAATTCTAAGAAACTTTCATTAATTTGGTCCTTTGGCAACATAGTTAAAAGAACAGATTCCCAATAAGGTCGTTCTTTAAATTCATAATCGTTTATTATACTCAGGAGTTCCTGTCCTGTCATAATATTTTCTAACAATGCTACATTTACAACGGTTGTTTGTAATGGGAGAAGTACTTTACCACTAAAGAATAATCGCAATGCGTTTTCAAATTCATATTTATCTTTTCTTGCAATAGAAGCATAAATATCAGTAACGGCACATTCTATATGCCAGCCATTATTGTCTTTTTGCTGTTTGTACAAATCATCAATACTTAGAAGCAACTTTTCTAAACTCTCCCAATCATTTATCTTCACAAAATCATTAAGCTCCTGTCTTTTCTCCGATTCAGATTCTTCAATGGATTTCCCTTCTCTATATTCCCAGCTTGGCTTTAAAAATTTGGATAATTTTCTTATATCAGAATCAATAAAAGCATTCCAGTTTTCAGGATATTTAGTTCCAGCTTCTGTTAAGTGTTTAGCAAGTACACTTACAAATTTGCAATGTGAGTATTGTTTGTTATCCAGCTTTTCAGAAATGATTTTTTTTAAAAGGGGTAATTCATCTACATAAATACTCTTATCAATTTCTCCACTAGGATAACTATATTGATGCAGTATTTTCTGAATTTGTTCGTTTTCAGTATCAATCAAATGGTATATTTGATTTAGAGTTCGTTCTCTTAATTTCATTAATTCATCTGATTTATATAGATCAAAGTTGTAAATTGTAAATTTATGTCCTTTGGCTGATGTAAACTGCGTATAATGCCATCCAAACAGAGCTTCTGATAATTTCAGGAAAATACCATTTGCAAATGATTTTTCAATACCACTTAAATTTTCATCTAACAAAATATCGAATAACATATTTTGTCTAATGTAACTGTGCTCTCTGTCATCTAATCTGTACTTAAAATCTTCGTGGATAAACTTTAATATTTCGGGTAATCGACTTGGTTGCTTGTTTAATAAAATTAATGTGAGCTCAAGTGAAGGTTTGAGTAATTCATTTGGATGGTTCCAAAAATCTTTCAAAAGTTCAAAATGCTTCGAGGCTCTTGTATGATCATTATTCACATAACTAAAAGTAAGTTTCTCTGGTTGTTCTTCCTGTGGAAGGCTTCCTATCCATTTTTTTAAATACAGCAAACAGTCACGTCCTTTATAAAACCAAAACAGATTGTAAAAAGTATATAATTCTTCATCTGAATTTATATGTTTTGTCACTTCATTCAAATGAGGTAATACCAAGTCCTTCACGT
The DNA here is from genome assembly GCF_057809695.1 of Flavobacterium sp. FG139. Taxonomy (NCBI): domain Bacteria; kingdom Pseudomonadati; phylum Bacteroidota; class Flavobacteriia; order Flavobacteriales; family Flavobacteriaceae; genus Flavobacterium; species Flavobacterium sp. FG139. Next base: position 103,352 of record NZ_JBMDKL010000010.1, read on the forward strand.
GATGATAGGCAAATGTGTTATTAACGTCTACTAGTGTTGTTCGAATTCTATTTGAAAACTTCTCTATAAAAGTAGTAATCCACTCTGCATAATTGATAACGGCAGACTGCTTGTCAATAAAGCACTTATAAAAGGCATATGTTGCCAAAACCTGATCTGATACTTTTACTATTTCATTGGAATAGACATCTAATATTTCATTATTGTGAAGTTCAATAATAGAACTCCATAATTCATTCCATTCAATACTAAATTTAATTGAAAGCGTTTTTTGTAATTCTTGATTATTTCTGTCTAGAACACCAAAAAATGAAACAATAGCAAGGGATTTGAGAATAATAGGATTGTTAAAGATACCTATTTCTTCAGATATCTTATTAAAGTACTTTTCATAAAGTAGTACAGGACTACTCAAATAATTTGTTTCTGAATCTGGAGTTACTGAATAGGTAGCCATTAAGGCAACTCTGGCATTTCCTTTGGCTAAGTCAATTATTTTTCGTTTTATATCGTTATGATGTTGAAGATTAGGTAAAGCCGCTACAATGATTTTACCGATTTCTTCATCCTTAAATTCAGGTATATTAAATTCTTTATATGGATAATTGTAAAGGCTAACAGATACTTCCTTTTTCACATAATCTCTTGATGTAATAATCAATTTTACAGTATAGGATTTAGAATCTTCTAATTTGCTCAACAAGTAGTTTAGGTTATTAATTGATTTATTAGCATCATCAAACAAAATTACATGTTGTTTACCCACAGAAAAAAGATGCTGATAATCATCCCATAAGGACACTCCTGAACTTTGGATAACAATTGGAACATAATCATCTTTTGAAAGTTTCTCCAAAATCTTAACCGCCAATTTAGATTTGCCTACACCTGCACCACCTGATAATAATAAAATGTCATATTTCTTTAAAGCATCTATACTATTTTTGATTTCTTCTTCTCTCCCTATGAATTCATTTGTTAACGATGGCTGTAATCCCTTTTCTGTTTTTAAAAGAAATTGATCCAAAGTGTATATATCTCCTTTTACCATTTGAATATTCAGATACTCATCAGCTAATTTAGGGATGTCAAATATCATCATTGGCAAATTTTGGATATTGAAAATCTCAAACTTTGTATTTGGATTAAGAGATTTTACTTTTTCATTTAGCAGATTGTATTCTTTAACACTAACTTTGTCATTGCAGGCTAATATGACTTTCTCTATTTTATTCTTTTCTATTTTTGTTACAGCTTCTTTAAAGCAATGGTCAACATCTTTTGATAGTTTTTCAAAGAAAGTTTTCGATTCCCCTAATCTTTCTTGAGTTGTACACTCAACAAAAATGTATTTATCTTCGTTTACAAAAAATGAATCTGGCGTTCCTTTACTGGTTTTTTCTTTGCCAACAACAGCTCCAGGAGCACTAATAAATTTGTTACCTTGTAAGTGTAATAAATGGTTTATTAAAGTCTGAAAGGTTGCTTGATTAATTGCTTTTAGGGCATTCTCAATTTGAGCTATTGTATTCATGAATAATTAGATAAAATTGTAAAGTTCATTTTTAGAGGATTTCCTATAACCTTATATCGCTTCAGCCGAGTACCGGTTTTCGACATTAACGAAAATAAATATACCGAAAAGTTAGAACGAAAAAACGCAATTGAAAGAAAAAGATATTCACTTCCTCATCCTGATAGATCCCGAGCCACGCCATTGGTGCAAACCATTGACAGCAGAATGACTTTTTTTGTTTTTTAATAAATCTTTGACAATATTATTATTCCGTAAATCCAAAAGTTATATAAAAGAGTGTACATTAATCCGTAAAATATACTTCTTTCGACATTTCCGCTACATTCTGAGGATTTTTTAAATATTAATCTTAATGCTCTAAAAAAAATCCAATATATCATTCCCAAAAAAATCAAAATAGACAACCAAATTATTGTTCCAAGGGCAAAAAAGAGATAACTAATAATTATAGTTGCTAAAATCCATAAAATTATGCTCATAATTATTCCAATAATTCCATCACCGATTTCTGGGATAGAATCTCCAAAAGCATGATCAGCATTAATTTCTTTTAAAAAATTTAATTTTTTGGAATCGAATTTGTCAGTGAATTTTCCAAGATTATCTTTAAGTTTAGTTCCATTATACAAACTAATTGATATAAAAAGGAAAAAAGCGATTGAAAGAATTGAGGTTGAAATTAAAGAATTTTCAATAACAGTTTTATGTTTTCCAATATCATAAAACCAAACACTCAATATTGTAATTATCATTGTAATTAATGATATTGTGAATATTTTTTTTGAGTCGATTAATGTTCTTCTGTTTGGTATTTTCATCTATTAACTAAATTTGTTTTAGTCTTTACACTAACGTTTCACGGCTTAAATAAGTGGCGATGAACCAAGACCAATCCTTCACAAATATAAACAAAACTTTAAATTAAAAACCTTACCGATTTCAAATAAATCCCATGCCTCACCATTTCTTGAAACGGCTGATAGCAGAAGTTGTTTTGTATAGAAAACTACTTGTCTTTTTTTCCAAAAATGAAACCTAAAGCTAATGTAATTAAAGGTGTTATTATTCCCCAAAATTCTAAAATTCCAATCGCCTTGGGATTATTTTTTGTGTCACATGCTAACATACTTATGGTGTATCCAATTCCAGATAATAGAAGCACAAATATTGTAAGTCCAGCAATATTCATCTTGATAGAATTTCCAGAGCCAAAAAATTTTCCAAGAGTTCCAAGCTCTTTATCGGCAAAATCATGCTCAAACGATTTAGTAATTATCATTTGGCTAGTTTCTGGATCCTTAGGTAAGTTTTTTAAATCTAATCCTTTCATAAGTTTTCATATTTACCTACAAACCAGGTGTAGTTTATCATTGGACAGTCACTAACCTCATTAATATCAATTCTAAAATTAAAATAAAGTGTTCTACCATTAAATGTTCCTAAATCCAAAAATTCAGTAGGACCAAAATTATTAGCTTTACCAATATAATTAACTTTGACTAATAATGTCTCATAATCAAATTCACTTAAATTTATATAATTTTGAGTAAAAATTGGATTACCATTATAAACTCCTTTTGAATCAACATTACTTGTCTTAAATTCAAACCGAACTTTTATGGGCGTGCCATCTTCTTCTTCAATTTTTAATATAATAGGTTTTGTAATATTATAATGTATAATAGACCCACTATCTATAACATCGTAATCTTCATCAAATTCTATTTTCGTCATAATTTTTAATTTTTCTTGTTTTATTCTAAAATCATACAATTTTTGCTATAGTATATATGCACAACTTATTACAGTTATTTATTTTTTTATTGTTTATTTTCAGTGTTTTAGTAAAGTCGATTTATAAATGTGCAATGTGTATATTTGTTTAAATCAAATGTATAAAATAATTTAAATTAAACTTTCTAGTGGACTTATTATTTTTCTTATGCTTTTTTCAATAAAATTGGTGCATAGCAATCATATTTTGATGTCCTTAAGACCAAGGAGTTCTTGAATAAAACTAATTTTTAATATTCATTTTTTTGATATGGTTATTTTTTTGTTTTCTTCTTATACTTAAAGTGTTTAATTTTTGTAAAACTATTTTAGGTATTAATTTTAGCTTTAACTTCACGTAATTCTTGACGCATTTCCATCATTAAAGAAGTTAAGTTGTCAGCTGAAAAATCAGTTTTTTTATCTGTTCGACCTATACTGCACTCATATTCCCAAATCTCCAAAATGTCGGAAGCTTTCACTTCATAAGGCTCATAAAAAGTATTATCAGAGTTTAGCATTAAAGAATTTTTCCCATTTTTATTCAAACGTTTATAAACGATACCATTATCTTTTGTAATCACTATGTAAGTCTTGCCATCTAGTACATTACCCAATTTTTCGATATAGCGACCGATAATAATCGAACCATCTTCGTGTGGTGGCATAGAATCACCTTCTACTGGAAAACCTCTGTGTTTGCCTGGCCCGAGAAAAGGTAGTGAGATTTGTTGTAATGATTCAATATACTCAGGATCAGAATAACCATTTAAATAGCCTGCTTTGGCTTTTTGAGTAACTACTTCAACTAAATTATTACCATGTGAATCTACCGTTATAGGAAGTAATAATCTGTTGTTTTCTAACTTCAATAAATCTCCAATTGGTATTTTTCTGACGTCTACAGAAAGTAATAAATCAATACTCATTGAAAAATATCTAGATATTGCTAGTAGCGTTTCTGGTGGTGGGAAGTTTTTTCCATCTTCGTATTTAGCATATCTAGGTCTAGGAATTCCAATACCATCAGCAATAACTTGTTGTGATACATCTTTTTTAATTCGAAGGTACTTTATGTTTTCTGAAAATAGTGACATATGTTAATGTGAGTATTTGTCACAACAAATATAAATATAATTGTGCGTATTCGTCCTAATTTTGTAAAATAATTTTTAATTTAAATACAATAATAAAATGACTAGGGCAATTGTACACATGGACATGGATACCTTCTTTGTGTCTTGTGAACGACTCACAAACAGTTCTTTAAATGGAATTCCACTCATTATTGGTGGTGGAGACCGTGGAGTTGTGGCTTCATGTTCTTATGAAGCTAGGAAGTTTGGAGTTCGTTCAGCTATGCCCATTCGAATGGCGATTAAGTTATGTCCACAAGCCAAAATTATCCGTGGTGATATGGATTTATATTCCAAACTTTCTGCTAATGTTACTCAGGTTATTGAAGAAAAAGCTCCCATAGTTGAAAAGGCAAGTATTGATGAACATTATCTTGATATAACGGGCATGGATAAGTTTTACGGATGCTATAAATGGACTGAAGAGCTGGCTCAAAAAGTTATGAAAGAAGTGGGTTTACCCATAAGTTTTGCACTATCAGTAAATAAAACGGTTTGCAAAATTGCCACTGGTGAAGGCAAACCAAGAGGTAATTTAGAAATATCAGAAAATAATGTACGTCCTTTTTTAAATCCTTTATCAATACAAAAGATACCTATGGTTGGTGAAGTTACTTTTCAATTATTAACTCGCATTGGAATTAGAAACATTCAAACCTTATCTGAAATGCCTCCAGAAATCCTTCAACAAATGATTGGAAAAAATGGAGTAGAGTTGTGGAGGAAAGCCAACGGAATTGACAACAGTCCTGTAGAACCATACAAGGAGCGAAAATCACTATCAACCGAACAAACCTTTATACAAGATACAATTGATATTCCGGTAATGAAATCAATTCTTGTTGGAATGGTTGAAAAGTTAGCTTATCAATTGAGATCTGAGCAATGGTTAACTTCAACAGTTGTGGTTAAAATTAAATATGCCAATTTTGATACACAAACTAAACAAGTTGGAGTTTCTTATACCTCAGCTGATCATGTTTTAATAAAATCTGTGATTGAATTATTTGATAAATTATATGACAGAAGAATGCGACTTAGAATGATAGGGGTATCCTTCAAAGGATTAGTTAGAGGTACTTACCAAATAGATTTATTTGAAGATACTGTTGAAATGTTATCGCTTTATGAAGCTCTTGATAAAATGAAAAAACGATTCGGATTTAATGCAGTAGGAAGAGCAGATACAATACTTAAAAATAATTTATAAATGCATCTTAATTGTCATTCTTATCATAGTCTACGCTACGGAACCATTCCGTTAGAAGATTTAATTGCACAAGCAGTGGAATTGAATATATCTGCGATGGCATTAACTGATATCAATACCGTTACAGGAATTTATGAGTTTATTAAAGAGTGTAAAAGTGTAAACATTAAACCTTTAGTAGGAATTGAATTCAGAGACAACAACCAATTAAAATACATTGGAATAGCAACAAATTTTAAAGGTGTAGGTGAAATGAATCGGCTTCGTACTAAACACAATTTTGAGCAAACGGAACTTCCATTAATTGCCCCAAAATTTGAAAATGTAATACTTATTTACCCAATAGATAATATTCCAGAAACACTAGCTGAAAATGAGTTTATAGGTATAACTTCTGAGCAATTAATCAAGTTGTATGATACTAATTTAAAAGCTCAAATTTCTAAAATGGTCATTCTACAGCCTGTGACTTTTAGAACTAAAAAGGAATTTAATTTGCACAAAATTTTGCGTGCTATTGATAATAATGTCATTCTATCTAAATTAACCCAAAGCGATTATTGTAGAACATCTGAAGTAATGATTTCTGAAAAAGAATTAGCAGCAAAATTCAGTGATTACCCAGAAATTATTGAAAACACTTTAAAAGTCATTGATAAATGCAATGTCGAATTTGAATTTGAAACTCCTAGAAATAAGAAATTCTACACTAATAGTGAAGAAAGTGATATAGCATTGTTGACAAACTTAGCAAAGCAAGGTTTGAAATGGCGTTATGGAGACAACAATATTTTAGCACAACAACGTGTAGAGAAAGAATTAAAAGTTATTAATGAATTAAAATTTAGCGGTTATTTTTTGATGACTTGGGATATTATACGATATAGTAATAGTTGTGGATTTTTGCATATTGGTAGGGGTAGTGGTGCAAATAGTATTGTAAGTTATTGTCTTGGTATCACTGATATTTGCCCTATTGAATTAGACTTGTATTTTGAACGGTTCTTAAACGTAAATCGTAAAAGTCCTCCTGATTTTGATATAGATTGGTCGTGGAAAGAACGCGACACTATTTTAGAATATATTTTTAATAGATATGGTGCTGAACATGTAGCTTTTTGTGGCACAAACGTTGAGTTTAAATATCGTTCTATCTTTCGGGAAGTGGGTAAAGTATTTGGTTTACCAAAAGAGGAATTGGATGTTCTGGCAAAAAATCCGATGAGTTTACATGATGGAAATAAGATAGTAAAATTGGTCCAAGAGTACGGAATGTTACTAGAAAAATATCCAAACCAAAGAAGTATGCATTCTTGTGGGATCATAATATCAGAAGAACCTATAACTAATTTTTCAGTATTAGAAATGCCTCCAAAAGGATTTCCAATTGTATTATTTGATATGCATGTTGCAGAAGATATTGGGTTTGAAAAATTTGATATTTTAAGTCAGCGAGGTATTGGACATATTGATGATACAGTGAAACTCATTGAGAAAAATAGAGGTATAAAAGTCAATATTAGAGATACATCCATTTCAAAAAATGAGTCTTTATCCAATACTTATTTGAGTATAGGAAAGACCATTGGTTGTTTTTATATTGAGAGTCCAGCGATGCGTGGATTATTGAGACGATTAAAATGTAATGATTACATTACTTTGGTTGCTGCTTCTTCAATAATTCGCCCAGGTGTGGCGCAATCGGGAATGATGAAGGAATATATTTTTAGGCATAACAACCCTGACAAATTTGAATACTTTCATGATGTATTTAAAGAGCAACTAGGAGAGACGTATGGTATTATGGTTTATCAAGAAGATGTAATTAAAATTGCCTTGCATTATGGAGGTTTGCCAGCTGCTGATGGTGATATTTTACGACGAGCGATGAGTGGAAAAGGACGTTCTAAAGCAGCATTGCAAAAAGTAAAAGATCATTTTTTTGAATGTTGTAAAGCTAAAGGTCATCCTGAGAAATTGAGCACCGAAATTTATAGACAAATTGAATCCTTTGCCGGCTATTCTTTTTGTAAAGCTCATTCAGCTTCCTATGCTGTAGAAAGTTATCAGAGTTTGTATTTGAAGGTGTATTATCCAATTGAATTTATGGTAGCTGTAATCAATAATCAAGGTGGCTTTTATCGAACTGAAGTTTATATTCACGAAGCTAAAATGTCTGGAGGAAACATTAACAATCCTTGTGTCAACAAAAGCAATTATGAAACTACTTTGTATGGTGTTGAAGTATTTTTAGGATTTATCCATTTGGAAGGATTGGAAACTAGAATCGCACAGTTTATTGTTAAAGAAAGAGAAACCAATGGAGTTTATTTATCTCTGGAAGATTTTATAAATAGAGTTCCCATTGGAATAGAAAGCATTCAAACATTAATTTTTATTGGTGCTTTTCGATTTACAGGACAATCCAAAAATCAATTACTTGTAAAGGCTCGATTGATAATGGTAAATTTTAAACCCGAAGATAGGAGTTGGACTTTACTGCAACAACCCATCAAAGAATATAAATTGCCTGTTTTACAACGTTCCGATTATGAAGATGCATTTGATGAGATTGAACTATTAGGATTTCCAGTTTCTTGTTCTCCTTTTGATTTGCTTCAAACGAAATATCGAGGTGATGTTTTGACTAAGGATTTATTGTCATATCATAAGAAAACGGTTAAAATGCTGGCTTATTTAATTTCTAGAAAGCAAGTACCAACTAAAATGGGTACAATGTATTTTGGAACTTGGATAGATGCTGAAGGAGCATTTTTTGATACGGCGCATTTTGCCGATTGTTTAAGAAAATACCCATTTCAAGGTGGTGGTTGTTATTTGTTATTAGGTCAAGTTGAAGTTGATTTTCATTTTCCAACAATTACTATTTCCAAAATGGCTAAAATGCCTTTTATTGTAGATCCCAGATATTCTAATTCTAAAGATAGAGCATTTACAACGCAACAAAATTTAAAAGAGGATGTAAGTAGTACACAACGTCAACCTTATCCACAAGAACATGAAATTAATTTGCCAAGACTAAAGATGAATTAGAGTTCAAAATCATACTATAATAAAGAGAGTAACGTTAAACAAGCAATGAAAAAACAAGAATACGCCATAGTCGATATCGAAACAACAGGAGGAAATGCTAGCGGAAGTCGCATTACTGAAATTGCAATCATCATTCATGATGGAAAGAAGATTATTGATAGATGGGAAACATTAGTTAATCCACAAAAAGACATTCCGCCAGCTATTTTTGCGCTTACAGGAATTACTAACGAAATGGTTAGTAGCGCACCAATCTTTGATTTTGTTTCAGAAAGAGTTTTAGAATTACTCAAAGATCGAATTTTTGTGGCTCATAATGTTAATTTCGATTATTCATTTGTTAGAAACGAGCTCGAATTGTCAGGATTCAAATGGACTGCAAGAAAGTTATGTACTGTTCGTGCTGCTAGAAAAATCAAACCTGGGTTGCCTTCTTACAGTTTGGGAAGATTATGTAATTCCTTGGGAATTACTCTGGAAAATGCCCATAGAGCAGGAGGTGATGCTGATGCAACAGCCATACTATTTAGTAGATTATTAGAATGGGATGAGGCAAATGTTATTGAAACAATGATTAAAAAAACAGCAACAGATCAGCGTTTGCCACCCAATTTACCTCCAAGTGATTTTGATGCTTTACCCGAAGAAATAGGAGTGTATTATTTTTATGATCAATTTAAAAAAGTAATTTATGTGGGTAAAGCCATAAACATTAAAAAGCGAGTTTCATCTCATTTTAGCGGTCATAATATCAACTCACAACGACAAAATTTTCTAAGAGATATTCATGGAATTTCCTTTGAAATTTGTGCTACTGAATTAATCGCACTCCTTCTTGAATGTAATGAAATAAAAAAGTTATGGCCCGTGTACAATAGAGCATTGAAACGATTTGAGTTCAACTATGGACTATATGAATATGAAGCCAGAAATGGTTATCGTTATTTAGCAGTTGGTAAACTTAGCAAAGGGCAAAATTGCATTGAATCGTTCAATAGTTTACACATTGCAATAAATAGTCTCATGCATCTAAGAGATCAATTTGGCATTGATAATCGTTTTTGCAATTTCGGAATGCCAGAACTTCCTCAAACAATTAGTAAAGAAGTCGAAATGCTACCTGAAATGGATTTACATAATGAGAAAATAGAAAATGCTCTTCAATATTTAGTTTCCAATAGAGAAAGTTTTGCAATAATTGACAAAGGAAGAGCCAAGGATGAAAAGAGTATCGTCTATATTGAAAACGGTCACTTTTATGGAATGGGATATTTATCTTCAGATTTTGCTGTTAATGAACCACACGAATTAAAAGAACATGTGGTACGTTATTCAAGTAATCAATATATTATGCAGTTGATAACTGCTTTTGCAGATAAATATCCCCAAAGAGTTACTTCAATCCCTCAATATTAGCTCTAAAACTAGCCAACCAATATTCTGTTATTTCAACTTTATTTCAGTCTTTATGAATTTTGAGTAAACAATCTGTAATAAAACTACAATAATATTATCTGAATTATGTTGATGTAGTCGGTAAATTGAAATTAAATCACTTTTTTGAAGAGTTAATTTTCCTATACATATTGCCATTAAGAACTCATAAGGTGCAGTATCTTTGTTGTTATTATCATCTATTGAACTTATTATTATTGTAGACATCAATGAACTTGCATTGCTATCAATTTCATAATTCAATTCTTTATTTGTAGCTGCTCTCAAAAAAGATGCTTGTATTATTCCATCATTATATCTGTTGAAGTTTTCAGGATCGAAAATATGTCGTTCGTAAATTGTTTGCTTTATGTTCTTTTTAATCCTAAAATTATGCAATACTGATAATATAGAAAAATAAACTTTCGATTGTTGAATATCCTCAGGATTCCAATTTGTAAATTTAAAGAAAGCAAAATTCTTATTAAGGACTAACCTATCTCCATTTGATTTTTTTAAATAAACATTATTGATTAAACCATCAATATTGTTATTCAATTCATTATATCTATTCTGAAAATATTCTTTTGTATTATCATTAATTAATGTTTTTGTTTCAAATACATTAAATCCTTCTAATAGTATATTTATCAATTCTTTTTCAAACTCCCAACTTATACTATCGCTATCTTCATTAGGCAACAAAATTTTGTCAATTGTAATAAAACTATATGTTGAAAAATCATTGTATTTACCATATTTGATGTTACTCATTAAATTAGAGTATGCTTTTTCATCAATACAACGCACAAATCCATTAAAATAAATAATTTGTGAATGTTCTTGTGTTCTCAGCTTTCTACTTACATCTGATATTTTTTTCCCATTTGAAATACAAGACGAACAAACTAAATAACAAGATGGTTCTGAAAATGTCTCATCTAATTTTAATTCTTTGTATAAAATTGATTCAACAGTTTTTGAATGGGCTACTTGATAGTACTCTTGTATCTTATCTGCTATGTATTTTGATTCAGCATCATCAACATATATTATACTTTTAATATTGATTGGAAGTTGATTAATAATTAAATTTTTTGTTTTCTTTTCAAAATGATTTAATTTTTCTCTGTCAATATCAATAAATAGTTTACTAACATCAATATAGATGTCTCTTGTTTTTCCTAAAGAATTTTGACCTTTATAACAACTAACAAAATCATAATCTAAATAATTATACATCAAATCACTTAAATTCTCTGGAGCATCTTTTAATATTATTTTAAACCTTGAAACTGTCGGTGGTGATGGGATAAATTGTTCATCTTCAAACTTAATTTCAAATGTTCTGTTAGGATATAGTTTCTTAAACTCTTCAGGTTTTCTTGAGACAAACTCTGTACTTAAAATTTCTATTGAGTTTTGTTTACTCATAATAGAATATCGACTCACTGTACTATTATCAAAAGCAAATAATACAACAATTTTTGACCAATCAATTCCTAAATCATTCAACTTTTTAGGCAAAGAACCATTTATTGAAGTAGATACAATAAATAATGAATTTCCAATATTTTCTATTTCATCTTTTGTAACGTGATTAGAAGAATAAAATTTAACTCTTGGATTATAAACCTCTGATTTATTAATGTTTTTATATAAAATACAAGAGTAGATTAATGGAAAGATTGTTGGAGTATCTGAATAAATTATGTCTGGATTATCTTTAAAATATGGTAGTAGAAAAATAGATAAAACATTTATATCTTGACTTTCTTTAAAAATATTAGCTATCCTGATAAAATGGGTTGCGTAAACACCTGATGGCAATAAAAAATAAGATTCTAAACCTGCTTTTAATATTGAATCGTACTTAACTAAAAAATGAGTGCAAATAGATTTTGAAAGTTCTGAATAAATATCTTCTTTAATATTTTTACCATCTGAAACATAAACTATTGAACCATCTGAATTGTACTTATATTCGGTAATCTTTATACTTTCGAAATTTGGTATTCTTTCTTTTTTAATCTCATAATTTTCTGAATTATCAGGTCTTAAAAAGTGAATAAACTCTGGTGTATAATTAAAATTAAGATATGACTTTATTTCTGTTTCTAGTTCTAGATTATTATCACAAGAAGATATTGCAATGCACCAATGCAATTTATTTGAATGATTGAATGAAGTGATTATCATAAATTAATTTATTTGGATTGGTAAAAAAATTGAAAACATTGTCCCTTCTGTTTTGTAACTAGGAATTGTTTTCTTTTGAATACTATGCCAATCATCTAATTTATAATTTTCACGATTGTTTTCTGTATAACCATTAAAAGGATTTTTATCAAAATCTCTAAAAAGTTTTAATCCATTAGTCCTTAATTTAAGATACCCTTTTCTATCTCCTAATAATGTCATCATATTATGTAATCCGAAACCTCGTTCGTAACTACTTGTTTTATCGCTAGTATTATTTTTAATTAAACAATCAATAATACTTTCGTAAATCTCCTCTTTTGAATCAAAGTCTTTAACTTCTTTTTTACTCCATTTGCTAGCCAATCCTGCTCCTGAATCAAATACTGAAATTTCAACAATAACATTATTAGATTCATTATTAGTAATCAAATTAGATATATAGTCAAACATTGGCTTATCATCTTTACAGTTTGATAATAATGTTTCTTTATTTCCTTGATGAGAAGAAAACAATAAACCTCTAAAGCCTGTTGGGAAAGTTTTTCCTGTATAATCTGTTTGACTCCAATAATGAGTGTTTTCTATAAGTTCAAATATAATTTCTCCTATTAGTTTTTCGTAATGTTCCAATACAAAAGTTGAAGTGCTTGAAATATAGTTTTTTGATATATCAATTAATATATTTTTTGACAATTCAATAATTTCTTTTTTTGATTTTAATATTCCATTAGAAAAATAAAATGCTGAAGGATATGGATTAGCAGAATGTTGTACTGAAGAAATAAAACTATTAGTTCCTTTTTTCCAATTCTCATTAGTCTTTAAAAATGAAGTTCTTTCTTTTATCACATTTGCAACTTTGGAAGAAACATCTGTTTGGTCTAATAAAAAAATTCCGTTTTTATATCCCATACAACCTGCAACAAAATTCCAATAACGATTAAACATTTTGTCTATTTTGTCATCAAGCTCTAATGTAGTTGAATTATAATGAATGTAAAGCTTTCCTGTGCTTAACCTACTCCAAGTAATTATTAGTTGTATTATTTCAGTATAAATACCAAGCTGTTTGCCTGTAATATTTGCAGGAATATATAAATCTACATTTGACGATTTCTTTAAATCCTTGTATGCCTTTTCAATTTCTAAATACGAAATATCATTCTTTATACTTATTTTCATTTGATTTTTTTTTAATCAATTAAACTTATTATCAATTAACCTAATATAACTAAGAAGCAGTTAAATTTTCTACCACCCAAATCCCACCTTTCGTATGACATAAACTATCCAAATAGTCTTTAACATTTTCTTCTAAGACTACAAAACATAATAAATGAGTTGGTCTTGAAAATCCTACATACATCATTTTTAATGCTTGCTTGTCATATGTCCCTTTGCATTTATGCTCCTCAAGTAACAAAGGATTAGATTTATCTTTACCCTTTGGTTTTATAATTTTTTGAGTATCGTAAGTTGGTCTTTGATATGCTGATTCAATATACATAGTTGCACAATGTGTTTGCCCTTTAACAGCGTGAACCGATGCTAAGTCTATTTGTATATCTTCTTTTTTCTTTGAAACTTCATTCATTTGTTCTTTTAATTGAAAATCACTAGAAATTATAAATTGGTTTGATTTTGAAATAATCTTTGGCTTATAATTTTCTAAATTTTGCCAATTTAAACCTATAAAATCTTTACTTTTAACAAAAGATACAATTTCTGTATTAACTTCTTCATTTTGTTTATAAACCACAATTCTAAAACACCAAGAATATAATTTAGCTTTAAAGTCATTGTAATCATCTTCACTTTGATTTTTAATGAATTGCATTAAAGTAGATTTTCGATATCTTCTTTCTCTCTCATCCTTTATATCCTCTAAATCTAAAATCCTTGTAAAACTATTCAGAATAGATTTCCTAATTGATTCTAACGTTTTCTTATCTTTATCATAGTGGTATAAATAATCCTTTAAACAACTATGATCGCCTTTTTTATTTATACTTTCTTTTTCATAATTCTCATAAAAATCAATTAGGCGCAATTTTTTAAGTTTTGTTTTTTTATCAATATTTTCTTCGTCATTATTCCAAACCGTATTCCAACTTATAATTTTAAATCCATTTTTTACATTTTTACTACAATGATGTAGGTTATACTTTTTAATTAATTCTATGAATAGATTCTTTATTTGATTTCCAGTTATATCTCTATTAATGACAATTAAATGAGGTTTTAAATTTGATTCTTGTAATTGTCCAACGACTTTATAATTTTTAGGTCTTTCTAAAACTAATTTATCTACTAGATCTGCTACATTTGAATTCAATCGTAAAGAATTTTGAAAACTTAAATCTATATATTTTTGTGAATCAAACTCTTGGCGAGTTTCCCAATCACAGTTTTCTTTTACAATATTATATATCGATTGATTCTTGTCTCCAATCCTTTGAATTATTGTTTTAGAATATATTGAAAAAAAAATATCATCAATTATATTAATTTGATACTTTTCTAAATCCTGCATTTCATCAATAAAAACATATTTAAAGCGCTTTTGAAGAATTAATTTTATTGTTTCAAATTTTAACAAATACTTATTCGCAAGAAAATAACCATCATCAAAATGTAAGTAACCATTTTTAATCAAATTTTCTTTAAATGATTTTAATCCTTTATATGTTGGTTTTGATTGGTCTTTCAATTCAAAATCTTCTTTGTTGGAATTTAATCCATTTATTAGGTTATAATCATTGTCAAATCTTAGATTGAATAAAAACTTTATTGGATTCTGCTTTTTATCTAACCAATTCTTTAAACTTAAATTTTTAATATTTGAGTAATATTTATTTATTTGGTAATCATATCTTTCTGTGTCAAAAGTTATCGGTCTTTGTTTGAAATGTGATATATAATTCGGAATAGCTAAATATTTATTGACAAAACTCTGAATTGTGCCCACAAAATTGGGATATTCAAAAAGTTGAGGGCAATGTTTTTTTAGTTTCTTTTCTATTTCGTCAATAGCATTATTAGTATGAGCTAATACCAAAATTCCAGAACCATCTTCAAAAGGCATATTTTGAGCGATACAATATAATTTGGCTATCAAAGCGGTAGTTTTTCCACTTCCTGGAACGGCTAATAAGTCACAAGTTTCCAAATTTTTAATAAAATCTATTCGCTCATTTCTGTCATCTTTAAAAGTTCCTTCTCCTAAAAAGATTTTTTCTGCTTGAGGTATGTATTTTTCAATTTCCATTTTTACAAGCGTGTTTTATAGCATCAACGATGTAGTAAAAAGTATCATCCTCATTGAAACTTAAGGAATTTGATACTTTGATTTTTTCACTTAGTTGGTAAGCAAGATCTGTTTTTTCAAGTCCATTATTTAGAAGTAATTTTGCTAATCCTATTTCCCAATCTTCATCCTTTTTACAATTAACAAATGTAGTTGAATGTACTATTTTTAAAATCTCTTTGAATGAATCTCCCAAAACTGTTGATTTTAGTATACACCATTCAAAAGTCCATTGTTTAGAGACAAAAGGTTTTACAAAATCACTTTTTTTATCTAAAATTTGATTTTCTTTTTCTTCAACCAATTTGTTATGATTAGTAATATTTTGTTTTACAAATGAATACTGTTTCTCTTTTTCAACCTCTTTTTGCTTTCCATCTTCAATAATAGCTTCCCTTTTATATTCTTTTTCATCTAAATCTGTAACAATTGAAACGGGAACTTTTAATTCATCACTATTTTCTTTTCTCAAAAAAACCTTGGCAAAATTAAGATATGCAGTTGAACCAACATTTACTATAGAAACTTCTTTTTTAGTTAAATCACAATCCATTTTTTTTGCGATTTCAGGTATTAATAATTCTTCTGACCAACCTTCCACTAAAATTACACCTTTTGCAAAAAATAGATTTGATTTTGTAACATCTAAAAATCGTTTAAGGTATTTATAACTATTTGCGTATTTACTTTTTTTCGTTTTTTCACCCAAATAAGTATAATCTTCTCCTAAAGGAAAAACATTAGTGTTTTTACAAATTATTAAAGATTTTAAATCAACTTTTGAAGCGATATTAGGGCTATGAGTTGTAAGTATAAATTGAATGCCGTTATTAGACTCTCCATCCAAGGTTTCAATAATTTTCATCTGAGCTTGAGGGTGCAAATGAGCTTCTAATTCTTCAATTATACACAACTTTAAACCATCATAATTATCCTTTTTCAAATGCAATAATTCAGCAGCCATAAACAATCGGTTCATAGTACCTAAACCTAAATTTTTCCTTCCATCAATACCTAATGAAATTTTTTCAAGAATACTTTTAATTTCTGCTTCTGTTATATCAAACTTTGAGATATAGTTATCATCAATAAAATTTTTTAAAAATGTGTTGATAGGTTCAGCAATTTGTTTTTTATTACTTTGTTGACCATCAACCTTTTCATTATCATCATTAAAATAGTTTTTAATTAAACTATTTGCATCTTCAAAAATTCGTTCTAATTGATGTTTACTGGTATCACCTTTTCTCTTTTTAAATAACTTATGCTCTTGTAAAATTTGAGATAGCCTAGAGTTCTTTTTAGCCATTAATTCACTATCTGCATCACGCAAGGCTTTTAAATAAGTACATTTTAAATACTCTCTAACCTCAGCGTTTAAAAGAAAACCCGTTCCATCCATACCTGCTTTAACATCAGATGGTATAATTCGGTTATCCTTGAATTCTGCTTGATAAACTAAAATTAATTTAGGTCTTTTAGTTATTTGTTCATCAACTTCTTCATCCTCCCAACCTAACCATTCAATAAAATGTTTGGCTTCATCCTCAGCAATTCCTTTAAAATGAATTTCAATTCTCAGTTTTTCAGTATTTGAATGAAAATCTGACTTTTCAACTTTTATCCATTCATATGCGTGTGTTTTTAGTACTAATTTAATGGCATCTATGATGGCTGTTTTTCCTGAATCATTTTCACCAATTAGAATATTCATGCCTTTTTCAAAAGGCACAGTTAGATGTGGATTTTCAAGGTCTAAATCATTTAATCCCTTACCATATTTTCTAAAATTCCAAAGTTTTAATTCTGATATATACATTTGATATTTTTATTAAAATCACCTTCTATAAACTAAAGCCTCATAAACAACATATCTCAAATACTCTTTAGCATCAATATCTTCGGTAAGCATATCTAATTTGTTAAACATCTCTAATAATTCTGCTATACTATCAACTTTACTACTCATTGTATCAAGTAAATTTTTCTTGTATTTAGCTATATCGCTTGTTTTTGCTTTATCAATTTTTTGCCTAACTAAAAACTTAATCTCATCTGGCTTCTTAATTTTTGCAATTTCTTTAATATCGTCTAGTAATTCTTTTTCAACATCAGTGTAGTTTGACAACTCGGCAAGTTGATTTATAGCTGTTACCGGTAATTGACTATGCTTAATTGATAATATGCTTGATTTAGCTTTTTTAGGCTTTATAAAAAATATATCATTGCTTGATTGACCTTCAAAATTTAAAGAATAAATGCAATTAAATCTTAGTGCTTCTCTTTTTATTTCATCGTTAGAGACTTCAATAATATTATCGAAATTACCAACTTTTGTTATGTTATTTGATTTATTACTTTTGAAAAAGATTCTTATGTAGGATTCATTGTATTCACATTTTTGAACAATAAATTTAGTTTTTGAACTTTTCATTTCATTATGAAGGGTAATCAAACCTATGAATGCTGCAATTCTATTATTATAATCAAAGTATCTTCTAGATGTTATAGCTCGTAAATAGTATTGATTATTTGTATCACGAATTATTCTGTAAACTTTATTTGTTTCAATTTCATTAAGTTTTAATTTTTTTAAATAATCGAAATTATAAAACACTAAATCTTTATGGCCATTAGCGATTAATTTCTTAGCATATCTATCCATACTGTATAAATCTGAAAAGAAATCTGTATGAGATGAATAAATAGGAGTTGCCACAAATTCATCACTCTCAAAAAAAGCTTGCGCCTCTAAATCAACAATATTTGAAAAACTAAAATTATAATTCTCTTTATATGAAATATTTATGTTTTGAATAGATGTTTCAACATCATACTTTTCAAATTTTTTCTCAACTTCTAATATGGTATTAACCAATTTTGAAGCTCCAGGAATTGAAATGAATTCTTTTTTAAGATTATTCAAATTTAGATGCTTTTCAAAATCAGATTTAAATTTACTATTGTCTAACAATTTTATGGCTTCTTGCATTGAAACCCCAGTATCATCTTTTTCAACATCATTTTTTGTAAATGATTTTTTTCTAAATAAGTCAGCCATAATTATCGTTACAAATTGTTACATATCAAACATACCAAAAATAAAAATCTTTAACAATAATTTAGTAGGTAGTTTTACGTGTTTTTTCAAAAGTAAAAACAACCAAAGTATTTTTTTTACGGTTTTCCGCATTTTGAAAAAATAAATAAACTTAATTGATGAAATTTTATAAATCAATTGTTAAAATACTATTTCAATTGATGGAATCTCAAAAAAGGTAAACAAGAGCGTGAACTTTAAAACGTATTAAGAAGTATTAAAATCTATTAATACGTTTTAATTCACTTTATTTGTTATTGTTTTTAAACCTCAAAAAACTTTTATGGCATCTTTCGATATTGTAGTAGCTCGCTCAAAATTTAATTTTCCTACTCAGATAAACAAGTTTCTAGAAAATGGAATTGTAACCCTGCAATATTTTGAAACACATGGAGATTTTAAATCACCAAAGAAGTTTAAGATGCTATTAGATAATCAAGGGAGAATCCAAGAACATATAGTTGAATTAAAGATCAATGAGGAAAATAACACTTATTATCCTCACTATTTAGGATTAGTATTTAATAGTTCAAATGTTATATTAAGCATCATAGGATTGACTGATTTAATCGAAGAAGGTAATGATTCAATCAGCTATTGCATTATATTTGAAAATAATGATAGTGATGGAGGAAGAGAAGGTTTTCCGATCAAAAATGTAGATACAAAGTTGAAAACTAAAAAAATAGAACTGGTATAGAATTTAGTTTCTAAGACTTTTTCCTCCGACAACTACAATGTTAAACATTTCAAATATTCTATCATATATTCTTCCATCATATTTAGATCCAAATTCTTCTATTGCTTTTATATAATCATCAGGATAATTTTCATCGAAATTACAAGTGAATATTGTTCTTGTATCATTTTCATATCTTGAAAATAAAATATCTTTTATTATTGGAATTTTTCCATAAGTTGAAGCATCTCGTTCAGATTTGACATCATCATAACATTTGAAACCTTTTGAATGTTTTTTATAAAAATCATTTTTTTGCATAATATTTTCTAATGTTTCAAAAGTGTTAACAACATCCATTACATTATATATTCGAAAATAATAGCTTTTATTGAATTCACAATAAGTAGTGAATAACCCCTCAAATGTTTTTAAGATTTTGGATTTACCTACGCCATAATTGCCAATAATTAATAATCCTTTATTTAGAGATGGGCTGTTAAGATTTTTTATTAAAATAGGAGAATTATAAAAATCTTCATTTCCACAAAAGTAATTTAGTAGTAATTGTAAGTATTGATTAGAATCATCATTAATTTCAAATTCTTTTTTAAACATTTTCTTGAAAATGATTAAAAACAGCTCATTAACATTGTCTTGAGATAGTAATATTTTATTTTCTTTTAAAAACAATCGAAAATCAGTATTTACAGATTCGTTATCTAATTTTTTAAAATTTTCTAAAACTTCTTTAAAGTTGTTCATGATTTCTATTTTTTATAAATGATTTTTTGTTATCAGTTTTTATAAATGTTTTCCAATTAGAAAGTCTAGTATTCAAATTCCAAAATTTTTCTTCAATAAATTTTGGTCGCCCGGTTTGCTTATTTTCTTCTGTCCAATAATTAAAAAAAGAATCTAAAATTGTTTTTGAATATTGATTTTTATATTTATCAAGCTCTGCTTGAAATAATTCTATTTCTTCTTTAATAGTTTTTTCTTTCTTTTCTTTATTAGTTGTTGTTACTTGATTGTTATTTGATTGTTGCACGTTTGTTTTTTGATTGCTATTGTGTTTGTTGTTATAATTATATTCAACAATGAAAACATCTGAATCTATAAGCTTTATTAATGAATATTGGCTTGTTGGTCTAAGCTTAATATAACCTGTCTTTTCTAATTTTTTTAGAGCCGTTCTTATGTTTTGAACGGAAAGATTCAATTCAACATGAAGCTTCTCAACAGAGGTAATGAACTCACCAACTTTAATTTCAATTCCTCTCCAATTATTTTGCTTGAAATTTGCTTTTAACTGGATATGAATGTATAACCTAAACACATTTGGTTCAGTATACCATTGCCAATCTAAAATAGCTTTTGATAATTTGACAAAACCATTTTCGTAGATGTTTTTTTCTTTTATCATTTTAAGTTTTTTTTTCAATTATTAGATTTGACTTATTTAATAGTTGATTTTTCTTTTTTGCTATTGTAATACTTTCTTATAGCAACTATTGCGGTAACAATAATTATTACAATAATTGAACGCTTCAAAAACTTATTTTCATCTTTAATTTTTGAAACATTTTCTATTTCCAACATAGTTAAATTACTTTCAGGAATTAGATTTACATTGTTTAAATCTGGATCTATCATAGCTTAGTTAATAAATAGTTGTTTTCATCAACTTTTTCAAATGAAAAATCATATACGGCATAGGTATAAGCTGTTTTGCTTTTATTCTCAACCATATTTGTAAAGAAGCGGAAGTCAAAGCCTTTTCCCTTCAAAAATTCTCTATGAACAGTTATAGATTTATTTTTATCTAATAATTCTATGCAAATTTTATAGTTGACTATTAGTTGGTTATTAGTTGACTTTAATTCGTTTCGTAATTTGTTGTTGATGGCATTATGATAGTTGATTCTATTTTTTTTAGAAGCAAATACTTGGTTGTTTCTTTTAGGAATGAATTCTTCCCCAGAATGCAAACATTTTCGGGTTTCTATATTTTTATTCATAGATGAAAAGTTTTTAAATGATTTAAAGTTTGTTAATATGCTTTGAGATAAAAAATTAGCTTTTATTTTGAAACTTTGGTTTTACAGCATTGATATTTTCCTCAGTCATTGAGTCAAAATGAATTAAGACTCTTTTACCAAGTTTAAAAGCTTTAATTCGGTTGTCACGTATTAAACGGTCGATGGTTTTAGCAGAGACTTTAAGATGAGCTGCTGCTTCATATCTTGAGAGATATTTTGGAGGTAGAATTTGTGTTTCCATAATTATTTGTTTTTCTTATGGCAAAGCAACAAATAATCAGAAAGTGAAAAAGTCCTAATTTTTACACCATTAAAAAAAAATAGGACGATTTGATATTGTTTTTTTTTGTATGGCTATTTTTTCATCCTTAGGCGAAATTTTTTAAAATATTCGATTACCTCATGATCATCACTTTTTGAGTTAATATATTCTCTATGAAAAAAAACACTTGTGATTAGAATGAAAAAGGGACGTAAAGTTCTATTTTGTTTCGTTTGACTTAGTGAATCATCAAAAATTATATTTTTTTCAATTAGTTGATTTAAAATTTTTTCAGAATCTTTCAAATCTGAGTAAAGTAACATTTCATTGTTTATTCTTTCTATTTCGATTTCATCTTTAGTATTAAAAGATTTTTTATAATTATGTAAAAAAGTTTTAATAGGATGGTAATTAAATGAATCACATTTTCCTTCTTCAAACTTTGATTTGTAAAGAGTGTATTTATTTATATATTTAATTACATCTAATACTTCAGTAAATTCGTCCTCGGTATTGCAATATATTAAGTTAGCAAATTTTACATACAGATATTTGTACGTAAATCTTATTATGCCGGAAATCAGCGCTGTCTTATATACTTGTATGCCTTTATTTTCATTAATTAAATCTTCTAGATAGTCATTAATTTTATTTAAATCGATTCTCATATTTAAAAGTTTAAGAAAGTCATTAATATTTGAAATTGATGAAGATGTTATTCCATCCTTTAAAGAAATTTTTTTATGTGATTTATTAAAGATAGCTCTTAGCGAGTAAATTGTTATAATTTCAAACAGATGTTGATTTTCGAATTGCTTTATAGAATGTATCAAAAGATTTTCAAATGTCATTGTTGACTCTGGAAAATCAACAAAAACAAAATTTTTTAAATCATCATAAGAGTCAAATTCTCTATTATCTAGTAAATTGAATTTATGAAAAGGAAAGGTTGAATTATTTGTAAAAATAGGCATACCCTTAGAATTTATTTTTAATGATTTTTATCCTCTAACAAATATTATAAATAATTAAATTCTCTATTTGTTTGATTAGGAGAAATTTATATCTTAGTAAAGATATTAGAAATGGGCACAAAAAGGGCACAAATGAATAAAAAAAATCCCCAAGCCTTTATTTATAAGGGATTGGGGATTGAAGAGTGACCTCGACTGGATTCAAACCAGTAACCTCTTGAGCCGTAATCAAGTGCGCTATTCAGTTGCGCCACGAGGCCTTAATGCGGGTGCAAATATAGGTATAAATGTGTAATTTGCAAATCAAAAGTGATATAAAAAAGCAAAAAATATGTGGTTACTTAAATAGTATCGTGATAGTCAGCTTTTTCCCTATTAAAAAAATAGGTGTTGAGGTGTTTTATTGCTCCAGTGCTCTAACAGTAACATAATACCGATACCCAATCAGTGCCAATTGCCATTTTTTGGCTTTGGTGAGGTCCAATTGCTGCTTGGTAAAACTGGGAAGCAGGAGTTTGTTGATTTTAGCTAAAACTTTAAACATAGGGTTTTTAATTTGTTACAAAAGTAAAAAAGACCGCTCTATTGGAACGATCTTTTTGGGATTATTATGTTTTTTGTGTTTTTAATTTAGGTTTGCTTTTCTCTAAATCTTTCTTGGTTTTTTCCAATTCTTCACGCGCTTTAATCATTTCTTCTTTGGCTTTTAGCATTTCCTGTTTGGCTTGCTCCATTTCCGATTGGGTGTCATCAGTACCTTTTAGATTCGGAGCCATTTTATTCAATTCCAATTGCATTTGCTCCATTTGCTTTTTATATTGGTCTAAGCCATCCTGATTTCTAAAATCGAATTGTTTCTGACCGTTGTTGTTGAATCCAAAAGAGTCCACTTTATTTTCGTTTTTTATCTTTTCTAATTCTTCAGGAGTATAATCATCGCCACCTTCAATAATCTTTCCGTCTTCTATTACCAAAGGTTTTCTATCGTCTCTTTGAATCATGATGCGCGACTTAGAGGATTTCATGCCACCATCACCGTCATTGGGAAAACTAAAGCTAAACGAT
Source organism: Flavobacterium sp. FG139 (assembly GCF_057809695.1). NCBI lineage: Bacteria > Pseudomonadati > Bacteroidota > Flavobacteriia > Flavobacteriales > Flavobacteriaceae > Flavobacterium > Flavobacterium sp. FG139. Next base: position 127,127 of record NZ_JBMDKL010000010.1, read on the forward strand.
CTCGAATCGCCTCCACCATTGTTGAATTGAAACTGCTTCATTAAGTCTTGCGGATTGGTAAAACCGTTCGTGAAATCGTTGCTTGCAAAACCATTATTAGTGGAATTTGATTCTCCAAAACCTATTTCGTCACCTTCTTTGTAAAACACGATAGTGGTAATGGGTTTTTGGTTGTCGTATTCCAAATTGCCTTTATTTCCCTTGCGGTCTGCATAGGCTACTTTAATAGCGGTAATCTCGTTATTAGCATTGCGTTTTACACCCGAATATTTGATGGTAATTCCCTTTTCAGACAAAGCTTTGATGTCGTCTTTCATTTCCGACTCGGGTGTGTTTTTGTTCCAAGTCATGACGATATCGTTACTGTGATCTTCCGATTCTGATAATGAAAACGATTTGTCGCTTTGAGCCAACGTATGCAGTTGAAATAAAAGCATTACAGCCACGGCATACTTCATAAAGATTCTATTTCTTGACATGATTATTAGGTTTAAAAATTCTAAACAAATTTAAAAAGAGATTTATTTTGCCAAATGATGTTTTGCAAATTTTTAACTTTTGCAGTGTGTCTTTACCTTAATTTATTTCGTAGTAATCACCACTTTTTTAATCGGCGTTCCTTTTGATTCTTTGTCGTTTTCATCATAAATACGCACCGATTTGATTTTGTTAACGTCCATAATTTCTAAAGTGGCTTTCGGATTGCTTTGCACGTTTCCGTTTACAATCAATACTGGAGCATTTTCAGAAAACAACACGCTTGGACTACCCGGAACTTTAAACAATTTGTAGTTGTCGGTAATGACAATGTCATCTCCATTGTCGTTAGAGAATATTATAGGTTTGTCTCTAACAGTGATGTTTTCAGAATCTTTAATGGTTTTGGTGGTGACCATAATGACGCTATGTTTGTCTTTTTCATCATATTTTTTAACGACATCTTTGTCGGTAATCACATCTATTTTTTGAATAAAATTGGGGTCTAAATCTCTCAAAGTAGCGTCATCGTATTTTTGACCGTTAATAATGATGATTGAATTTTGAGTCCCTTTTACATCTTCATTTTCTTTAGCCGTATTGATTTTGATGTCTCTAAAAATAGTTTTATCCGAGCTATTATTGTTTTGAGCAAAATTGGGTGCATTCATTTTAGTGAAGCCAATTTTATCTCCTTCGGCATTGAAATAAATAGGCTCAATGGGTTCATCAGAATCGACTTCTATTTTACCCGATTTACCTTCTTTAGTTTTGTACTCAATTTTGATGGCAATAATTTCGCCTTTGTCATTTCTTTTTACGTTCGAAAATTTGTAATCTAAACCCAACTGCTCTTTGGCTGTTTTGGTGTCGTTTTTCATTTCTTCATTGGTGGCATCTTTGTTGGTTACATAGCCAATAGCTGTTGCTTTGACAGCATCAGAAGTGGTTTTTGCTTTTTTCTCTTGTGCAACTACTCGTACTTGAAATAAAAATACAAAGGCAATTAGAGCTGGAAGTACTGCAGCATATTTCCATGAATTGCTGCTGTGGGATTGGTTTTTGTTTAACATAACGATTCGTTTTTTGATTAATGATTGATAAAAATGATTGGTAATGGGTAAGCAGCTTTGATGAGAAACTACCTTTAAAAGTGTTTTTTGATAGGCTTTTTTGTCTTCTATTTGTTGGATGGCATGGTGATCGGCAATGAATTCTAAATTTTGTATTACGGCTTTTTTATACCACCAAACAATCGGATTGATCCAAAAAATAATGGTAAAGAAATGTGCCAGTAAGACATCTAAAGAATGTTTTTGTTTGCTGTGTACTTTTTCGTGACAGATAATGTTTTCAAGTTCTTCGGCAGCATATAAACGCGAATTGAATACGATATAATTGAAGAATGAAAAAGGTACCACGGCTTTATTGATATCGATAATGGCATAGCGGTCTTCCTTTTGCACCTTTTGACCGTGTACTAATTTCATGACTGAAAACAAATTCAGAAGAATCTTAACAAACAATATAGCTACTACAATTCCATAGCTTATAACGGCTATTTGAATCCAATCAATACTTTCTTTGACAGGAACAGCATTCGATACCTTTGTAGCCGTTTGACTCGACAAGGCAATCATGTCGTCAATGGTGAGCTTGGGACGTTCTACATACCTGATTTTTTTGATAAAAAATAGTGGTAATAGGGCAGAAGTCATTAAACCTGTAAGTAAAAACCAACGATTGGCCGTAAAAAAAGTTTCTTTACGCAACAGTAGATGATAGGCCAGAAAGAAGGCAATCATCAATCCGCTCGATTTTAAAAGATAGGTGAATACGTCTTGCATGGTTGTACTTATTTTAGGTTACAATAGGCTATTTTCGATTCTCAATAATTTCCAAAATCTCGCGCAATTCGTCTGCTGAGATTTTATCTTCTTCGGCAAAAAAGGACACCATATTTTTATACGAATTATTAAAATAATTCTCAATAGCGGTATTCATGAACTCTTTTCTATAATCTTCAATTGCCACAATCGGATAATATTGATGGGTATTTCCAAAAGCATTATGATCTACATATCCTTTTTCTTCTAAATTTCTAATAATAGTAGAAAGGGTGTTGTAATGAGGTTGCTCTTCCGTAATTTCTGCCATAACTTCCTTTACAAAAGCTTTTTTGAGCTTCCATAAAATGTGCATGATTTCTTCTTCTTTGTTGGTCAACTTTTGCATGATACGTTTAGTATTTCATTTTGATAAAACAAACATATAACTATATTTTTAGTTACACAACTATTTTTATAGTTATTTAACTAAATTTAACGTTTACTAAAATAGTAGCTTATCCATTTCAATTGATTATTTTTGTCGAAAGTCTTGTAGAATAAGCTATGGCAGTAAAAACATACAACAAAACCAATTTTCATAAATATACCTTTTGTATCTTTCAGGAAGTGGCTAATTCGGCATTAGTTAACTTGCAATTGCACTACAAAAGCAAGTCGGGTAGTAGTTATTATTTTACCAATGAAGGTGTTTACCGTATGTCAAACCATTGGGGCAGGGCTGCCAATTGCAAATGGCGCTTAGTACCAACCAGTAGTAATTCTCAAAGAATTAAAGTTGGTTTTGCGCGTTGGAGCGATTTTTATCCCGATAATGATTATGAGAAGTTGTATTTTATTGAAGTTGATTATGCTACCGCAACGGTGCATTTCAATCACAAACAAAGTGCTGGGTTTACTTCGAACAAGGTTTTGCGCACCGCACCTGAAACTACCAAACTTATAAAACAAATACGGTCCTTACTAGAAGAAACCGCCTGGGCGAAATACCTAAAAGAAGACAATATCGACCTTCTTCGCAAAGTCATTATTGATGAATTGGTAGGAACCAATAAGTCGTTTATGGAAATACGGAAAGGGTTTGTTTAATTAGGAATTAAAAATTAGGAATTAGGAATTTCACTGATAAGAACAATACGATTATATATAGAACTACCGTCATTTCGAGTGTTTTATAAAATGCGATTAGCTTTTTATAAAATGTATCGAGAACTACTGTAAACTAAAGCTTCTCGAAACCATTTTACTCCATTGCATTACGCAAAATCACTCGAAGTGACGTCTTAGAACTCTATTTTATTATTTACCACCACCGTCATTTCGAGTGTTTTATAAAATGCGATAGCTTTTTATAAAATGTATCGAGAACTATTGAAAATAAATCTTCTCGATATAATTTTACTTCATTGTATTGCTTAAAATCACTCAAAGTGACGTTAAAATATAAGTATAGTGTGTCTTTCAAACCCTAGAACGATTCTTTAAATCTCTCGTTCACCACCTTCAGTAGGATGGTTAAAGTTAGTTGCAACAATTCTATGTGGTGTCTTTTCTTGAGCCACCAATCGAATGACCCAATACCCAGAGGCCACACCTATCAATCCTAAAGTTCCCATAAAAGCCCAATTGGTTTGGTATCCTTGCCAAGCAATGATTCCCATTCCCACTTTGGCACTCAAGATGTGCGCCATGCTGTAACTCATTGTAAATATGGCCATATAACGCCCTTCGTGTCCTTTGGGAGCGCGACTCATCGCAAACGAATTGGAAAACGGAAAAGCAAACATTTCGGCAAAAGTCATGAATACCATCATGACAACCAAAATTCCCACCCAAGTATTAATCAGCATCAAAAACAAACTGATGGCCATCATCAAACAGCCTAACGAAACCATTTTGACTTTATTGATTTTTTTGCGCTCTACATAACTCACAATCGGCATTTCCAAAAAGAAAACCAAAATACCATTCATAGTAAGCAACAAGCCAGTTTGGAATTCGGTCAAATTGAATTGCTCTCGATGATACAACGGAATGGTCGTAAATACTTGGAAAAACAAAATGCCTGTAACCACACAACAAAATAAGAAAATCCAGAACGGTCGGTCTTTAAACACGGATACTCTATCGGCTTCAATCAATTGTTTTTCTTCTTTAGAAATCAAATGGTTTTTTCGCTCTTTTACCAACATCCAAAAAATAGAAATCGCCAAAATGCACGTCGCACCATCTACCCAAAACAATCCTTTATACCCTACATTCATAATGATCAATCCGCCCAAAGCGGGTCCGGCAGCAAACCCAAGATTAATAGCCAAGCGCACCAAAGTTAAGGCTCGAGTTCTGTTCTCGGGTTTGGCATAAGCACTTAGCGACACAAACATAGCCGGGCGAAACATGTCGGCTATAACCATAATTCCGAAAATACTGATACAAAGTCCGATAAAAGAAGTAATAAACTGCAAGACAAAAAATGCCAATCCACTGGTAAACAAACTAAAAATCATGATGGGGTAAAATCCAATCTTATCCGATAATTTACCGCCTAACCACGAGCCAAGCATGGAGCCGCATCCAAAACAGGTCAAAATCCAACCCACTTGTTCATACGAAAAATGCAAATCTTCTTTCAGGTATTTCGACAAAAACGGAAACACCATAGTACCAGCTCGATTGATGAACGTGATGAATGTAAGTATCCAGATTTCTCTAGAAAATCCTCTAAAATTATTGATGTATTTGCGAAAGGCGTTTCGTAGCATTTTGAAGTTCCTGAGCCGCAAATTTACGAAGTTTTTTTGAAGCCAATCCAGCTATCCGTTACAATCTTTTCATTTGTTGCCTTTGAGTGCCTCAGGCAACAAATGAAAAGGATTTCCACTGCTATCTGGGCTAAACTTATCGGTAAACTAGGAGCTGACTTAAAATTCTGTGAAAATTTGTGATTTACTGTATATTCCCTTTATTTTTGCACATGCAATTTTTCAATTTACATACACACCGCTATTCCAATTCGCCTACGACTTTAGAATTGGTGAATCAGTATCCATGGGAATTTGATGCTGCCATACCCCATTATTCTATCGGTATTCATCCTTGGTATATAGACGAAAACCGATTGGAAGCCGATTTAAAAACGATAGCAGAAAAATTGCCATTACCCGAATGTTTGGCGCTGGGCGAATGTGGTTTAGACAAACGAATCGATGTACCGATGTCTTTGCAAACTACCGTATTTGAACAACAAATTGCTTTGGCCGAACAGTTTCAAAAACCATTGGTATTGCATTTAGTAGCGGCGTTTGATGAGTTACTAGCAATTAAAAAGCGAATGAAGATTTCGGTTCCCATCATCATTCACGGATTTTCTAAAAACCAACAAGTTGCCAAACAATTAGTAGACCATGGTTTTTATTTGTCTTTTGGAAAATATTTGTTGCAATCCCGAGACTTCGGGACAGAATTGGAATCGGTTTTTAAAGCGGTGCCCAATGATAAATTCTTTTTAGAAACCGATACTATAGCCGAAACCTTGGAAGAAGTATATACTTTAGCGGCACATTATAAAAACATTTCAGTAACCGATTTGGCAACACAAATACACTCTAATTTTAATACAGTTTTCAACCCTAACAATATAACATTCTAAGATATGGCAAAGTGGCAAGAACGCGCAGCATTACTATTTAAACCCGAAGGATTAAACAATTTAAAAAACGCCAAAGTACTAGTGGTAGGTTTGGGAGGCGTAGGTTCGTTTGCAGCCGAATTCCTTGCTCGTGCAGGCGTTGGAAACCTTACTATTGTTGATGGTGATGTGGTGGATATTACCAATATAAACCGTCAATTACCGGCTTTGCATTCTACCGTGGGAATGCCCAAAGTGCATGTGGTTGGCGATCGATTAATGGACATAAATCCGGAATTAAATTTAACACGCCTTGAAGAATTCCTATCGCCGGAGCGCGCATTGGAAGTAGTTACAGAAGAGTTTGATTATGTTTTGGATTGTATTGATAGCATTACACCAAAGTTAAATTTGATTATAGCAGCCAAGCGCAAACGCGTTAAAATCATTTCGTCTATGGGTGCTGGTGGCAAAATGGAAGCTTCCAAAGTAAAAGTATCGGATATTTCAAATACCGAAAATTGCTTTTTAGCCAAAACCATCAGACGCCGCTTGAAAGAAGTAAAAATTGACAAATTAAAAGTAGTGTTTTCCTCTGAAATTCAAGATGAAAGTAGTTTAAAAATGACCGATGGTTCTAATTTTAAGAAATCATTTTACGGAACCAACAGTTATATGCCCGGACTTTTCGGATTGTATGCTGCTGAAACGGTAATTCGACATTTGCTTAAGAAAGCGTAATTAGTGAACAGTAAATAGTAATTAGTGAATAGTAATAAGTGTCTTTAATTTTTAATACTGCTTTTCGTCATTGCGAAACAACAACAATATGATACAGACTGTAATTTTTGATATGGATGGTGTAATTGTAGATACCGAACCGGTACACCATTATGCCTACAATCAACATTTTAAGCAATTGAACATTACGGTTTCTCCAGAAATGTATGCTTCCTTTACAGGATTTTCGACTAAAAATACCTTTGAAAAATTAAAAGAGCATTTTGATATAAAGGAAGACGTTGCGAGTTTAATTGAAACCAAACGGTCTCTATTTAACGACGCTTTTGATCAAAAAGAAGATTTATTTTTGTTGGAAGGTGTTGAAGATTTGATTAAAGATTTACATAGCAACGGTATGCAGCTGGTTTTGGCTTCTTCTTCAGCTAAAGTCACTATCAATAGGGTGTTCCACCGATTTGGTTTGCATCAGTATTTCTCTCATATTGTTTCGGGAGAAGATTTTCCACAGTCGAAACCCCATCCAGCTATTTTTCAGCATGCTGCCTTTTTATCTGGAACTCCAGTTGAAAATTGCATTGTCATTGAAGACAGTACCAACGGAATACGTGCCGCCAAAGCCGCTGGAATTTACTGTATAGGCTATGATAGTGTCAACTCTAAATTGCAAGACTATTCCAAAGCAGATATGGTTATTAGTGCTTTTTCAGAATTGAATTTTGAAAGGGTTAGGAAAATTGTGTAATGAGATAATCATCTAGAGGAAAGGAATCTTAAAAAGATATTTTAAAATAATTATTAGCCCACAGCTTCTTTATAAATACGTAAACACTTTTCTCTAGCTTCTTTGTGATCTACTATAGGTTTGGGATACTCTAAAGTATTGAGTTCTGGAATCCATTTTTTAATGTATTTTAACTCTTTATCAAACTTTTTAATTTGTTCGGTTGGATTGAAAATTCTAAAATAGGGTGCCGCGTCAACGCCACTTCCGGCAGCCCATTGCCAATTCCCTACGTTACTGGCTTGTTCATAATCTAAAAGTTTGGTAGCAAAATAGGTTTCGCCCCAACGCCAGTCTATAAGTAAATGTTTGCATAAAAAACTAGCGGTAATCATACGTACTCTGTTGTGCATGTGTCCGGTAGCATTGAGTTCGCGCATGCCTGCGTCAACAAAAGGATACCCTGTTTTTCCTTCGCACCATTTTCGGAACAACGCTTCGTTATTATCCCATTTTATGCTATCGTATTTCGGTCGGAAACATGACGTATTAGTATGTGGAAAATGCCATAGAATTTGCATAAAAAATTCCCTCCAAATCAATTCTTTGAAAAAGGTTTCATTTTTGCTTTCTATGGCTTTAGCAATCATTTTTCGAATAGAAACAGCACCAAAACGAAGGTAAATCCCTAAGTAAGATGTTTTATTTAGCGCAGGAAAATTTCGAGTCGCTTCGTAATTATCAATCAATGTATTAGAAACATCATATGGGGTCACTTTGATGGTTGAAGTGATAAATCCAATAGCATTTAAGCTCAAAAACGGATAGGAGTGATGGGTAATTTTATCTAATAATGCTTCCGAATTATAATGTATTAGCTTAATTTTTTTGAAATTTTCTTTCCATTTATTCGAATAGGGAGTATATACTACATAGGGCGTTCCATCGTCTTTAACGACTTCACTTTTTTCAAAAATCACTTGGTCTTTACTGGTCTTGAATTCGATGCCTTTTTCCTTAAAAAGATGGTACAATTCCAAATCACGTTTGCGTGCATACGGTTCGTAATCGTGGTTGGTATAGATTGATTTTATGGTGTTTTCGGTGATTAACTTTTGGTAGACGTCTATAGGTTTGCCATGGAAAACAGCCAGTGATTTTCCAATACTTTGCAATTGCTTTTGTATGTGTTCCAGTTGTTGATGAATGAACGTAACCCGAGCATCATCTTTGGGCAATTGCGATAGAATTGTATCGTCAAATATAAAAATAGGCAACACTTCTTCACCGCTGTTTAAGGCATGAAAAAGGCCAACATTATCATCTAATCGTAAATCTCTTCGGAACCAGAATATGTTCATAGGTAAAAGTTCAATTTCAATTGCAAAATTCAAATTCAATTAATTATCTAAATATACAATTTTATTGACATTGAATTTTGTAATTGATTTTTGATATTGTTATTGATTGGTTAATAAAGTAGACATTCCTCCATCTACATGGAAAATTTGTCCCGAAATCCAACTGCTTTTTTCACTCAATAAAAAACTTGCCATTTGAGCCATATCATCTGCAGTTCCGACTCTTTTTAAAGGATGTCTTTCGGCCGATTTTTCTCTTTTTACTTCGTTGTTTAAGAATTTATCCGCTAAAGGCGTATCGGTTAGTGATGGTGCAATCACGTTTACTCTAATTTTTGGAGTATATTCGGCTGCTAAGGCTTTGGCAAATCCTTCAATAGCTCCTTTGGCCGCAGCCACACTAGTGTGAAAAGGCATTCCCATACTGGCAGCTACCGAACTGAACAACACAATACTCGATTGATTGGAAGCTGTTAAATTAGGCAAAACCGATTGGATTACTTTCACCAAACTTATGAAATTTATTTGTAAATCGGCTTCAAAACTTTCGGGCTTCAATCCTTTAAACGGACGTAGGTTGATACTGCCAGGGCAATACACCAATCCGTCAATAACTTCTGGAAGCAAACTCGTGTCTAATATATCAGTTGTGGCATCAAACGGAATATGCGTGACGTGTAAATCGGCTATATTTTCATTTGTTCGTGATGCAATAAAGACTTTGTTTTCAAATTGAAGTTCCTTTGCTAAGGCCAGTCCGATTCCGTATGAACCGCCTATTAATAGTATGTTTTTCATGTGTTATCCTTTAAATTCTCCGAATAATTCTACTAGTTTTTTGTGTCTAAAATCGAATATTTTTTTCAGTTTGGGCTTTACTAGAAAGGGATGTACCAGCTGACCAATGATCCCCATTGGGATTTTATAATCTACAATATCTTCCATTTCTACACCACCCGGAATTTCTTTTAGAAAATGTTTGTGATGCCATAAGGCATAAGGTCCGAAACGTTGTTCGTCTACAAAATATTTTTGATCTTGCACGTGCGTAATTTCGGTAACCCATTTCATCGGGATTCCCATTACAGGGGTAACTATATATTGGATAATTTGCCCGGGAAACATGGCTCTGTCATCACCAGAAAGCGTTTTAAACCCCATATAGTCGGGTGTAATGACCTTTAAATTTTTTGGGTCTGAGAGAAAATTCCATGCTTCTTCCAATGAAATTGGGAGGTTTTGTTTGGTATGTAAGGTATAAATTTTCATAAATATTTTTTTGTAAAGATATATATTGTTTAACAATTTTGTAAAAATAATAAACAAAAATTACTTCGATTTAAGTTTAAATTAACATTTGAAGAAAATACAATTCGTAATTTTGACCATCTAAACTTATTATTATGAAAAAAATATTTATGTTATTGGCAATTATGATTGCTAATTTTTATGTTCAAGCACAGGTTAAAACACCTCAAGCAAGTCCAAAATCGGTGGTAGAACAAGTAGTTGGTTTGACCGACGTTACTGTTGATTATTCTCGTCCAAGTACCAAAGGAAGAGTTGTTTTTGGAGATTTAGTTCCGTTTGGAAAAGTATGGAGAACTGGAGCTAATGCCAATACGATTATTTCATTTAGTGATGATGTAGTGATTGATGGCAAAACATTAGCCAAAGGAAAATATTCTTTATACACTTTACCAAAAGCAGACAATTGGGAAATTATTTTTTACAAAACCACTGACAATTGGGGAAATCCAGAAGAATGGAACGAAAGCAATGTAGCTTTGCGCGCTAATGCTAAACCCGAATTGACTAATAGAAAAGTAGAAACGTTTACGATTGGATTTTCTAATTTGAGCAACGATGGTGCAAATTTGGATTTGGCTTGGGAAACTACTATTGTTTCATTAAAGTTTGAGGTTCCTACTCAAAAAACGGCAATAGCTAGTATCAATAAAGCTTTGGCTGGTCCAACGGCTGGTGATTATTTTTCTTCAGCTCAATATTTTTTCCAATCTAATGGTGATATGAACAAAGCTTTGGAATATGTAAACAAAGCCATCACAATGACTAAAGCTGGTGAAGATGTTCCGTTTTGGTATTTGCGTCAGAAATCATTAATTCAAGCAAAATTAAACGATAAAAAAGGTGCTATTGAAACCGCAAAATTATCTTTAGCTGCAGCTGAAAAAGCAAAAAATAGCGACTACGTTAAAATGAATACGGATAGTATTAACGAATGGAGTAAAAAATAATTCCATTACTTTTATTTATATAAAACCACAAATTCAGAAGCATATTCTAGAATTTGTGGTTTTTTTAGGCCTTAATTTTACTTCTTTGGTTGATAAAAAATTGTGATGTCAGCGATAGTACGATGGTTAATATAGCACCAATAAAATTAAGCCATAAGAAACTCACCACATCCAAACAGTAGATGTAAATAATGAGCGATTGGCTTATCAGTGCACACCAAAAGATGGAAGTAGCTTTGATGTATTTGATGTAAAACCCAACTAAGAAAATCCCTAAAACAGTTCCGTAGAAAATTGATCCTACGATGTTTACCAACTGAATTAAATTTTCAAATAAGGTGCCCACACAAGCAAAAAGTATGGCAATAACACCCCATAACAATGTAAAATATTTGGTAGCATTTACATAATGTTTCGGTTCCATTTCGGTCTTTTTGTTTCGTTTGTATATGTCGATGGCCGTGGTTGAGGCTAAGGCATTGATTCCCGATGCCGATGATGACATAGCTGCTGATAAAATTACTGCCAGAAGCAGTCCAATTAATCCTTTTGGTAAATAGTTTAGAATGAAATAAAGAAACACATAATCTTTGTCGTTGGTTTCCGATTTTTCATCCGCTTTGGTGATCAACTCTTTAGCTTGATCGCGAAGATCTCGTTCTTTACCCGACAAAGCAACCAGTTTATTTCTTAAAATAGGATTGTCATAATTCTGGTTTAAGTGATCAATATACAACAGATTGTATTCTTTTTTTTCTTCGGTTAAATCTTTCAACTGTTTTTCTAACCCATGATATTGGTCGGCATAGACCGATTTTTCGATGGTTTCTTTATTGACAGGATTGAAATTTAGCGGCACTTCATTGAATTGAAAAAACACAAATACCATTACACCAATTAATAAAATAAAGAACTGCATTGGAATTTTTAGAAATCCGTTCATAATCAATCCCATTTGGCTGTCTTTATCCGATTTACCAGAAAGATAGCGACCAACTTGCGATTGATCGGTTCCGAAATAGGCTAAGAATAAGAAAAAACCACCGGCAATTCCGCTCCAAAACGTATAGCGTGTTTCGGGATTGAAAGAAAAGTCGATGATGTTCATTTTTTCATTGGCTCCAGCAATGTGCATGGCATTTGAAAACGTCATTTCGTTAGGTAAAAGGTGTAAAATCAGGAAAAAAGTAATGAACATTCCAGACATGATCACAAACATTTGTTGTTTTTGAGTGACATTAACTGCTTTGGTACCGCCCGAAAAGGTATAGATGATTACTAAAATTCCGATGATAATGTTCAATAAGGTAAGGTTCCATCCTAATAATGTTGACAGTATAATTGACGGAGCATAAATAGTTAGTCCCGTTCCTAATCCACGCTGAATCATGAATAAGATGGAAGCTAATGTTCTGGTTTTTAAATCGAAACGATTCTCTAAATATTCGTAGGCTGTAAAGACTTTGAGTTTGTGGTAAATGGGAATAAAAGTTGCACAAATGACTACCATTGCTATGGGTAATCCAAAATAAAATTGCACAAACCCCATTCCGTCTTGATAGGCTTGACCTGGAGTAGATAAAAAGGTAATTGCGCTGGCTTGAGTGGCCATTACGGATAGTCCAACCGTCCACCAATTGGTTTGTTTGTTGTCTAGTATATAATCTTCAACATTTTTACTTCCTTTGGTTTTATAAACACCATAAATCACAATAGATAAGAGGGTTACCGAAAGAATAATCCAGTCAATTTGTTGCATATTACGAGAAAATTTGCATTAAAATATAAAATATCAAAAAATAAACTGCATTAATTACCAATAACCATGTGTAGGTATTTTTTAGTTTACTAGTTTTATTTGTTTCCATATTATTTTCCAATTGAAATCATGTTAGCCATTAAGCGGAAAGCGCCTGCCACACCTTCGGGTAATTCTCTAAAAAAGGATATTCCGGTATAAATGTATTTTCCTTTGCCATAGTTAGCTACTAATATAGCGCCATTTTTAGGGGTTTCACCAGTATCGTTTGATGATAGAATTGGGGTGAAACTAGCATCCCATTCACTAGGATAATACAATCCTTGTTCTTGTTTCCAGCCCTCAAAATCTTTGGTTGTGATTTTGTTTGGCGAATTTAAAATAGGATTTTCAGGGGCTAAAAAGCGTACTTCGGCATTTTCTTCGGTGACACGATCGCGTGAAATTTTTAGTGAAAAAGGCGCAAAATCTTTAGTCACAAAATCGTCCAAAGTATTGTATTGAACAATCATCGTTTTACCATTTTTCACTAAATCTAATAAGATGTTTTGCTTGATGGCAAGTGTGTTAACTACATTGTAAGCACGAATTCCAGTCATAATGACATCAAAAGGTTGTAATTTTTCTGCCGAAATTTCTTCTGCTTTAATGATTGTTACGTCATATCCCATTTGCTTCAAACTTTTAGGTACTTCGTCACCAGCACCCATGATGTACCCAATTTTTTCGTTATTGGTTTTGATGTTTAGCTTTATAGCTTTGGCTTCGGCTGGTTTCAACACCATTTGTTTATATATGTGTGGATAGTTGATGTCGATTTTGTCTTTATCAAAGGTTTCACCATCAACCGTTACGATGCTTTTGAAAATTACTTCTGAAGCTTCTTTGGAAGGTGTAACCGTGAAAACAGCGATTTGTTCTTCACCTTTATTTTTCAATGAAAACGGAATTGAATTTGGGGTTACCTTCCAATTGTTGGGTACTTGCAACGCAATAGTTCCCGTAACGTTTTCTTTTCCAGATTTGATTTTGACGCTAATAGACTTTTCTTTATTGTTCGGAAAAATATATACCTTTTCTTGGATAGACGAGGTTACAAGTGGTACAATGTCAAGTGGTTGGTAGACTTCGCCTTTCACATCATCATTGTATTTATACACTACATTGCGTTCAAAAGGAATCACTACACCATTAATTTCAATTGAAAAAACGACTTTTACCTCACGCAGAATATCGGGTTTTCCTATGTTTTCTTGGTCGTCTACTCGATACATGCCCACGGTACCTTTTTCTTTTAGATAGTAGGGTTGGGTGTAATTTGTAATTGAACTTAAATCCAATTCGATAGTTTGATTGACAGGTTTATTATTCTCTAATGGTTTCACCACTTGAGTAGTCATCGCGCTTGGGGTTGTAGTAATGCCGTTCCAATTGATTTTTAAATCACTTCGGTTGATCGCTTCCAATTTTACTTTTAAACTACTTTTAGCAGTTGCTTCTTGATTGTCTGTGACCGCTTCGAGGTACATTCCGGCACAAGCTGCAATAATTTTTTTAATCTCTTCCGACTTAATGGTTTTCCAATGTGTATCGGTTAATTGTTGAATCAATTCGTAGGCTTTTAGTAATTCGGGTACACTAGCAGCTGGGTTTTTAAAATCGAAATTTTTTTGCACATTGGCTAAAATATCGCCAATTGGTTTTCCGTTTTTCACTCGATTCCAAGTGGTATCAATTCCTTCAAAAAGATTGGTTTTATCCGTTAAGGCATCACCTTTTAAAAACTCTAAATATTCATCTTCTTCACCACGAGTACCCGTGCTACCAAAACCTTGTGATTGGTGGCGACTTCTACTCAATGCAGCAATTTCTTGATTGGATTTACCAAATTGCTCATAATACACTCCAGTTTGTAATTTGCTTAAATTGGTTTTGTCGGCGGCATCAAATTTCTCTTTACTTCCATAAAACCACCATGAGGTATTGAAAAACAATCGTTTGGGTTGCCAAGTAGTTGTAAGTTTTAATTGATCTGGAAATATATTGGGATCATTTACTTTATCAAATGCTTCAACGCTTAACATGGCTGAAGAGGTGTGATGTCCGTGAGTCGTTCCAGGAGATCGATGATCGAAACGGTTGATGATTACATCGGGTTGGAAGTTTCGAATGACCCAAATCATATCGCTTAGGACTTGATTCTTATCCCAAATTTGCAAGGTTTCAGTCGGATTTTTAGAAAAACCAAAATCGTTGGCACGCGAAAAAAACTGTTCGCCACCATCAATTTTTCGGGCTTCAATTAACTCTTGTGTACGAATTACGCCTAATAATTCTCGCAATTCGGGTCCGATTAAATTCTGACCACCATCGCCACGAGTTAATGATAAATACCCTGTTCGCGCATTTTTTTCGTTGGATAAATACGAAATTAACTTCGTGTTTTCATCATCGGGATGTGCGGCAATATATAATACCGAACCTAAAAAATTCAGTTTTTCAATTTGATGATAGATTTCAACAGCGTTGGGTTTGACCGGTTGCTGCGCTTTAGCACTTAAAAAAGTGAGTAGTAAAAGAAATGAAATAGCAGTTTTTAACTTTTGCATCGTATTGGTTTTATTGCAATAGTCTCAAATGTAGTAATTATAATAGATTCCCTAAATGTTTTGGATTTTTTTTGGATTTCTTTAACAAAAAAAAAGAGCTATTTGAATTTCAAATAACTCTTTTAAAATCTAATTGAATGGTAAACTAAAATTTAACGCTTTTTACCTTTTCCTTTATGATTATTCTCTTTCTTTTCTCGATGTTCACCTTCTTTTTTTTCCTTTTTTTCAGGCTTAAAATTGTTATTTGGATGGTATTTTTCTCGATGTTTAGAATGGTATATGTATGGAGAATTTCCTCTATAATCGGTTAGATAGACTACTTGTCCACCACGCAAATTATAGTTTCTGTAGCGATATGGCAGTGATGCCGAACGAAACCATTTTCCGTTTTTAATATAGATAAATCGAGCCGATGGCACATCGTAGTAGCTATCAATTTCGGGTAAATAATAGTATTGTACTTCAACACGATCGGCAGGTGCCCAAACGGGTGGTGAACCAAAATTTACATTCACAGAAACTTGCGCTTGTGAATGTGCTATAGTTAGTAATAGAATTCCTAAAAATAGCAGTTTAACACGTTTCATTATAATAAAAGTATTAAAAGAAGTATGATAATAATAATGGCACCAACAGAAAGGTAAACACCGTTTCCAGTTGATTTTAGAGTCGTTTTGATGGCACGTACTTCTTTACGAAGTGCTTTTTTCTCAGAGGCATTCAATGCTGATTTGTCCATTGCTTTGATCTCATCAAGACGCAATAATAACGCTTTTACTTCTGCCGGAACTTCTTTAGGCGTTTCAGTAGCTGTTATAGGATTTTTGGGCGCAGCATGTATTTGATTCGGTACCAATGACAATGAAGCGATCATTATCATAGTGTAAAGTGTTAATTTTTTCATCTTTTTAAATTTTGATTAAACATTATTGTTTATACAAATTTGAGAAGATGTGACGTGAAACGCGTTACATTATATTATCTAAATGTTATAAAATTCACACTTAGTTTTAAAGGTGTCCAGAACCCGTGCGTTGATTGATGTAGTTGAGTTGGTGTTCGGCAACATAATTGCGAAACAGCGTGAGTAGGGTGTCGTAATACTTTTGAAGATTTTGCACATTTACTTCCGGACGATTGTCGATGGGAATGGTAATGGGCATTTCGTTTAAATATTTGGATAATTCGGGATAATTCTCCTGAATTACCATGGTTATTTTCAAAATTTTAGCATTGATTTCTTCTTCTGTTTCCATTGCATTTTTCAATTTAGTTGGCTTTCAAATGAAATGTAAATTTACAAATTATCTGCTATCATAAGTGTTAAATGTTTGTATACTTTTTCGGTAGGTAAACCTACTACATTGGTATACGATCCTTCAATTTTTGATATTCCTATTAACCCAATCCATTCCTGTATTCCGTAGGCTCCAGCTTTATCAAATGGTTGGTAATGGTCTAAATAATAGCGAATTTGTTCGTCTGATAATTCGGTGAAAGTAACTTTGGTAACTTCAAAAATTGTTTCCGTTTTCGTAATAGTTTTAAAACACACCGAAGTTATCACTTCATGAGTTGCATTTGAAAGTGATTTTAAAATTTGAAAAGCATCGTCATAATCTTTTGGTTTCCCAAGTGCTTTATCGTTGTGCCAAACGAGCGTGTCGCTTGTGATTAAGATTTCATTTGTAGCCAATTCGCCTTCAAAAGCTTGGGCTTTGAGTTCGGCTAAATAATTGGTAATGGCTTCTGCTTTTAAATGATTGGGATAAATTTCTTCAACTTCTTTTAAACGAATTTCAAAATTGATATCAAAATCTTTGAGAAACTGCTGACGTCTTGGCGAACCCGAAGCCAATATTATTTTATACTCTTTACGCATTGTGAATGATGTTTAACGTAACGACTGCCACCGAAAATATTCCAAAAAAGATGATCCATTTTAATAAAGTACTAATGAAATGAAAGTCGTTTTTTTCTTTGGCATTCCAAATTTTAACCGAACAGAAAAAAAGTGGCGCTATCACCAATGCCATCATGTAGGCAATGGCGTAAAACAAATTGTTTTCAAACAGGTAATTGTAGGTGTAAAATAGTAAATATAAGGTTGGAAGTAAGAGTAAAACAAAGGCTGTTTTAGTAGTTCTTGAAATTCCTATAGCAATAGGTAGCGTTCCCATTCCTTGTGTAATATCGCCTTTAATGTCTTCCAAATCTTTGATGATTTCACGAACCAAATTGATGCAAAACGCAAATTTGGCATAATCAAACAAAATTGAAAATGCCACCGACATTTGTTGTTGATTGATAGGAAATGTGTTTGGGAAAATATCAAAAACACCAATGATAATTACGCTAAATGCCAGTAATGCAGCTACCACTACATTTCCTAAAAGCGCTATTTGTTTTAACGTACTCGCATAAAAATAGAGTAGGGTTGCAATGAGTACAAAAATCACGGCAAAGTTGGCGTGACCCACCGAATTGGCAAGTATAAAGCCGCATGCCACACCAGTTATCGTTAAAGCTGCATATATATTGTAGGCTTTGGCTTCTGAGATGTATTTTCCAATAATTACTCGGTTAGGTTTGTTTTCTTCGTCCGATTCTTGGTCAAAAACATCATTGATGACATAGCCTCCAGCCGCAATAAGAACTGTAGCCGCTATTAATAAAGCATATTGCCAGTAAAAAAGCGAAAGCGGAATATTAATCAACTCTAAATACCCAAATCGGAAAACAAGTTGCATTAAGGCAAGTAAGAATAGGTTTTTGTATCGTATTAATTGTAAAAATTTCATTTTATATAACAGGTTTTCAGTAATCTAACTTTCTATTTTCTATTTCGTATTTTCTACTTCGTATTTTCTATTTCGTATTTTCTACTTCGTATTTTCTACTTCGTATTTTGTACTTTTAATCGTGTTTTCCGTCGTAATACAAATGCCATTTCCCTTGCACTTTCATCACTTGCTCGATGATTTCTCT
The DNA here is from genome assembly GCF_057809695.1 of Flavobacterium sp. FG139. NCBI lineage: Bacteria > Pseudomonadati > Bacteroidota > Flavobacteriia > Flavobacteriales > Flavobacteriaceae > Flavobacterium > Flavobacterium sp. FG139. The sequence continues at coordinate 145,522 of NZ_JBMDKL010000010.1, forward strand.
CACAGCGCCTTTTCCGCCTTTTTTATGTGAAATATATTTAGAAATCGCTTTGATTTCTGGACTTGCATCTTGTGGACACGTAGGTAAGCCTACCAATTGCATAACGTGATAATCGGGAATATCGTCGCCCATGTATAATACATTTTCGGGTTTGATATGATACAATTCGATGTATTCGTTAAACGTTTCTACTTTGTTGGGACTGGCCAAATGAATATCGTGTATGCCTAAGTTTCTCAAGCGAATTCGAACACCTTCGTTATTTCCACCCGAAATAATGCACACATTATAACCGCTTTCTAACGCTGCTTTCATGGCAAAACCATCGCGAATGTTCATAATTCGGAGCATTTCACCAGTAGGAGTGATATGAACAGAACTGTCGGTTAATACGCCGTCGACGTCAAAAATAAAAGTGGTGATATCGTTTAGGAGTTCTTTATAACTTTTTGCCATTATCAATAATTGATTTGGTTAATAATTTGTAAATTTCTTTTTGATTTTCATCGGTCAACATGTTTAAATGCTTGTTGATGGTAGTGGTATCGTTTCTTTTGGCCGGACCCGTTTGCGCTTCATTGGGAGAAAGCGACGTTATTTTGTCGGCAGTTTCCAAAATTAAAGGTCTTAATATTTCAAAAGGGACTTGGTGTTCGGTACAAATATCGTTTCCAATTTTATACAAATGATTGACAAAATTGCAAACAAAAACCGCTGATACATGTAAGGCTTTTCGTTGTTCGGATGAAATTTCAAATACGGTATCCGAAATAGAATGGGCTACTTTTTGAAGTACGTCATAATCCGTTTTGTCTTCGGTTTCTAAGCAAATGGGAATCGGTCGAAAATCAACTTCTTTATTCTTAGAAAATGTTTGCAATGGATAGAAAACTGCGGGTCTATTTTTAGGGTTCAAATCACTAATAGCCACACTTCCCGAAGTATGTGCGACCAATTTATTAGTAAATGGTATTTGGTCGGACACTGTTGCTATAGCATTGTCGGAAACGGCTATAAGATACAAATCGGCTTCTTTTAATTCAGAGTAATCGGATGTAATTTTATCTGCCTCAAGAAGGTGTGTAAGTTGAGTTTTATCTCGAGCAAACGCTTGTAGTAACGCTATATTTTCGGCCTTTAAAAAAGCAGAAATCAAGTGTTGCGCTACATTTCCGGAACCAATAATAGAAACTGAAATCATTCGGTAAAAATATTCATTTTTTTTGAATTGGTAGGAGACTTTTTCTTTTAAATATAAGATAAGAACGGCTGTAGTTTTATTCTATTTTACGAAAAACAACAGTTACCCATGAACCATTTTTGAGTTTGGATCTCATTTTAATTAAATTGTGTTTGGTTGAAGTTTCCACAATTTCACTGTAAATCTCATCGCCTTTTTGAAAAATAAAATCAGGAATAGTGCATTCTACAATAGTCATTTTATAGGTGCATTTGTCCTTAAAAGCCAAAGTCGATTTTAAATAATACTTTCCATCTTCTACATATTCAATTTCAACGCCGTCTTTAATAATGGCATAATATCCCGAAGTAACCCTATCATCCGTTTCCATGTTGATGTATTTTCCACCTGACATTAATTGGCAATTAGGAACATTATCTCTATCGGGAATAATTCGATCTTGCGCTTTAAGGCCTAAAGACGTTAAAAGAATTAGAATTAAAAGTAATTTTTTCATCACGAATACTGAATTACAATACGTTTATTTTTTTATAAAAATAACTATTTATCTTGAAATCACAAATGTAAATTACGTCTTAAAATAAAATTAAAAACACCGCTTTTCAACGTCTCTTAAAGAATACTTAAAAGCAATTAACTTTTATAAAAATCCACAATTTTAAATTACTTTTGTGCTTCCGAAATTTTCGGTTTATAAAAAGTTTCTCTTATGGATAAAAGATTATTTTCTATTTTGTTTTCAACTCGATTAATGGCCATGTTGTTTCTGATTTTTGCTGCAGCAATGGGAGCCGGAACGTTTATAGAAAGTTATTACAATACGGATACTGCTCGAATTTGGATATACAATACTCGTTGGTTTGAAGTGATAATGATCTTTTTTGTAATTAACTTTTTTGGAAACATCAAGCGTTATCAATTGTATAAGAAAGAAAAATGGGCAACATTGCTACTGCACTTGTCTTTTATTTTTATCATTATTGGAGCTGGAATTACACGATACATCAGTTATGAAGGCATGATGCCTATCCGAGAGGGAAATACTTCTACCGAAGTTTTTTCAGATAAAAATTTCTTGACTGTTTTTGTTGATGGACAATACCAAGGCGAACTCAAACGTCGTATTTTAGAACAGCCGTTATTACTTTCAGAAGCTACTTATTGGCCATTTGCGACAAATAATTTTTCTATCAAGGAGAAGTTTGATCAAACACCATTCGAAATTAGTTATAAGAATTTTGCAATGGATGTTAAAGAAACTATCAAACCAGCTACATCGGGTCAATTTTATTTAAAATTAGTTGAGTCTGGTGGCGGTTCTCGACACGAACATTATTTAAAAGAAGGTGAGGTTCAAAATATTCACAACTTACTATTTGCCTTGAACAAGCCCACACCAGGCGCCATCAACATTACTACCGATGGAACTACTACAACCATCAATGCTCCATTTGAAGGAAACTTTATGCGCATGATTGATAAGTTTCAAGGAAAGTTAGAAAAAAATGTGCAACAAGCTTTGATGTTTCGTTCGTTGTATAATGTTGGACAAGCTCAATTTGTATTTCCTGAGCAGCCTCTTAAAGGCGTAAAATCTTGGGTTTCTAGTGGAAATTACAAGGCCAAGAAAAGTGATGATGCTTTAACGATTTCAATTACCTCTGAAGGACAAACCAAAGACGTTACATTGGTAGGTTCTAAAGGAAAAGTAGGACAACCGACAGTAGTCAAATTAGGGAAATTAGAATTTATATTGTCTTTTGGAAGTAAAGTATACAACTTGCCGTTTAGTGTAAAATTGAATGATTTTATAGCCGATAAATATCCTGGAACCGAAAAAAGTTATTCATCATATAAAAGTAAAGTGACGGTTGATGATCACGGTAAAAAATTTAATGCCGACATTTATATGAATCACATTTTGGATTATGATGGATTTCGATTGTTCCAATCTTCGTTTGATCCCGATGAGCAAGGAACGGTTCTTTCGGTAAACCACGACTATTGGGGAACTATGATTACCTATATTGGATATTTCTTATTATTCTTTGCAATGATGGCTATTTTGTTTGTTAAAAACACTCGTTTTTCGGATTTAAAAAGAAAATTAGAAGATGTGAAAGCCAAAAAAGAGCAGTTATTGCTGGTATTCATTTTGTTGTTTTCTTTTAGTGGATTTGCGCAAAATCATGATAATCATTCCAATCAGGTACATTATTTAGATTCGATTCTGAAATACAAGGTACCAGAGCAACAAGCAGAAAAATTTGGACGTTTAGTAGTTCAAGATGTGAATGGAAGGATGTACCCTATTAATACGTTTTCATCGGAATTGTTGCGAAAAGTGAGTAAAAGTGATACTTACGAAGGTATGAATTCGGATCAGGCTTTTATTTCGATGACGCAATTTCCAACGGCTTGGTTTGAGTTGCCTTTGATTTACATCAAAAAAGGAAATGATAGTATTCGTAAAATTATTGGTTTAGATTCAGAAAAGAAGTTTGCTACTTTCAGAAGTTTCTTTGATGAAAGAGGAAATTACAAGTTGTCTAAATATTTGGATGAAGCCTACAAAACGACCAATCCCGATCAGTTTCAGAAGGATTTTATTGAAGCCGATAAAAAGATTAATTTATTGAATTCGGCGTTAAGTGGAACCATTCTCAGAATTTTTCCAGCACCAAATGATAAAAACAATAAATGGTTGTCTTTTTTAGAAATTGGAGAGAAAACGGGTACTGATTTGGATCAGATAAAGAATGCGTTACCTTATTATTTAGATGCATTAGCTAAGGCTTCTAAATCAAAAGATTATACAATGGCCAATACCATGTTGTTGGGAATGGAGAATTTTCAGAAAAAATATGGTAAATCCGTTCGACCTTCCGACAGTCAGATTTCTTCTGAAATTTTATTGAACAAATACGATGTGTTTAGAAACTTGTTTTGGTTGTATATGTTGGCAGGAAGTGTCATGCTAATTATAGTAATCGTTGGAATTTTCTATAATAAAAAACCAATTCGATTGGTCATCAATATTATGCACGGTGGTATCGCTGCGTTGTTTTTATTACACACCTTAGGCTTAATGGCACGCTGGTATGTTTCAGGTCACGCACCTTGGAGTAATGCCTATGAAAGTATGATTTATGTGGCATGGGCAACGATGTTTTTTACATTAGCATTTGATATAAAATCTAAATTAACAGTAGCATCGGGAACCTTTGTGGCATCAATGATTTTGATGGTAGCTCATTTAAGTTGGATGGACCCAGATATTGCTAATTTACAACCCGTTCTTAATTCGTACTGGTTAATGATTCACGTTGCGGTAATTGTGGCGAGTTATGGACCGTTTACGTTGGGAATGGTGTTAGGATTAGTGGCTTTAATTTTGATGTTGTTTACCAACGAAAAAAATAAAGCTTTAATGAGTTTGCACATTAAAGAGATTACGTACATCAACGAAATGGCCTTAACTATTGGTTTGGTTATGTTGACAATTGGTAACTTTTTAGGAGGTCAATGGGCTAATGAAAGTTGGGGTAGGTATTGGGGTTGGGATCCAAAAGAAACTTGGGCTTTGATCAGTATTATGATTTATGCTTTTGTGATTCATGCACGATTTGTACCTTCTTTACGCGGATTATTTTCGTTCAACTTTATGAGCGTATTGGCGTTTGCTTCTATATTAATGACCTATTTTGGAGTGAATTTTCACTTAACAGGAATGCACTCGTATGCTTCTGGTGAAAAGCAAAATGTGACTATTTACCTCTATGTATTTGTTACTTTTATGGTATTCGCTTCAATAGTATATTGGAGGTATCGAAAAGTATTTAAAAAATAAATATAAAAAAAGGCTCAACATTGTTGAGCCTTTTACCTACTTGAATTTACCAATTATACTTTCCCTAATGTGTATAATTGCTCCATAGTAGGCGATTTACTTCCGCCTGCTGGTTCCAGTGTAATTCCGAATGCTTCTGCACCAGAAGTACCGCTTACAGCAAACATTCTTTCGTGATTTCCTTTAAAATTATCCAATAAACCAATACTCGTTGGTGTTAATGTCGGACTTAATTTTAAAGACCAAATTTGGTATACTTTTCCTTCTGGTGGCTCAGGTAATCCCGAAGCATCTACATAAACTGTTGATGTTTCTTTGTTCCAATAAATTTTCGCAGAAGCTGTAGGTGCTACCGTTTGTCCGGCCAAATTTACTACGGTGTTTTTAGTATCTCGAACCACACTCAAAGCATTTGCCGCTTCTTTCTTTTCTAATTCTAAAGTTACTACCGATTTTTGTAGATTCGATTTTTCTATTTGAATGGAGTTGATAGTTGAATTACTTTCATTCAATTTATTGTATTGAAACGCTACACCAGCTAATAATGCTATTGAAGCTGCCCAGCCAATATATTGTGAAGCATTGGAACGAGGTTTCATCTCAATTACTTTTCCATGTTTTAATTCGAGTTTGACTTTGATTTTTTCAAAAATCTCTGCCGAAATATTCGGAGAAAAGCTACTAGAAAGGTTTAGTATGGATTTCTCAATTGAAACCACTTCGTCTGCTATAGCCTTATCGGTTTTCACCAATTCGCTAATTTCTTTAGTATCACTTTCGTTTAATATCCCATAAACATAAAGTTCTAAATTCCCTGAATCTAGGATTTCTTGTGTTGTCATTATACTTGTAAATAAGTTCTTAAATCATTGATGCAATTTCTATTCTGTGTTTTAACAGTGCCAAGCGGAATTTCAAGTTCGTCAGAAGCTTCTTGTTGGGTATATCCTTTAAAGAATAACAATTCAATTAATTGGATACACTTTGGTTTTAATTTTTTTACGAATTCTTGAATTCCTATCGTATCGATACGATTGATTAACTTGTTACTGTCATCCAACAGATGTACGAAATTATCGGATGATAGGTTTTTTTGGCTGTTATTATATCCTTTAGAACGTAATTTATCAATAGCAGTATTTCGTGCAATGTTTAACATCCAAGTATATAATCGACCTTTGGAATCGTTATAGGATTCGATGTTTTTCCAGATTTTCACGAACACTTCTTGAAGCACGTCTTCGGCTTCTTCGGCTTCTTTAACTAAATTAGAGATTACAGCAAAAAGACTTTTGGAATACATATCATACATGATAGTAAATGCGCGATCGTCTTTTTTTAAAATTAATGGGATGAGTTGTTCTTGTGTCATACGCTTTCAGATTTGTTCAAAGTGAATAAAATTATTTAGAGTAATTTTATCTACGAAAGTTAAGGCCTTATGGTTTTATGTTTTATAAATTTTAACATTTATTTATAGCTTGATTAATAAGCTAAAAGGCTATTTATTACGTAATTTTATAAAAAAATATAAAGGTATGAAAATAAAAATTGTAGTAATGGTAGCAATTTTTACACTAGTGAGTTGTAAAAATGAGGCGCAAACAAGTGTCCAACCGAAGTTAACTTCAAATACAGAAACAATGAACAAAGAGAACATTTATCAATTTAAGGTTAAAGATTTGAGTGGCAATGAATTTGATTTTGCTTCTTTAAAAGGGAAGAAAATTCTTGTAGTAAATACAGCTTCCAAATGTGGATTAACACCACAATACAAAGATTTGGAAGCCATTTACAAAAAATACAAAGACCAAAATTTTGTGATTGTTGGATTTCCAGCTAATAATTTTGCATCTCAAGAACCCGGTACTGATAAAGAAATTGAAACCTTTTGCCAGCTTAACTATGGAGTTACCTTTCCGATGATGAGTAAAGTGTCTGTAAAAGGTGGTGATATGTGTGAGGTCTATAAATTTTTAACCCAGAAAGCTAAAAACGGATTGCAAGACAGCGAAGTTGAATGGAACTTTCAAAAGTATTTGATTAATGAAAAAGGAGAATTAGAAAAAGTAATTGAACCGCGTGTATTACCAACAGACGCCTCTGTGGTGGATTGGATTACTAAATAAGTTTCGATATAGCCTAAAATTAATTTCCTCTACTTCACAGTAGAGGTTTTTTTATGCCTAATTTTAAATAATTTTATTTACTTTTACACACCAAACACACACTTCATTATGAGTCAAAAAATATTACTCACTGCAAAAGAAGTTAACATCATTCTGCACCGTTTGGCCTGTCAATTAATCGAGAAACATCTTGATTTTTCTGCTACAGTTTTAATAGGATTACAGCCACGAGGAAAGTTTTTAGCACAACGCATCAAGCATATTTTGGAAACAGAATATCAAGTCAATTCTGTTGCACTTGGGTTTTTAGACATCACTTTTTTTAGAGATGATTTTAGAAGAGGTGAGAAACCATTGGAGGCTAATAAAACGCAAATCGATTTTTTAGTTGAGGATAAAAAGGTCGTATTTATTGATGATGTTTTATATACTGGTAGAAGTATTAATGCTGCTTTAACGGCTATTCAATCGTTTGGAAGGCCTTCTGAAGTAGAGTTATTAACGCTCATAGATAGACGTTTTAGCCGCCATTTACCCATTCAACCCGATTATAGAGGTAGACAAGTAGATGCGATAAATAATGAAAAAGTCAAAGTTTGCTGGCAAGAAAATGAAGGAGAGGATGCTGTATTCTTAATTACAAATTAGCAAATAAGAATTTTAATATTACAACACACAACAACACAACAATAAATGAAAGAATTAAGTGTAAACCATTTATTAGGCATAAAATATCTTGTTAAGGAAGACATCGATTTAATTTTCGAAACTGCCGACCATTTTAAAGAAGTCATCAACCGACCAATTAAAAAAGTTCCTTCGTTACGAGATATCACCATAGCTAATATTTTTTTTGAGAACAGTACACGCACCAAATTATCGTTTGAATTAGCACAAAAACGACTTTCGGCCGACGTGATTAGTTTTTCTGCGGCACAATCATCTGTTAAAAAAGGAGAAACGCTTATCGATACAGTGAATAATATTTTATCAATGAAAGTGGATATGGTGGTCATGCGTCATGCGAATCCCGGTGCTGCTTATTTTCTGTCACAAAATGTAAAAGCAAGTATAGTAAATGCTGGAGACGGAGCACACGAACACCCAACACAAGCGTTATTAGACAGTTTTTCAATTAGAGAAAAATTGGGTGAAGTAGGAGGAAAGAAAGTGGTAATTGTAGGCGATATTTTGCATTCGCGTGTGGCACTTTCTAATATCTATGCACTGCAAATGCAAGGCGCCGAAGTGAAAGTGTGCGGACCAAAAACTTTACTTCCGAAATACATTGAAAGTTTAGGAGTTCAAGTAGAACCTAATTTGCGTAAAGCTTTAGAATGGTGCGATGTTGCTAACATGCTTCGCGTGCAAAACGAACGTATGGATGTGAATTATTTTCCGTCCACACGTGAATATGCACAACAATATGGTGTTGATAAAACATTATTAGATTCTTTGAATAAAGAAATTGTAATTATGCATCCAGGACCTATCAATCGCGGAGTAGAAATCACTTCCGATGTAGCCGACTCCAAACAATCTGTAATATTGGATCAGGTTGAAAATGGTGTAGCCATTCGAATGGCCGTAATTTATTTATTAGCCTCCAAAATAAAACAATAATGAAAGTAGAACAAAAAGGCCACACCACCACTATAAAAGATACCCAAGGAAGTATTCAATTATTCCTTGATAAAGTAACTCACGAACACCATTCGTATAAAAATCAAAACCTCATTTTAGATGTTACTCCAGATAAAAATGTGAGTTTAAAAGATCTAAAATTGTTTGCTGATTTGTCTAAAACGCATCGAAAAGGGAAAAAGTCATTTGTAATTGTGGTGAATGATATCGATTTTAATGAAGTGCCTACTAAGTTAATTGTGGTGCCATCACTTCAAGAAGCACACGACATTATTGAAATGGAAGAAATTGAACGCGATTTAGGATTTTAAAACTCATAACAAATGAAACTAACCAACAAAACAATTATTTACATTTACGTAGCGGCATTGTTTATTCTGACCTTTTTATTTACCCGAAATCTAATGAAAGGCATTAGAAATCAAGAGTTTGATTACTTAAAGTTAGCTGTCAATTTAGTGCTTTTGGTTTATATTATTGTAAAAGTTGTCAAGCTGGGTAAAATTGAAAACAATAATCAAAATGAGAAATAAAAAACTGACCTACTTTCTATTAGTTGGTTTTGCACTATTACTCGGTCTTTCTATTTATAACCGCTATGTCCAAAAAAAATATAATTATTGGGGCATAACTTCCAACGCTGTATTTATGGTTTCTATGCTACTTATTGTTTATACAAACAGAAAGAAACAATAATTTCGCAGTAAATTTAATATAGTGTAAATGAAACTTACCATCTTAGGCTGTTATGCCGCTACACCACGCACGTTATCCAATCCAACTTCACAAGTGTTAGAAATTAAAAATCAAGTATTTCTAATTGATTGTGCTGAAGGAACTCAAGTGCAATTGCGCAAAAGCAAGGTTAAGTTTTCTAAAATCAATCACATCTTTATTTCGCATTTGCACGGCGATCATTTCTACGGTTTAATTGGATTGATTTCTACGTTTATGTTACTCAATCGCCTTAACGATTTGCATGTATACGGACCCAAAGGCATCAAAGAAATCATACTACTTCAATTGCGCGCCTCAGGTTCTTATACAGGCTATAACTTGTATTTTCATGAATTGGAATCTAAATCATCCGAAACTATTTTTGAAGATGACAAAGTAATCGTAAAAACTATTCCTCTCCAACACCGCATTTATACCAACGGATTTTTATTTCATGAAAAAAACACCGAACGCAAACTCAATATTGAAGCTGTTGAACAATACAACATCGACAAAGTATATTTCAACAAAATAAAATACGGCGGTGACATCACTTTAGAGGACGGCACAATAATTCCTAACGCAGAGCTTAGTTTTGATCCGCAAGTAGCCAAAAGCTACGCTTATTGCAGCGATACGATGTATAACGAATCGATCATTCCCATTATTGAAAACGTAGATTTCCTCTATCATGAAAGTACGTTTTTAGAAAGTGAAGCGCATCTTTCAGAAAAAACCATGCATTCAACCGCCAAACAAGCGGCCACAATTGCATTCAAAGCGAAGGTTAAAAACCTAATTCTAGGGCATTATTCTACGCGTTACGGTAATATTCAACTCTTTAAAGAAGAAGCCGAAACCATTTTTCCCAACGTGTATTTAGCCGACGACGGAAAAGAATTTGAAATAGAGTAGGGCATCTCCATTTTTTTTAGAAGCAACCCGAGCAATAGCGAACAGGCGAAGCAATGGCTTGGGCTTTTTCTGCCTTCCATTTTCCCGCTTTCATCCCAAAACTTTGCAAAAAGGCAAAGGTTTTTCCTTTAAATCGGGGCTAGCAGAAAAACCATTTTAATTTCGGTAAACTTTATTAAAACTTTGCGAACTTTGTAGTTAAATAAAAAAACTATGAAAGACTTAGGCAATTATAGAAAATCCTACGAAAAAAGTGAACTTTTAGAAAATGCCATTCCAGAAGATCCCATTAATTTATTCAACAAATGGTTTCACGAAACTGAAGATTTTGGCGGAGTAGATGAAGTCAATGCCATGACAGTGGCCACCATTGGTTTGGATGGTTTTCCAAAATCGAGAGTGGTATTGCTTAAAAAGTTCAATGAAGAAGGATTCATCTTCTATACCAATTACAATTCCGAAAAAGGAAAAGCCATCGATACTAATCCTCACGTGTGTTTGTCTTTTTTTTGGACCAGCCTAGAACGCCAAGTCATCATTAAAGGAATCGCCGAAAAAACTTCTGATGCGATTTCTGATAATTATTTTAGTTCTCGTCCCGATGGCAGCAAACTCGGTGCTATCGTTTCTCCACAAAGTGAAGTAATTCCCAATCGCGAATATCTTGAAACCAATTTAAAGCTTTTAGAGCAAGAATATGAAGGAAAAGAAATTTTGCGTCCAAAACATTGGGGCGGCTTTTTAGTGCGACCAATTGAAGTTGAATTTTGGCAGGGACGTCCGAACCGTCTTCACGATAGAATTCGATACCAATTGCAAGATGATTTTTCTTGGAAAATAGAAAGATTATCCTCTTAGTTGTAAGAAAAATACAGTATTAAAAATTAATTTTATGTATTTTATCGATTTTATTTGTCACTTTAGCGATATAGTAGTAATATTGTATAACCAAATCAGAAACACGTTCTTACAATATAGATAACGAGAGTATTTGCCCCACACATACTTTCCATATTCAACCCGAAGATATTTGCCCCACATCTACCTTCAAAATCTTAACCTACTACTATGAAAGCAAAACTACTTAGATTGTTTGTGCCAATTGCATTGGTATTTACTTTAGTATCTTGTTCTAACAATTCAAACGAAGATACTTCTACTGTTGATAAAACATTAGTTACAAATTACAATTATTCTACCGAAGAATTACAAGTAGCTCAATTGATCAATGACTATAGAGTTAGCCAAGGATTGAGTCCATTAGAAATTGTCAACCATATTTCATTTAAATCGTTAGAACATAATGAATATATGATTGATAACAATGTAGTGAATCATGATTTGTTTGCAGAGCGCGCTGAGAACATCAAAGAAGTTTTAGGTGCTACTAAAGTAGGAGAGAACATTGCCTACAACTTTTCAACTCCGGGTTCGGTTGTGAATGCTTGGTTGAACAGTGCGGGTCACAAAGCCAATATTGAAGGCGATTACACCCATTTTGGAATTTCAATAGCTGTTAATCCAGATACTGGGAAAAAGTATTACACTAATATGTTTATGAAGAAATAATTGATTTATAGTTTTGTTTGATTTTGAAAAAGAAAACCATCTGTTAGCAGGTGGTTTTTTTTTTGCAACTTTATTTTTAAAATAAGTAGTACAGTATAATTATTGTAAGAAAAATACATTATTAAAAATTAATTTTATGTAGTTTATCGATTTTATTTGTCACTTTAGCGATATAGTAGTAGTATTGTATAACCAAATCAGAAACACGTTCTTACAATATAGATAACGAGAGTATTTGCCCCACATATACTTTCCATATTCAACCCGAAGATATTTGCCCCACATCTACCTTCAAAATCTTAACCTACTACTATGAAAGCAAAACTACTTAGATTGTTTGTGCCAATTGCATTGGTATTTACTTTAGTATCTTGTTCTAACAATTCAAACGAAGATACTTCTACTGTTGATAAAACATTAGTTACAAATTACAATTATTCTACCGAAGAATTACAAGTAGCTCAATTGATCAATGACTACAGAGTTAGCCAAGGATTGAGTCCATTAGAAATTGTCAACCATATTTCATTTAAATCGTTAGAACATAATGAATATATGATTGATAACAATGTAGTGAATCATGATTTGTTTGCAGAGCGCGCTGAGAACATCAAAGAAGTTTTAGGTGCTACTAAAGTAGGAGAGAACATTGCCTACAACTTTTCAACTCCGGGTTCGGTTGTGAATGCTTGGTTGAACAGTGCGGGTCACAAAGCCAATATTGAAGGCGATTACACCCATTTTGGAATTTCAATAGCTGTTAATCCAGATACTGGGAAAAAGTATTACACTAATATGTTTATGAAGAAATAATTGATTTATAGTTTTGTTTGATTTTGAAAAAGAAAACCATCTGTTAGTAGATGGTTTTTTTGTTGCCTATTTTTATCGATTGGAATATTCTTCCATTTTTAAATCTTTATCAAATGGACTTTTGGTAAATGGATAAACAGTTTGTTTGATATAACCTTTTGGGAAGTTAGCTTCCAATAAACCGTTATTTTTAGGCCATTCTGCTTTGATTTTTTCTTTTAGGAAAAACCATTTCTATAGGAATGAAAATATCAGCCATTAAAAATAAATCGAGAATTAACCAAAATTATAGTAGCAGTAATAAATAGAATTCCAATTAAGGACCATTTTTTATTCTTGCTAGCGATGAAGCTTATTATGGCAAAGAACATTGCTGCAATAATAGCGCCGGTCAATAACATTTTCATAGACTCTCCGGTATACACTTCGCTAAATTCAGGTGTGGTAAGCCATTCTGGATATTTAAAACAAATTACTCCAAGTAGGGAAGAAACTACTAAAAAGACAGAAGTATAGCCGCTTATTTTCCTTCACAAAATTTACATTTTCTTTTATTCCCATTGCATTATATTTAAAGGTCTAATATATAAAAGTTGGCAAATTAATATAGTTATTCAAGTATATTTTTTTGGGTTTAATATAAAAAAAGAAACACCCAACATAAGTTGAGTGTTTCATAGGGTTTAAACAATTGTAATCTTTGACAATATTACAATTTAGTAATAATAAATTCTGATCTTCTGTTAGCTTGATGTTGTTCTTCAGTACAGTTAGATTCGTTGGTTGGTTCACAACCACAATTGTTTACTAATTGTGATTCTCCATAACCTTTTCCAGTAAGTCTAGATTTGTTAATGCCTTTAGCGATTAACCATGCTATTGTTGATTTGGCTCTTCTGTCTGATAACGCTAAGTTGTATTTAGCAGTTTGACGACAATCGGTATGGGAACGAACATCAATTTCCATAGTTGGGTTTTGTTCCATTACATCCAATATTTTAGCCAATTCAATAGCTGCATCTGGACGGATGAATGATTTATCTAAATCAAAATAAATAATTTTAATTCCGAATGCTGTTCTAAGATCATCGCCAGGTTTCACTGGTTTAACTGTTTTCTCAAGTTCAACTGGCACTTCAGTTTTGCCAGTTTCTTTAGCAGTCATTGTTGGTGTTTCTACAGTATTGTATTCTGTTTTTTCAGTTTTAAGGTAGTATTTGCTTTCACATTCTACTAAACCAAAATCAAATTTCCCATCTTTACCTGTAGTTACTTCTTTTAACATTTTAAAGCTAGCATCCGACAAAGTAACTTTAGCACCTTCAATGGGTAATCCAGTCTCTTTATCTGTAACTATACCTGAAAGCATTTGCTCACAGATTAATTTTTTGTTTTCTTTAAATTTATAAATATCATCTCCACCTTGTCCACCTTCTCTGTTAGAAGTAAAATAACCTAAACGCGTTTTGTCGTTAATTAAATAACCAAAATCATCTTTAGGACTATTTACAGGCTCTCCAACGTTTTGAACGTCTTTATAACTTCCATCAGCTTGAACTTTTGATACAAATACATCCAATCCTCCAAGTCCAGGATGACCGTCTGAAGCGAAGTATAATTCGCCATCAGAAGTTACCATTGGGAATGTTTCTCTACCTTCAGTATTAATTACATTTCCAAGATTGGTAGGAGTTCCAAAACTTCCATCAGAGTTGATTGCAACTTTATACAAATCGGATTGGCCAAGTGAACCAGGCATGTTAGAGGCAAAGTACAATGTTTTCTCATCGGCACTAAGTGCTGGATGTGCTACACTATATTCATTACTGTTAAAAGGTACTTCAGTTATATTAGTCCATTGATCACCTTCCAAAGTAGCCTTGTACATTTTAAGTAAAGTTGATTTTCTAGCATCTTTACCTTTTTTTCCATCAAGAAAATTATTTCTAGTAAAATATACTGTTTTACCATCTTTTGTAAAGGCAGGTGTAGATTCATTAAATCTTGAATTTAAAGCACTACCATATCTCTTAGCATTAGATAGAGCTCCTTGGTCACCCATATCTGCACTGTAAAGATTAGTGAAACTTTCACCTGTCCAAGTATGTTTTCTTTTTCCAAAGCTACCCGTATCTCTTGCCGAGGTAAAAATAACTTTGTCATTAAAGAAAGCACTGCCATAATCAGAATATTTCGAATTGATTCCAGCATTCTCTATGTTATAACGACCAGAGTTTTTCTTAATTTGATCTAAATAATTTTTTTGAGAAGAAGCCAATTTAGCTCTTAATTCATTTCCACTTTTTTGGTTGAATTTGGCCAACATTTCGTCTGCCTTTTTATAATCTTTTACCGCTTTTAACGCCTGTGAATAACGGTAATAGTATTCTGGAGCTACATCTTGTGTAAAGGCGAATAATTCACCATACCATTTGGCAGCATTGTCTAAATCAGCTTTAAAATAGTAGGAATCACCTAATTTTTCTAACATATCCTGTGACTTGTACCCTTTAGCAAAGATACGCTCATAGGTTTTGATAGCATCAACATAGGCAAATTTATCGTACTCTTTATCGCCTTTAGCTTCTTTTAATTTTTGCGAATGCATACTTACTGAAGCGATGCAGGCAACTACTAAATATATAATTCTATTTTTCATCTTGTCTTGGCTTTTTATTAGAAGAATCTTGGTGATACTATTCGACTTTGACGTTTGAATAATTCAAAGCGTAAAAATATTTCATGGGAACCTGAATTGTAGTTGGCTAACTTAGTAGTTTCTAAATCATAACCATATCCAGCATATAATCCGTCGGTAATTTGAAATCCAGCCATGAAACTCATTGCAGCACTCCATCTCCAAGCAGCACCTAACATTAATTTATCATTAATTAAAAAGTTTCCTGACACATCAAGTTGTAGTGGTGCACCTTGAACCATTTTTGTTAAGAAAGCTGGTTTGAATTTCAAACTTGGTGATAATTCAAATACGTAACCTCCAATGAAATACATATTGGTTCTTTCTTTATAAACAGCTACATCATTATCGCTGTAACGTTTGGTTTCAAAAAAGTTAGGAACAGAAACTCCTAAATACGATTTGTTGGAGTGAAAATAAACCCCAGCACCTACATTAGGTGAAAAATTATTGTTCAAGTTTTGTAACAATGGATCATTTTGATTCATTGGGTTTAATTTAGTTGGGTCTAAATTAAATAGGTTAGCAGTACCTTTAATACCAAAAGACAGTTTGTAGGTTTCAGAGGTTTGAATGGTATAAGAAAGATCTGCCGAAACAGTATTCTCAACTGTAGGTCCGATACGGTCATTTACAAACGATAATCCAACTCCTAAATTAGTATTTTCTATTGGTGAGTTTACAGAAAAAGCACTGGTGACTGGAGCACCGTCCAAGCCAACCCATTGGGTTCTGTATAATCCGAAGATACTCATTACACCACGTGAACCAGCATAGGCAGGATTCACATTAATAGTGTTGTACATGTACTGTGTATACTGAGCATCTTGTTGTGCATACGTCACAAAGCTCATCAACATCAAAGCGAAAATTAAAATTCTTGTTCTCATTTATTTGGGTGTTTAAATGAATAACTGAGGGTGAGGCCACCCTCAGTTACTGATTATCTTGATAAATATAAATAGCCGTTTTTAGTTACATAATTACCTCCTCCAGTTTTGTATTTCAAAATATAGAAGTAAGTTCCTGTTGGCAATTCAGCGGATTGTTTTACAGTGTCTCTTCCTTCAGATATTCCTTGGAATACATGGGATGTATTGTCATAATTGTCTGTATCAAATACTTTTACTCCCCAACGGTTGTAAATTTCAACATTATTTTCGGAATAACAAGGGTCTGTGATATTTTCAATGATAAAATAATCATTTAGACCATCTCCGTTAGGAGTTACTGCATTATGAATATTTAAATCATCACATTCAATAGGAGCAACTATACAAACATTATTATCTACTGGTATTGTTAGTGTAACAGTACTAGGACAAACTGGATCATTATTATTATAAGTTACTACATAATTTCCATCCGCTAATTGATATGGTGTAAAGATACCAGTTGTTGCATTAAATCCTGTTGTGGCTGGACTAATAGACCAAGTACCTGTTGCAGTTATTACTCCAGGGAATTGAGTGTTAATTACGTTTTGAGAATCAACAGTTACAGCGATATCTTTTGGACAAACTGCAAGTACAGATGTTGATTGTGCAAAATTAGCAACAGTTACATTAATGGTTTGTGTGAAATTGTTTGAATTTCCACAAGCATCACTTGCTGTCCATGTTCTAACAATTGTATAGGTTCCTCCACTCACAGCTGAAGTTGTTTCATTGTAAACAACAGTTACTGGAGTTGTAGAACAAGCATCTGTAAATTGTAATTGCGGTACAGATGGTATTGCATTACAGTTAACATTTGCCACAGCAAGGTATGGTGTTGACAACTGAGGAGCCGTAGTATCTTGAACTGTTACAATTTGAGTAGCGGTTGTTGTATTACCACAAGCATCCGTAGCGGTCCATGTTCTAGTTAAAGTATAAGCACTTGGACAAGCACCAGCCGTTGTTACTTCAGCGAAAGTCACAGTAGCAGTACCACAGTTATCAGTAGCAGTTAAAGTAGCTGCAGTTGGAACCGCAGAACATTCAGCTGTTACATTCACAGGAAGTGCTTCAACAAACACAGGAGCCGTAGTATCTTGAACCGTTACTATTTGAGTAGCCGTTGCTGTATTACCACAAGCATCCGTAGCGGTCCATGTTCTAGTTAAAGTGTAAGCACTTGGACAAGCACCAGCCGTTGTTACTTCAGCATAAGTTACAGTAGCAGTACCACAACTGTCAGTAGCAGTTAATGTAGCTGCAGTTGGAACCGCAGAACACTCAACCGTTACGTTTACTGGCAATGTTTCAACAAACACTGGAGCAGTAGTATCTTGAACCGTTATTACTTGAGTAGCTGTTGCTGTGTTACCACAAGCATCCGTAGCGGTCCATGTTCTAGTTAACGTGTAAGCACTTGGACAAGCACCAGCTGTTGTTACTTCAGCATAAGTTACTGTAGCAGTACCACAGTTGTCAGTAGCTGTTAATACTATTGCCTCAGGGAAATTAGAGCATTCAACTGTTATATCAGTCGGAAGCGCTTCCACAAATGTTGGAGCCGTAGTATCTTGAACAGTTACAATTTGAGTAGCCGTTGTTGTATTACCACAAGCATCCGTAGCGGTCCATGTTCTAGTTAAAGTATAAGCACTTGGACAAGCACCAGCCGTTG
>NZ_JBMDKL010000011.1:0-144779 GCF_057809695.1 Flavobacterium sp. FG139
ACCGTAACAGGCGCAGCTCCATGTGGAAATGCGACAGCAACGGTGACTGTAACAATCACACAAGCCCCCAATGCAGGAACTAATGGAACATTAACATTATGTGCTACGAGTCCGAGTCAAGATTTATTTACTGTTTTAGGCGGAACCCCACAAGTAGGCGGAGTTTGGTCACCAGCACTAGCTAGTGGTACAGGCGTATTTAATCCTGCGGTTGACACAGCAGGTGTTTACACGTATACGGTAACAGGAACAGCACCATGTGCAGCAGGCACAGCAACAGCAACCGTAACGGTTAATCCAATACCCAATGCAGGAACGAACGGTACATTAAGCATTTGTAGTAACGGCATAGCACAAGATTTATTTACCAGTTTAGGTGGTACTCCACAAACAGGTGGTGTATGGTCACCGGCATTAGCTAGTGGCACAGGCGTATTTGATCCTGCAGTAGACACAGCAGGTGTTTACACGTATACCGTAACAGGCGCAGCTCCATGTGGAAATGCGACAGCAACAGTTACTGTAACTATCACACAAGCCCCAAGCGCAGGAACTAATAATGCTTTAACTATTTGCAATACAGCAACTCCACAAGATTTGTTCACAGTTTTAGGCGGAACCCCACAATCAGGCGGAGTTTGGTCACCAGCACTAGCTAGTGGTACAGGCGTATTTAATCCAGCGGTTGACACAGCAGGTGTTTATACATACACAGTGACATCAACATGTGCTCCAGCATCAGCAACTGTGACGGTTACTATTGATATTTGTCCTGTTACAGACATTATAATACCTGATGGTTTTTCTCCTAATGGAGATGGAATTAATGACGAGTTTGTTATTGAAAATTTAGCAACATTGTATCCAAATTACAGTCTTGAAATCTATAACAGATATGGAAGTGTATTGTATAAAGGAACTATAAATTCATCTAATTGGAATGGTAAATCAACAGAAGGTTTGACTATAGGAGACGGTTTGCTTCCTACAGGAGTATACTTTTTTATTATAGAATTCAATGATGGAAATAGAAAACCATTGCAAGGAAGAGTCTATTTAAGCAGATAATTTGAAAGAAATTGTACTTATGAAAAATAAAAATATAAAATATCTGATACAATTAAGCACCTTATTGATGTGCTTTATTGCTTCAGCCCAACAAGACCCACAATACACGCAATATATGTATAACATGAGTGTCTTAAATCCGGCTTATGCTACCGATAATCAAGATGCAATTAACCTTGGAGGTCTATATAGAGCACAATGGGTTGGATCTGTAGGAGGTCCAACAACAGGAACATTTTTTGGTCATGCTGCTTTTGGGAAACGAGTAGAAGGTGGTTTGTCTATCATTCACGATCAAATTGGTGATGTTGTAAAAGAAACTAATGTTTACGCTGACTTTGCTTATGTTTTGCCTGTAAGCGATAAAAATAAATTATCGTTTGGGATTAAAGCAGGAACTACTTTTTTTAGTACCAATTTTAACGGATTTGTGTATTCAGATCCTTTGCCTGATCAAGCATTTGCAAATAATTTAAGCAGAACGTTCCCAAATGTAGGAATCGGTACGTATTATTTTGGAGAGAACTATTATGTTGGTTTTTCGGCTCCAAATATTCTTACTTCTAAACACCTTGAACGTCAAGATGGAATTGTTCGAACAGGTTCCGAAGAAGTGCATTATTTTTTAACAGGTGGATACGTTTTTACATTGAATGATAATTTAAAATTCAAGCCAGCTTTTATGTCTAAAGCAGTTTCAGGAGCTCCGGTATCTATTGATGTAACCGCCAATGTTTTAATTAACAATGTTTTTGAAGCTGGTGTAGGTTATCGTTTTGGCGATTCAATGAGTGGTTTAGTGAATTTTAGAGTAACACCTGCTTTACGAGTGGGTTATGCATACGATTATACCTTATCAAATTTAGGACGATTCAATTCAGGTTCACATGAAATAATGTTATTGTTTGACATCAGTAAATCTGGAAATAATAGTAATACCAATGGATACGACAAATCGCCAAGATTTTTCTAATACAAAGCACATGAGAAATTTATATACATATAGCTTCATTTTGTTTTTAAGTCTGACTTGCTTCGGGCAACAAAAACCATCTTTGAAAAAAGCCAATCATCTTTTTGTAAACCGTTCTTATGTAGACGCTGCCAAAATGTATGAAGCGCTAAAGCCATCACAACAAGTACTTCAAAATTTAGGGGATTCCTATTACTATAATTCACAAATGGATTTTGCAGTAAAGAATTACGGACAATTGTTTTTTTCATATAAAGATAGTTTGAAGCCAGAATCGTATTTTAGATATGCTCATGCATTAAAAGGAATAAAAGACTATGAAAAAGCAGATGCAATTATGAGTGAATACTTAAAATACCAAGTAGACACTAAAAAATTCATCGAAAATCTAGTCAACATTGTGCCTTATGATTATGAAATTCAATTGATGACTAAAAGTACTTCCAATGGCGATTTTGGAATGTCCTTTTTTGGAGATAAAGTCGTTTTTGCTTCCTTGAGAAGTAACGACAAACCTATTTTTAATTGGAATCAAAAACCGTATTTAGATTTATTTGAAGCGACCGTTACTAAAGATGGTCTTCTTGAAAATATTAAACCCTTTTCGGATAAAATCAATACCAAAACTCACGAAAGTAATGCTACTTTTTCTCAAGATGGAAAAATTATGTATTTCAGTAGAACCAATGCTAAAAGGGTTCAAATTGGGGAAGAAAAATATGCTACGGTTAAAATTTTCAGAGCTGAATTGGTCAATAACGAATGGACGAATATTACCGAAATGCCTTTCTCAAGTGATGTGTTTTCAACCGAACATCCTTGCTTAACTAAAGATGGTAAAAAACTCTACTTTGCCAGTGATATGCCAGGGACTTTAGGCTCAATGGATTTGTACTATGTTGATGTGAACTCAGATGGAACGTATGGTGCACCCAAAAATTTAGGTGATGCCATCAATACGATTCACAGGGAACAATTTCCTTTTTTAACCGAAGATGGCACTCTTTATTTTGCTTCAGACGGACATGAAGGAATGGGTGGATTGGACATATTCATGAGTAAATTGTACAACGATGTGTACATAAAACCATTAAATCTGGGTGAAACTATCAACAGTAATTTGGATGATTTTGGGTATGTTTTGAATGAAAAAGATAATAGCGGATTTTTGTCTTCAAACAGAAAAGGATCTGATAACTTATATAGTTTTAAACGTAAAGAAAATGAGAAACGCTTCTTAGTAGAAGGCGATGTTCGCGATAAAATCTCAAAAAACTTACTGCCAGGAACCACAGTAACATTATACGATGAAGATAACAAATTAGTTGGACAAATGGTAGCGGGTTCAAAAGCAGAGTACTTCTTTAATACGCGTCCTAATAAGAAATACCGTGTTGAAGCGGTTCGAGATTTTTACATTCCGAGTAGTGTAGAATTCACAACCAACGACGAAGGAAAATCGCGATTCTCAATCGAATTGGAAGTAGAATCATATGACGATGCCGAAGATATTGTAGTCACTAAAAATGATGGATATGTGTACATCGAATTGGAAAATATTTATTTTGATTTAAACAAATGGAACATCAAAGAGCAAGCGGCCAAAATTTTAGATGTTTTGGTTGATTTATTGAAAAAATACCCTTTGATGGAAATTCAAATAGGTGCACATACCGACTCGAGAGCTTCAGAAATGTATAACTTAATTCTATCCAATAACAGAGCAGCTTCTACATTAGAGTATCTTGTAAATAAAGGAATTGACAGAAAAAGATTGCGCTCTAAAGGATATGGTGAAAGTGTTCCTTTAGTGAAATGTGGTGATAAATGTACCGAAACAGAACATTCTATCAACCGTAGATGTGAGTTTAGAATTTTGAAATAAACTTACATAGGTTTTTTGGGTACTTCTTTGGTAGATATGGCAGCTACTTTGTTTTCCGAATTGACGGTAACATACAACTCTCGTTCAAAATATTTTTTTTGATATTCTATTTTGTATCGGAATATCAAATCATCAGTTTCCATGTCGTGTGTGACGTCTAGGAGTTGAATAGCAATGAATTTACCATTACGCTGATTAATGATGTGACAAGCTTTAGAAATTCGATCTACGGTAGCATTTTTTATCACTTTATCAGTGGCTTCATTTTTGGTGAAAACCTTAAAAACAGAAGTGTTACATGTTTCCAATAATCGTTTTCCTAAATCGGTTGCTCTATCTTTTTTAAGCGTATTTACCTCTTTAAGATCTATTTTTTCAAAACGCACTACGTCCTTATTTTCAGTTGCTGCCTGTTTGCTCTTACAAGAAACAAACACCATCAGCAGCAGTAATATGCAAATTTTTTTCATAATTTATTCGTTTGTATATAAACTCATAATCAGTAGTTTTAGTATAAAAAAAAGCCATACTGTGATGTATGGCTTTTTTAATTACATGTCTAAATTTAATACAAACTCTTATATTTCGCTGGATTGGCTTCGTGCATAATTGCATATACTTTCTCAAAAATATCTTCAACTGAAGGTTTTGAAAAATAATCACCATCGGTGCCATAAGCAGGTCGGTGTGGTTTAGAAGCCAAGGTTTGAGGCGCACTATCCAAATAGTTGTAACCTTTTTGTACTTCTACTATCTCTTGTAAAATGTAAGCACTCGCACCACCGGGAACATCTTCATCAATTACCAAAAGGCGATTGGTTTTGGCAACACTTTTTACAATATCTTGATTCAAATCAAATGGTAATAATGATTGAATATCAATGATTTCAGCACTGATTCCAACAGCTTCCAATTCGTTAGCTGCTTGTTCTACTAATCGCAAAGTAGAACCGTAAGAAACCAACGTAATATCGGTTCCAGATTTAATGGTTTCAACAACTCCAATTGGTGTTTTAAATTCACCTAAATTGGTTGGCATTTTCTCTTTCAATCGATAACCATTCAAACATTCTACTACCAAAGCAGGTTCGTCTTTTTCTAATAAAGTATTGTAAAATCCAGCGGCTTTAGTCATATTTCTTGGAACCAAAACGTGAATACCACGAATAGCATTAATAATCATTCCCATAGGTGAACCCGAATGCCAAACACCTTCCAAACGGTGTCCGCGTGTTCTAATAATTAGCGGTGCTTTTTGTCTTCCAGCAGTTCTATATTGTAAGGTGGCCAAATCGTCACTCATGATTTGGATAGCATATAACAAATAATCCAAATATTGAATTTCAGCAATCGGACGCAATCCTCGCATCGCCATTCCAATTCCTTGTCCCAAAATAGTCGCTTCACGAATTCCAACATCGGCAACACGCAATTCACCATATTTCTCTTGCATGCCTTCCAGACCTTGATTTACGTCTCCAATATTACCCGAATCTTCTCCAAAAATCAACGTTTCAGGATATTTAGTAAAGATGGCATCAAAGTTATCTCGCAATACCAAGCGCGCATCTACGTCTTCTGCTGAAGCATCATAAGTAGGTAAAACTTCCGCAGAAGTCAATACACTTTTAGCTGATTCGGAGAATAAATGCGAACTGAATTTGGGTTGGATTTTAGCCGTATAATTGGTAATCCAAGTTGCAAGTTCCGACTTTCCTGTTTCGTTGATAACCATTCGCAATACTTTACGAGCTGTAGTCAAAATATCTTTGCGAATTGGTTCTTTGATAGCCGCTAAATCGTTAGCAATTTTTTCAATGAATATCTTGTTTTCACTCGATGATGCCACTGAATTTAACAAAGCGACCAATTCTTTTTGCTCGTCTTTCATTGGCGTTACAAAAGCGATCCATGCGGCTTTTTTTCCTTCAAGAACATCTTTCTTAGCTTGGTTGTCTAAGTCGTCTAATTCTTCTGCTGTAGCCAAATTATTTTCAATGAACCACAAACGCATTTGTGCCAAACAATCAAATTCGGCTTCCCATGCCAGTCGCTCGGCATTTTTATAGCGCTCATGACTTCCAGAAGTTGAATGTCCTTGAGGTTGCGTCAATTCTTGTACATGAATTAAAACCGGAACGTGTTCTTCACGAGCAATAGCCGCTGCTTTTTCATACGTTGACACTAAAGCTGGATAATCCCAGCCTTTAACGGTTAGAATTTCATAGCCATTTCCTTTCTCATCACGTTGAAATCCTTTTAGAATTTCAGAAATATTTTCTTTAGTTGTTTGGTATCGTGCATGCACCGAAATTCCGTATTCATCATCCCAAACACTCATCACCATCGGCACTTGTAAAACACCTGCCGCATTGATGGTTTCAAAAAACAACCCTTCAGAGGTAGACGCATTTCCAATAGTTCCCCATGCTATCTCGTTTCCATTCTCTGAAAAATTGGTTTGGTCGATTCCAGCAACGTTTCTATATATTTTAGAGGCTTGTGCCAACCCTAACAAACGTGGCATTTGCCCAGCCGTTGGTGAAATATCAGCACTTGAATTTTTTTGTTGGGTTAAGTTGTTCCAATTGCCATTTTCGTCAAGCGAATGGGTAGCAAAGTGTCCGCCCATTTGTCGACCTGCACTCATTGGATCAAAATTAATATCAGTATGACCATACAATCCGGCAAAGAATTGCTCAATAGTCATAGCGCCAATAGCCATCATAAAGGTTTGATCGCGGTAATATCCTGAACGAAAATCTCCATTCTTAAACGCTTTAGCCAATGCCAATTGCGGCACTTCTTTTCCGTCACCAAAAATTCCGAATTTGGCTTTACCAGTAAGCACTTCGCGTCTTCCTAATAAACTACATTCACGGCTTATGGTAGCAATTTTATAATCGTTTAAAACTTCGGCTTTAAAATCTTCAAAAGTAATTTCGACTTTGGTTTGTGTTTCGGTCATAATGATTATGGAATTTCTTAATGAAACAAATTTAATGAAAAAGCGCTAATAATTATAATTCTGTGAAAAAAATATAATTTAATAATTAGCAATTATTACTCTGTATTTTAAGGTTTGAATGTAATTTGTTTATAAAAAATGGATAATACAAATTAAATATTCAATAAAACTAGTATTTTGATAAGAATTAAAACCATTTTCTGGTAAACAAACCAATCAACGATTGTGGAGAAAACGCTACAATAAAACGAATTTTTTCAGCATATTTTGGTTGTGAAACTTCCCAACCATTATTAGAATACACTGGAAAATACAACTCAAAATAATCGGTAACTAAATTCAAACGAATACCACTATCGTATACAAATCGAGCATCTTCGTGTTTGTTTTTCAAGAAGCCTAAATCACCGTAGATTTCAATCCAATTCCAAACATTAAAACTACCATTGGCAGTCGTTAACCACTGATTGGCATACGGATTAATCAATTTCGATTTGAATCCGCCTTCAGCTTGAATGTACTGCTGACTGAAAATTCCGGTACTTTCAGATCGGCCTAAATAGTTGTAATCAAATAAATAATCGGTGGGACGATCTAAAGCAAAATTAAAGTAGGTAGTTTCGGTTTTATTGTATAAAAACAGACCACCATACAAACGTAAATTAATTTGTCTATTGTCGTCAAAAAGTCTTCTAAAACTAATGCTTGTAGACGCTTTTCCGAATTTGGAAGCCAATTGTAAATCGGTTGCATAGCCAAAATGCTTCGTAATTTCGGTTCTTGAATTGTTGTAACGCGCATTGAAAATGGAATAGTTTCCGTCTTGAGTACTTTTTACAAATTCACTTGCTTCTCGATTGACATACACTTGACGGAACAACAAACTCTTGTAGTGATTGTCTCTAAAATCGTCTTCTCTGAATCTGAACAGCACATACGGATTGATTTTTTTGTAATACGCATCGGGTGCATAATGGTAGTTTTCGCCGCTCAATCCATACCGAATGTTGAACATGTTGCTATCGCGATTGAATTGATTCACTGACGTTGAAAAGCGTCCCGAAAGCGAACTCGTTTTGGTAGAATACGAAGGCGTTACATCAAAATTAAACGGTTTATCCAATATGGTTTTGTTGTGAAAACGCATGCCTGGAATGAATCCGTCATAAAAATTGTATTCCAAAGTGGGCACATACAAAATTTGATTGTAATTCGGATCTTCCAAATCTTTCATGAAATTGAACTTGATGGGCTTATTACTCAATCGAAATGATTTCAACGACTTCCAGTTGTTTCTTTGGTTGTATTCGGGTACAATATTTTTGTAATTAATGACAATTTTATCGGCACCATTTCGCTTAAAAGTATAGATACTGTCTGCTTTTACCGCATCAATCCATTCTTTAAAAACTACTTCTTTTTTCTTGATACCATAAACAGGAATCGGAACATCAACTCCAGTTTTATTTTTCAAACGGAATGAAACACTGTCTTTGGTTTTGGTAACGTCATCAAATTTATAATCGACAATTTTTCTCGAATTGATGATGGTATTGAAGAACCAATCGGTTTTTTTTTGCGAATTGCGTTCAACTATAGATTCAAATTGATGAACATCGGTTTGGCTTTTAGAAGCATATAGTACAAATTCACGAATACTTTTCTTCAAATTTTCTTCACCAATATAATCGGATAAATACCTAAAACTCAATCCGGCTCTATATTTTGAAGCAATTTTTTCATTGAATTTTATCAACGTATTTTTTGGGTCACCAAGCGGTTGGTCTAAATTTTTACGCGCCATCAACATATAGAAATAGCTGTATTGTTCATTAAAATCTAACGAAACCAAATGGTAACCTCTAAGCAATCGCAACTTGCCAATACTTCCCATCATCTTGGCCTCAGGATAATATTCATCTATATATTTCATCATATAATAGATTTGAATAGCATCGTAAATCCAATTGTCTTTTCGCGGATCTAATTGTAAAGTAGTCTTTAAATAATTGTTCAAATACGTCTTTAAAAACTTTAATTCGTAGATAAAATCATCGGGAAACGGACTGATAAACGACGGCAATTGATTCAATCCATAAAACGGATTTTGTTCATAATCCAATTGTGAAACGATGATTTTTGGCTTTGGGTAATTTCCTAAATTATCAGCAACATAATTGATTACTTTATCAACGATAATGGCTTTGTTAATGTCGTTTACACGTTTGTCTTCCAAATTAGAAGTAACGTCCAAATGATTATTTTTAAAACTTAAAAACGATTTTGTGGGATCGATGTACAGATTCACAACCAATTGATTCTTGCCCGAAAAAGTATAGGTATTATTGTCTACAGATATCAAAGGCAAATCGCAAATGACTTGACTATCTTTAGGAGTGGTGATTTTTAAATCAACATCGGTTAAAGCGTTAGGCGCATCGTCAATGTTGAGATTGTTGTATGTAATAAATTGATTATTTTTATAAATCGACGGTGTCAGAAACCAATCTTTTAAAGCAATACCATCTTGTGAATTGTACCCGTATTTCGTGAATTTATCATCCGGAATTTTAACAAAATACGACAACACAAATGTCGCTTTTTCTCCCGGAAGCAATTTGTTTTTTAATTGAAATTCTACTAAATCTGAAAAATCTTCAGGTCGGTTCCACGATAATAGTGATTTGGATTCGTCAATAATGGTGATGGTATTGGTATTGCCGCGTTCTTTTTCGGAAGCCAAATGAAAACTACGCACATATTCATCCGAAAATCGGGCACCTAAAGCGGTATTTTTATCAGAATACGCATTGTTCCAATCGTTTAAAACAATGCTCGATAAGGTATCGTTACTTTGATTGAAATAGGTTAGTTCTTGATAGACATTCAGTACTTTCTTTTCGTGGTTCACTTCCACCACCAATGTGGAATGGTGTTGTGAAAATGCCATAATGGAGCATAAGAAAAGTAAGTAGGTTATCTTTTTCACTGGGCTATTTTGGGTTTGAATAATGCTTTGAAAACTATTTTAGTGAATTCTATTGCACCGTCTTTATTCATGTGTCCGCACGTTGAAAAATACTTATCCTCGGTTACGGCATTTTCAAATCTACGAATTTCTGGATAAATTTCGTGTAAGTGATTGAAATAATCTCGGTTAATGGTCTCCATACACATTGGAGTGGTCATCGCAATCAAGTTGATGTGGTTCTTTTTGCAAATGGCTTTTATTTCTTCATATCCTTTGTTTCGTTTCGGATAATATTTTGATAAATCGGCTGCCACCATTGGTCTTTGGTCCGTTAATAACGGATAAAAACCATCGTTATCTAAAGCATTGGTTTTTTTATGAACGGCTGAATAATACATTTCTCTGAATCCAATTCGGGCATCATAATGCATGTATCGGTAAAACGGAATGTACAGTAATTGGTTGTATTCGGGAATGGTTCTGTAAAAATCACGAATGGTTTTAGACGAATGTAAATAGGGCATAAAGAGCGAACGAATCGCTTCCGAATGATCGTTGCTATTGATGTTCAAATCGACTTGAAGAATTAAATTCTTGATTTTGTAATGGCGTTCAACCATCATTTGCAACATTAAAGCCGATTCTTCTAAACGCGAACGTGTGATGCCAAAATTGAACGTAGTATGTCCTTGATCGTTGAATATTTTAGGTACAAAATGATTGTTAACGCGTGACGAACCTAAAAAAACGACATCATAACTTTTATTTTTGGAATGGTATAAATAATCTATTTTACTTCTCGAATCCGATTGCATATAGATGGCAGTATATAGCACATCAAGCAGAACCATCGTAAGAATGATGATGGCTAAACCTTTTGTTAAGAATATGAGAAATTGCTTCATTAGAATTGAAAATAAATAAATTCTTTATAATCTGAAAAAACACCCAAAGCTAAAATGGCTGCTATGCACAAACTTAATTTCAACCAACTGTATTTTCCCGAAATAGGCTCTAGTTTATGACGGTTGTTCCATTCTACAAGTACGAAAATAAGCACTAATGGGATTAAGTTGTGGCTGTAGCGTTCAATTCTAAAATATTCTTCGTTAAAATGCAAGTTCGTGAACATTCTTTTAAGGTATAAAACGGCATCGGTAATGGTTTTAGCTCTAAAGAAAATCCAAGCCACACAGGTAATTGAAAAAGTTACTAGTATATTGAAAAGGGTTTGAACCGATTCAAAATTAAGTCCTAACGTAAAATCATCAACATTTTTTCGGTTTCGGTTCAGTAGGAGTAAGGGTAAAAAGTAAATCGCATTAATCAATCCCCAAGCCACATAGGTCCAATTGGCACCATGCCAAAAACCACTGACTAAAAAGATGATGAACGTATTGCGCACCTGAAACCATTTATTGCCTTTACTTCCGCCCAACGGAATGTATAAATAATCGCGAAACCACGACGAAAGCGAAATGTGCCATTTGCGCCAAAATTCGGCGATATCTCTTGAAAAATAAGGATAATTGAAGTTCTTCAACAAATCAATTCCGAATAGTTTCGAAGTTCCCAAAGCAATATCCGAATAGCCCGAAAAGTCGCCATAAATCTGAAAGGCAAAATATACCGCACCCAAAATCAAGGACAAGGAATTTGCCGTAGTATAATGATTGAAAATTTCGTTGGCATAAACCGAACACGAATCGGCTATCACCACTTTTTTCACTAATCCCCAAACGATTTGATAAATACCTTCTTGCGCTTTATTGAAATTGAATTTTCTTCGGACTTTAATTTGGGGTAATAAGTGTGTCGCACGTTCAATCGGACCAGCTACTAACAGCGGAAAATAACTCACAAATAGCGAATAATCTACAAAGTTTTTTTCCGATTTGATGCGTTTGTAGTAAATGTCAATGATGTAAGAAAGGCCGTGAAAGGTGTAAAACGAAATCCCAACAGGTAGTATTAATTTCAATAAAATCGGATTGGCAGTAAACCCAAACGAATGTACCATTTCGGCAAATGATTGGGCAAAAAAGTTGTAATATTTGAATACCCCAAGAAATCCTAAATTGATGGAAACACACGTCCACAACCACATTTTTCGTTCGGAAGAAGTCTGACTTTTTTCAATTTTCATAGCCGAGACATAATCCAATAGCGTTGAAAAAACCAATAAAAACAAGAACCTCCAATCCCAACACGAATAGAAATAATAACTCGCCAAAATCAAAATATAATTCTGATTGATTTTCGATTTATGCCCCACAAACCAATACAGCATAAAAACTATAGGCAGAAAAATGGCAAAATGAAACGAGTTAAAAAACATAGCAAAGCAATTAGCGGTTAGCCATTAGCAGTTAGCTTATCTTTATCGATTTAAAAGCTAACTGCTGAAGGCTGAGAGCTTAAAAATTCGGACTTAAATTGTATTTTTTATAGAAGTTATCCAACGCTTCCACCACTTCATCTTCGGTGTCGACCAATTGAATCAAGTTCATGTCTTCTGGATTGGCATTTTTTTGCTTGTCAATCATCACATTTTTAATCCAATCTAAAAGACCAGACCAGTATTCGGTTCCGACCAAAATAATTGGAAATTTCCCAATTTTCTTAGTTTGAATCAAGGTTACGGCTTCAAACATTTCGTCTAAAGTCCCAAAACCACCCGGCATCACCACAAAGCCTTGCGAGTATTTTACAAACATCACTTTGCGCACAAAAAAGTAGTCAAAGTTCAAGTTTTTGTCTTTATCAATATACGGATTGTAGTGTTGTTCAAACGGCAATTCAATATTCAATCCAACCGAAGTTCCTTCGCCTCGGTGCGCTCCTTTATTACCAGCTTCCATAATTCCTGGGCCACCGCCTGTAATCACACCATAACCTGCTTTACTGATTTTGTAAGCGGTTCGTTCAGCCAATTCGTAATATTTATCGTCTGGTTTGGTTCGAGCTGAGCCAAAAATCGATACACAAGGCCCAATACGAGCCATCGATTCGTATCCATTTACAAACTCCGACATGATTTTAAAAATCGCCCATGAGTCGTTGGTTCTAATCTCGTTCCACGTTTTTTGCTTTAATTTATCCTGTATTCTGTGGTCTTCGTTTTCGTAATCGTTAAATGCCATAATCGTATTTTTTATTTTTATTTGAAGCTGATCCAGCTTTCGCCTTTATCTTGCTCCGTAAACTACGCAAGGATATCGGCTCTATCTGGGCTAAAAAAGCCTGCTAAATTACTTCTTTTTTTTACATCTGAAGTTTTAAGGTAAATTTTTATAAATAAGGATGCTGTTTTAACTCCGTTTTTCCCACTCCCATTTCAACAACGAATAGCATTCCGAATCTTCATTTTTGCCATCTACGACATAATCTTCGCGCACGGTGCCTTCATAACTAAAGCCATACCGTTGTAATAATTTTAAAGAAGCTTGGTTTTCGGCAGCTATTAAAGCTTCTACACGATGCAAGTTTAATTGGGTAAATCCATACCGTAATACTTCATTTAATGCTTCGGTCATCAATCCTTTTTGTTTGAAAGCTTCGTTTTTCATGTTATAGAATACTTCTGCTCGATTGTGGGAAGCATTCCACGTGTGAAAACCACACTCACCAATAGGTAAGTTACTCTGTTTATCAATCAACAAAAAATAGAACATGGATATTCGGTGGGTTTCCATACCTTTTTCGTGCATCGTTTTAGCATGTTCAAAACCCGCTTCATCAAAACCGAAATAGGTAACAATTTCTTCTTTGGTTTTGCTATGAAATAGTTCATGAATGATAGCAGGCGTGATGCTTTTCAAAATTAATCGCTCGGTAGTTATTTCAATAGAATTCATTTCGCTATTATTTTTGAGTCAATTCTTTTTTCAAAAAATGTGCGGTATAACTTTTCTTATTCTTAACGATTTCTTCGGGTGTTCCGGTGCACAAAATTTCGCCACCACCTTTTCCGCCTTCCAAACCAACATCTATAATGTAATCGGCTAGTTTAATTACATCTAAATTGTGCTCGATAATCAACACCGAATTTCCTTTATCTACCAGTTTTTGAATCACATCCATCAACACCCGAATGTCTTCAAAGTGCAAACCTGTAGTGGGTTCGTCCATAATATAAAAGGTATTTCCGGTATCTTTTTTAGACAATTCCGTCGCCAATTTAATGCGTTGCGCTTCACCACCCGAAAGCGTGGTGCTTTGTTGTCCTAGGGTAATGTATCCCAATCCAACATCTTGAATGGTTTTTACTTTTCGGTATATTTTGGGTATGTTTTCAAAGAACTCAACGGCTTCATCTACCGTCATGTTCAACACATCCGAAATGGACTTTCCTTTGTATCGAATTTCCAAAGTTTCTCTATTAAAACGCTTGCCTTGACAGGTTTCGCATTCGACATACACATCGGGTAAGAAACTCATTTCGATGGTTCGAACTCCCGATCCTTCACAGGTTTCGCAGCGTCCGCCAGCGACATTAAAACTGAAACGTCCAGCTTTATAGCCACGAATCATCGCTTCGGGTGTTAGGGTAAACAAACTTCTAACTTCAGAAAACACATCGGTATACGTCGCTGGGTTGGAACGTGGTGTTCTACCAATCGGACTTTGATCAATGTCAATTACTTTGTCAATATGTTCTAAACCTTCAATTTTTTTATACGGTTGTGGTTTTTTGACACCATTAAAAATATGGGCATTCAAAATAGGGTAGAGCGTTTCATTAATCAACGTTGACTTACCACTTCCTGAAACTCCAGTCACGCAAATCAGTTTTCCTAATGGAAATTCCACGGTTACATTTTTTAAATTATTACCACTAGCTCCCGAAAGTTTTATCGATTTTCCATTGCCTTCACGGCGCTTTTTAGGCACTTCAATTTGCAATTCGCCGTTCAAATATTGCGCGGTTAGCGTATGTTCTTTTAGTAATTCTGCTGGCGTTCCTTTACTGATGATATTCCCACCAAATTTTCCAGCTTTGGGTCCGATGTCAATCACGTAATCAGCACATTCAATCATGTCTTTGTCGTGTTCGACTACCAAAACCGAATTACCAATGTCTCGAAGATTTTTCAACGAATTGATCAATCGTTCGTTATCGCGTTGGTGCAATCCGATACTCGGTTCGTCTAAAATATAAAGCACGCCAACCAATTGCGAACCGATTTGTGTTGCCAAGCGAATACGTTGTGCTTCACCACCCGAAAGTGATTTAGAACTTCGACTTAACGACAAATAATTCAGTCCAACATCCATCAAAAATTGCAAGCGATCGTTGATTTCTTTGAGAATTTCGGTGGCGATTGTTTTTTGTTTTTCAGACAACACTTCGGGTAAAGCTTTGAACCATGCCGTCAATTCTGAAATGTCCATAGCCGATAATTCAGCAATGTTTTTATCGTTTATTTTAAAGAAAAGCGATTCTTTTTTCAAACGCGAACCATCACAAACCGGACAATTAATTTCGTCCATAAAGTCTTTTGCCCAACGTTTTATAGAAGTCGAATTACTGTCATCGTGCTGATTTTTAATAAATTTGGCAATCCCTTCAAAATCGATTTTATACTCTTTAGTCACTCCGGCGGCTTTTGAAACCACGGAGAATTTTTCGTTACCGCCATTCAAAATCATGTCCATTGCCTCGTCAGAAATCGTTTCGATGGCATCGGTCAATTTGAAATTGTATTTTTCACCGATAATTTCCAATTGCTTGAACATCCACGAACTTTTGTATTCGCCAAGCGGCGCAAATCCGCCTTTATTGATGGACAATTTCGGATTCGGAATGATTTTTTTGAGGTTGATTTCGTTTACAATTCCCAAGCCATTACAATGTTCGCAAGCTCCTTTAGGCGAATTGAACGAAAATAAATTCGGCTCCGGATTTTGATACGAAATACCTGTGGTTGGGCACATCAAGGTTCGACTAAAAAACCGCACGTCGTCACTTTCGTGCTCAATAACCATCATTACATCTTCACCGTGATACATCGCAGTTTTGATACTTTCCGACAAACGTTTGTCGGTATCGTCATTATCTTCAACTTGCAATCGGTCAATTACAATTTCGATATCGTGTGTTTTGTAACGGTCGAGTTTCATTCCAGTAGTGATGTCAACAATTTTGCCATTGACACGCACTTTTACAAACCCTTGTTTGGCTATTTGTTGGAATAACTCGGCATAATGTCCCTTTCTGGCGCGAATAATGGGTGCTAAAATGTTAATGCGTTTTCCGAGGAAATTCTCTTTAATTAAATTTTTAATTTGCTCATCCGAATAGGAAACCATTTTCTCTCCGGTGTTATAGCTGAAGGCTTCTCCAGCACGCGCATAGAGCAAACGCAAAAAATCGTATATTTCAGTGATCGTTCCAACCGTTGATCGTGGCGATTTGCTGGTTGTTTTTTGTTCGATAGCGATTACAGGTGAAAGTCCGTCAATTTTATCCACATCAGGACGTTCCAATCCGCCTAAAAATTGACGTGCATATGCCGAAAACGTTTCGATGTAACGACGTTGTCCTTCGGCATAAATCGTATCAAAAGCTAAGGATGATTTTCCCGAACCCGAAAGCCCAGTAATCACCACCAATTGTTCTCTCGGAATGGTAATATCGATGTTCTTTAAGTTGTGAACACGAGCGCCAATAACTTCAATAGTAGTATCGTTTTCTAGCATAGTTGGAGTGAAAACGCAAAAGTACAATTTTAAGGTCAAAATTCACTTAGTCAGTTGAGAAGAATTTGTTAAAGATTTTTATATTTGGGCAAATTAAAAAATCATTACATTATGAATATTTTAGGAATAGGTTCACGCATTAAGCACCCTGAACTGGGACTTGGCGTAGTAACCAATGTAACCTCGAAGCATTATTGGGTTACTTTTATAGAAAGCGGATTGGAAACGATAGACGTTGACAGTACTTTTGAAGTGATTGATGCCATTGATGGCGAAGTTGATTCGGTAAGTTTTTATGAAGTAGAACGCACGTTGAAAAATATATTGCAACGTTGGTCAGACGTTTCTCAAGTAGTCCCAATTGCCGATAAATGGAAAGGCGGAAAATTGGTTATGGAACCAGGAACGCC
The DNA here is from genome assembly GCF_057809695.1 of Flavobacterium sp. FG139. Taxonomy (NCBI): domain Bacteria; kingdom Pseudomonadati; phylum Bacteroidota; class Flavobacteriia; order Flavobacteriales; family Flavobacteriaceae; genus Flavobacterium; species Flavobacterium sp. FG139. The sequence continues at coordinate 16,978 of NZ_JBMDKL010000011.1, forward strand.
AACCCAAAATAAAGAAGTGCCGATTGATGTTTTTTTCAATAAAATTATTATGGTTAGAGACAGGCTTCGTGTAATGGAACAAAAAATTAATTCGAGTAATTTAGACAATTCGGAAAAAGTAGAACTGCAACAATACATTACGAGATGTTATGGAAGTTTAACAACATTTAATGTGTTGTTTAAAAGTACGAGTGATTATTTTGTTGGAGAGAAAACGAAGTAATTTTTTTTAAATTGAAATTAGAACCTCTGAGGTATTAAAATTAAAAATCCCTTTCGATTGTAAAGGGATTTTTTTTATTTACTGGAAATATGATATTTGGCTAAAATTGATTCAAATAAGGCTTCTTTGCCTTGTTTTTTCATTTCTCTGTACACAATTTGAATCAAGGTTTCAGCGTCAGTTCGATAGGGTGATTTTTGTTCAACATACAGGTTATAGGCTTGACATAAATTTTCTAAAGCTTTTTCATATTCAAATAGGTATTGGGTATAAATATTTCCAATTCCATAAAAAACTTCGGGATTGTTAGGATCTACTTTTGCCAATCGTTCGTAGGCCTTTACACCTTTTTTATATTCTTTTTTATAGATGTAAGCGATGCCTAAATTTTGCAATGGCATGATTCCAGTAGGGTCAATTTCTAGCGATTTTTCATAGGCTTCAATGGCTTCATCAAACTTGTTCAATCGTCTGTAATTGATGCCAATATTGTCATAGGCAAAAGCAAAATTAGGATCAAAGACTAAGGCTTTTTTATAATATTCAATAGCTTTTTCAAAATTTTCTTTTTTGGTTTCATCTAAGCCTAAATTGTAATATTTGATAGCCTCACTATTTCTAGAAATCGATTTCTCACCAATCTTATCGTTAGCGGCAATTTTATTTTTAATGGCTGGGCAATTCTTAACTAAATACCGTTCCATATCATAATAGTATTCTTTAAATTCTTTAGAATCTTCATTCATATTGATGGTGATGTCAATCTGTTTTTTTCCATCTTCACCAACTTTAGCCGTTTTTTCTAAATCTTTAATGGAAGCAATTTTAATCCCCATTTGATATGCGCCAACGTATTCTTTTAGACAAGCACTAATTTCAGATGAAATACTGTCTCTAGATTTATTTGCGGTTTCAATAGAATCGATACACTTACACGCTTTGTCCGATAACTCAGCCAATAGTTTTTTCTGGTCTAGTGTGACTTCGTTGTCTTTGTCTGAAGTTTCTTGAGAATACCCATAACTTATCGACAGGGTAATTAAAAATAAGGATACTATATGTTTCATATCAAATAAATTAGTTTTTAAAAATAACCAATTTATTTGAAAATCAAAACTTTATTCAATAATCATTTCTTTCAGCTTTTCTCTGTAGGATTCTAGAATGTCTACTTTGGTTATCAATCCGTAGAATTTTCCGTTTTTAGTAACTGGTAAAATGAGTTGATTGGAAGTTTCAAATTTATCCATAATAGTTTCCATACCATCGTCGTGGTTGATGACTTCAGTGGGCTGCGACAACACTTCTTGTACTTCGGTAAATTTGATGCGAAACGAATTGAATATTATGGGTCTAATGTTTTCAAAATCAACGATGCCTAATAACTTTTGCTTGTCATCTAAAACGGGAATAATAGCTTGATTCGAAGTCGATAAATAATCAACCAACGGTTCTAATGTTTTTTCTAAAGAAATTGTTTTAACGTCGGTATCCACCAATGTAAGAAAGTCAATGCTTTGCAGAATATTTTTGTCTTTGTCACTGGTAAATACTTCACCTTTATCGGCTAGCGCTTTCACATCCATAGAATGTTTTTCAAATTGTTTAGAAACGGCATAACTGATGGAGGAAACAATCATTAAAGGCATCATTAAATCGTAACCACCTGTTATTTCTGCAATTAGGAATATAGCTGTTAGAGGCGCATGAAAGAGTCCGCTTAAAATTCCAGCCATGCCCACAATCGTTAAATTAGCTACTGGAAGCGAATCGGAAATGCCTAATAAATGGATTGATTTGGCTACAAAAAAGCCCAAATAGGAACCTGCAAATAGGGAAGGAGCAAATATGCCACCATTGCCACCACTACCCAGTGTAACCCCAGTGGCTACTACTTTAAGCAGCACGGTTAATCCGATAAAACTCAATACTATCCAACCGTTATTTTTATAGCTTTCTAATAATGTATTTTCTAATAATATTTCGGGATGATTGGACGATAACGATTTGATACTTTCATATCCTTCGCCAAAAAGCGTTGGGAAAAAGAAGATTAAAATGGCTAATACACTAGCGCCTATTAGTGCTTTTTTGTATCCTCTTCCCGAAATGCGATGAAAAAATCCTTCGATTTTTCTGAAATTTCGGGCAAAGAAAACCGAGTATAAACCCGCTAAAATTCCCAATAAAATGTAATAGGGTGTATTGTGAAAATTGAAAATTTGTTCTTGTTTAAAGTTTAAAAGAATCTCCTGACTTAAAAGAATTTTAGACACCAAAGCGCCACTCACAGCCGAAATGATAATGGGAATGAAGGCGGAAATCGAAACATCGGTTAAAACGACTTCGATGGCAAATAACACACCGGCAATCGGTGCGTTAAAGGCAGCTCCAATTCCGGCAGCAACACCACAAGCCAACAATAAAATTCTATCTTTTTGTGAGAGTTTGTATTTTTGAGCAAAGTTGGATCCAAAAGCTGCTCCAGTAATCACAATCGGACTTTCCAATCCGGCCGATCCACCTAGTCCAACGGTTAACGAACTGGTAATGATTTGCGCATACATTTGTTTTTTGGGAAGAATACCGCCTTTTTTTGCCACGGCATACAATACCTTGGAACTTCCTTTTTCAATAGATCCATCTAGAAATTTTCGAACCACAAAAACAGTTAACAAAATACCAATGATAGGAAACAAACTATTGGCATAAGGTAATTTTAAATATTTATTGACATAATTGGCGAATATGAATACATTGTGGGCAAAACTTTTTAAGACAATTACTGCCAAAGCACACGAAATCGCTACGGCTACGCTGGACAAGTAAATGAAATTTCTTTCGGATAAAAGCGCTTTGGTTAAAAAAATGATCGATTCAAAACGTCGAGCAATTTTTCTAAAGAACAATTGTACAGAAACAGATTTACGATTTGGCATTGTGTTTTAATAAAGGAATCACAAAAATAGTGTTTTATACATTCATAGCTAAAAAAAATCCGATGAAGTATTTTTCATCGGATTTAATGGTTTTAGTTTTCAGGTGTTTCGCAACTCTTCTTTGCAAGTAGTACCTCAATAGGACTGTAGACTCGACCTTCGTTATGATCATAGAAATTCGTGTTGTCGTAATTACCACACAACGAAAAAATATCATTTTGCGTTAGCTTTATTTCTGTTGTTCCATAATTCATCCAGCCATTGTCTCCATATTCACAGGCACTTTCTATTTTTACAAACCAATTTTCGGTATCGAAATTATTGCTAACAATGGCTGTGTATTCATCAGACAAAAATGGAAAACTATTCGATTGAGTCAAAACATATTCGGTGCTGTTAATTATTTTATTCTTTTTCTTTTTTACTAAAGTTACTTTCAAATTGGGAATCGTACTTACATCTTCCAAGGTGTGAATTTTTAGGATAACAATCGATGCTCCATCATACGGGCAATGTTGTGCACTGATAAAATTACTGATTAAAAAGATCAAAAGGAGGGTTAATTTTTTCATGTCTAATTTTTATAAATTCAACAATTTAATATCTCCGTTTGCTGTAATAATGTAATAACGATTGTTTCGAATAATAGTGTTTTTTGGAAGCTGATCTTCTTTCAATTTGATTCTGATGGTGATATCATAAAACGCTTGAATGGTTGGTTCGGTAATGTCGGGATTGACTACAAAATTATGGTCTTTTACCAACGCTTGATTGTAATATTGGGTGGTGTTTTTCTTAATGTTGTGCACTTCACTTTTCGGATCAAAATTAGCATCGGCTTGTGAAAACGCTTGGTAACTTCTGTAGCTTTCCATCGGATAGGTTACATTAAAACCTTCTTGAATGATTTTTTCTTTTTTATTCAAATCAGTACTCATGATCATGGAATAGTTGGCCATTTGATCTTTAAAAACTTCTAAAGCCTTCTTTTGCATGGCACTTCTCACTTGATCAAAATTGGTAGTCACATAATCCACTTTGGCAATGTCGTAAATTTCGTTTTTACCACAAATGGAAAGTATTTTGTCAAAATCGTTATTGTTTCTAAACTTGATTAAGATGTTCTTTTTCAATTCAAATCCGGATGGTTTTTCGTTGTAGGTTTTCGGATTGAAAATCTTTTTTTCAACGCCATAATCATAGGTTGGCACAAACGAAATCATATCGGTTTCTACCACAATTTCTTTGTTAAACGCACTCAATTCTCGCATCACATTGCCAATACGTTCGTCAATCAAAGAAGTCGCTTCTTCGGCCGTTTTGCCCAGTTGCAGCACTGCAAAAGTGGCAATTTGTGCGGTGGCACGTTCGTTGTAAATCCCTTTAATTACAATGACCATTTCGTCTTGACTGCTCGATGTAGTTGGAATGGTATTGACTCTGTTCACGGTGTAACTTCCATAACCATAGCCGCCATTGCCATAATCGGCGTTGCCTTTTTTCTCATATTGTGCATTTCCCATGTCTTGCGCACTAGCAAATGAAATTGCGGTTAAAAGTGCGATTGCTGTCATCAAATTTGTTTTCATAATGTATCTGTGTTTTAAGATTTATGGTGCAATAGTACCGCTGCTTTTCAAAGTAGGTTTGGTAAATACACTTTCTACTCACTGTAAAGTTTTTTACTTACATTTACAGTGGTTTTACAGTGGTTTTTTAGTAAACAAAACCAACGTAACCCTTACATTTGAACTGAAATTAGAAATGACCGAATTGCAGCAATTTCAAGAATTAAAAGAACAAGTGCTTTTGAAATATCAAGAGCAGTATCCTTTTTTTCAAGGAAATTGGAAGACATTCAGCTCGCAAGACATTCAGAATTTGATTGCTTTAATTGAAGAACAATGCAAGCAAACCATTAGTGAAAAATGGATTTACACGCATCTAAAACCCGAAACCAACAGCAAGATTCCGAGAAAAGATATGTTGAATATTCTTTGTCAGTTGGTAGGATATTCGGGTTGGGATGAATTTATTTTTGAAGAAAAAGGTGTCGAAACCAAAGAAGTTGAACCAGCCAGAAAATCGAATAAAAAAGCAATTGTTTTAGTCGCAATAGGAGTGGTTCTAACACTATTCGCCATACTATTTTTCACTAAAAAAGACAATCCAACCACCAAAACGATTCAGTTGAAAAATGAGTTTACCAATGAAAAAGTAGCATCAGATGAGGTAAAAGTTTTTCAAGTCAACGATTCGGTGAAACAAGAATTGGAATTGAAAGAAGGAAAGGTTCAAGTAACCAACAGCAATGAAAAAACGAAATTGGTGATACAAAGTCCGTTTTACAGAACTCAAACGGTTCCACTGAATTCAAACGGCATTGTTGCAGCACCGGTATCGCAAATCAATTTGAAACCCGATGATTACGCCATGATGCTTAAAGCCTTTATGGTGTCGGATATCAAAGATTGGCAAACCCGAAAAGTGCAATTGGATAAGATTCTTTCGGATGATTTGGAAGTGATTGTTATGCTTAAAGAAGATTTGGGTGCCGAGTATTTTAATAAAAAAGAGTTTTCACAAAAATTGATTGTGCCTACAGCATCCTTAAAAAAGTTGAAGATTATCGAAATAAAAAATGATGCAACGAATAAAATTCAATTCATCAGAATCAAACAAGAATAACATGATTAAGAACGGGTTGTGTATTGCGCTATTGCTTTGTAGCTTTTTAACCGAAGCTCAATCTGCGACGCAAGAAAGTGTAAGTGAAAAAAAGGCTCAAAAAGATGCTGCTGTTACCACGTTAAATCAAAAGTTTTCGGCTAAAGTGTTGCATGCGTATCAAGATAATTCTAAAACCAAAGTTGCCGATGCCTTTGCCTACTTTCAACTGTTGACCGATGCCAGTTTGGATGCCGATTTGAAAAAAGAAGTGATTGATAACATTCATTTGTTGTTTCAAAATCCGAATGCTTTGGTGATTGATTTTACGTCAGATTCTTTGGATAAAATTCCGTTAACCCAATTCATTCAGAAATTGCTGATTTCAGAACCTATTCTATTTACAGTTTCAAATGAAGCGCATTATGATAGTGTTTCCTATCAAAGCTGGAATACCAATTATACCGTTACAAGAACCAAATCGGGTTTGAATTCAACAACCAACGTAATGCAAACGATTTACTTTTATGAAACTCCCAAAGTTTTTGGAAGTGAAACCAAAGTTGTTTTTTCGACCTTATTGGGCGCTATGTAAATTACGGAATGTTTCGCAATGCTTCTCGTTGACTTAAAGGTTTTAAATTGGTTGCATTCACATATTCGGTAACACCACTCGGATTGAAACGGCTGTAATCGCGCAACGCCCAACCAATAGCCTTTTGGATGAAAAACTCTTTAGAATGTTTGTGTTTCTCGCATTCAGCTTTTAGCAAATCAAAATCGGTTTTTTCTTTATAACTCAATTGAAAAATAATGCCACTTCGATTCAACCACATATTATTTGAATTGGAAAAACGTTCTATAACGGCATACGTTTCATTAGGAAATTGAAGCAAATAGCCACCCAAAATATATTTAGCCACCACATCAACCGAATCCCACCACGAATTGGTGGTAATGAAATTTTCTATCATTTGAATGTCTTCTTCAACATAGTTTTTCTTGAATTCTTTCACCAATAAATCGATGGCGCATTGATGAAATTCACGTTCCTTTTTACCAAATAATTCCCAAGCAATAGCTCTAAAATTGATTTTGATTTCTACTTTGTGTGTTTCGTAATTGGTTTTGAAAATTGTTCTTCTTTGATCGGTTTTTATGCCCAAAAAAGAAAACGTATTTTTCATATAATTTTCCATGGGAATGGCCACTTCTCGATTGGCATGCGCACGCATTTCTTTTTCTAAATCGGTAATGAAATTCATATACTATTTTTAAAATCCAACTGCTTTATCATCGCCACGGTTGTCGGCTCCAGCTTCTAGCTTTTTGTTTGGTAAAACCAAAATAGCATCTACTTTTCCGATGACAGGCGCCGATTTTTCATTGATATTGTATCCTTTTTTTGTGAGATTAAGAAGAATGGATGCCGAAAATTTATTCGGTTCAAAAAGAACTTCGTCGGGCAACCATTGATGGTGAAATCGTGGTGCGTTGACAGCCTCTTGTATTCCCATATTGAATTCGGTTACATTTAAAATAGTTTGTAAAACCGAAGTGATAATAGTAGAACCACCGGGTGTTCCTAAAACCATAAATAGTTTGTTATTTTTTTCAACAATGGTAGGCGTCATAGAACTTAACATTCGCTTTTGAGGCTCAATACTGTTGGCTTCAGCACCGACTAAACCATACGAATTTGGAACTCCAGGTTTGGACGAAAAATCATCCATTTGATTGTTGTAAAAGAAGCCCAATTCATCATCATAGAGTTTGGAACCATAAGCACCATTTAAAGTGGTCGTTACCGAAACGGCATTTCCTTCAGCATCCACAATAGAGTAGTGGGTAGTTTCATTACTTTCAGAAATGGAAATCTCACCATGATTCAGTTCAGATGATTGGGTTGCTTTTTCCCAATTGAACGAACGCATCCGTTGTTTCAAATAGTTTTTTTGTACTAATTTCTTTTGAGGAATTTTAACAAAATCGGGATCGCCTAAAAAGTAGTTTCGGTCGGCATAAGCTCTACGTTCGGCTTCCACAAGTAGTTGAATGTAGCGTTCCGAATTGTGTCCGAGTTGAGCAACATTATAGGGTGCAATCATTGTCATGATTTGTTGCAACGTGATTCCACCACTGGACGGTGGTGACATGGAAATAATGTTAAAATTTTTGTACTTAAAAGTAATTGGAGTTCTCCATTTGGCTTCGTATTGACTTAAATCTTCCATCGAAATGATGCCTCCTTTTTTTTGAATAAACGCCACTATTTTTTGGGCTGTTTCACCTTGGTAAAACTCGTTTTTGCCATTTTTCATGATGCGAGTTAAGGTTTCTGCAAGCGCATTGTATTTAATGGTATCTCCAATTTTATAATTTTGAGCATATAAGGTTTCAGCGCCACTAATTTTTATAATATCGGCTTGATTTGATCGAATTTGTTTTAATTGTTTTTCAGTAACTACAACTCCTTTTTGCGCCAAAGCAATAACAGGTTTCATAATTTCTTCAATAGAAAGTTTGCCAAATTTTTCATGTACTGCAAAAATTCCGGCTATAGTTCCCGGTACCCCAACAGCCAAAGCACCTTGGGTAGATAAATTTGGAATTACGTTTCCATTGGTATCCAAATACATGTCTTTTGTGGCTTTTATAGGAGCTTTTTCACGATAATCTAGTGCACCTATTTCACCGTTATTTTTTCTGTAGACCATAAATCCGCCACCCGAAATGTTTCCTGCATACGGATAAGAAACAGCCAAAGCCAATTCGGTTGCCACCATTGCATCAAAAGCATTGCCGCCTTTTTTCATGATTTCTATACCAATTTCGGAGGCTTCTTCGCGCGCAGAAACTACCATAGCATGCGGAGTTACCAGTCCGGTTTGACCGAAAGTTGAAGTTGTAAATACCAATAGCAGTAAGACTATCTTTTTCATAATTCAGCTAATTTTTCTTGGCAATGGTTTTGCAATTCTTCAAAGAACAAGGTGAATTCTGCTTCGAATTCGGTATAAAATTGTTTGACTTCCACAATGGCTTCTTGCATATGGGCTCTGTGTTTGGTGCGATGGTCCATCTGAAAAAGAATCATTTCTAAACCTTCCAACGAAGCATAACTCACCAACCAATTTCGAGCTATCATGTAGGGAATCATTTTCTGGGTTTTTTCTGTTAAAATTTCAAAGTTATTTTGCAATAATTGATAAAATTCTTCAGCATAACGTTCCAATTTTATTTCCGAATAGGAAGCCCAATTTTTGGCTAAAAAATGGTCGTAGACGATGTCCATAATCACACCCGAATAATGTCCGTATTTCTCGTGCAATCGGTGCTTGCTTTTTCTATAAATGGGATGGGCATCGGTAAAGGTGTCGATGTAGCGATGTAATAAAATGCCTTTTCGCAATTCGTCTGGATAGTCTAGATAATGATGCCCACGAATGCTATCCGCCATAAAGTTTCCGATTTTCAGCAAATCGTTGTTGCCAGAAAGATAGATGTGGGCTAGAAAATTCAAAAGAAAAATGTTTAAAATTTAGTTACCGTAAAAATAGCCAAATTTTAAACATTTATGAAAAAGTAGATTGTATTTTACTTTTTTAATTGTTCTTTATAAATTTTCATGAAGTTTTTTGCCATTACAGATTTGGAGGAATACGCATACATCACAATGGGTTGTTCCAACGCTTGTATCGATTTAGCCAGTTTTTTTAGTTCTTTTTGAGTTAAATTTTCCCGAAGTGGCATGTTGTAATACTTTTGATTGTATTGCTTCATGATGGTACCATCCTGGACTAATCTTGGCTTTTCTTCCACATTATTGGGGTCAAAAAGAGATACAACGGATTTTATTTTTCCGTTTAAAATGAAACTGGTAAATTCTTCTTTGGTTGGGTAAGGCGTAAAATAGGTGTGATCATCTAATTTGAATATTAAACCTCTTTCAAAATGGTCTAAAGTATCGATATCTCTACCACTTACTTCGCCTTTTATGCTTATTTTTTTATTGACATTAGTTACTATGTTTTTAAAAACACTTGCCCTGTCTTTTCCTAAGTAGCAGTGAACGTAGTATTTGCCTTTGTAAGTCTTAGCTATTTTTTTTATTTTTTCTACCGATGCATCATTGCTGGTTATCCAAGGTAGCATCGGAATAGATATTAGTTTGATGCCAATTTTTTTGGTGTTTTCTGCTTCTTTTTCCATTAAAATAGGCTCTGCAGGAACAACCAATTCATTCAATAAAGAAATAACACCATCATAACCTTTTGCTTTGAGTTCTTCTAATTTTTCGTCATCGGGATATGAGCCAAAATGGAACTCAATTCCGTCTTCATTTTTAACATAATCAACGCGTTCGGTATCGATTAAAACTGTGGGTTGAAAGCAAAATATCGAAACAGAAAAAAGCATTACTACGGCATAAATTACTAACAATACTTTTTTTATGATGTTGTTTCGGAGGTTATTGAAAACTCGAATAGATTTAATGGTTAAGTATAATATTAAAATTAGAAACAACACCATTACAATTTTTTGTACTGTATTTTCAGTTTCTTCTTTCCATAAATGACTTTGAGCATAATCAGAAATCATTCTTGTTGGTCCGATAGTCAGAAAAAATAATCCTAGCGGAAATACATAACACAATCCAAAAAAGAAAAATAAACACGTATTTTTAACGTCTAATTTTAATGGTTCTGATTCTTCCATATTTTAAGGTTTAGTTTAGATAGGTTCTTATTTTTGAAGTTAAATCCATTGGGTTGAATGGTTTTGCAAGGATGTCATTGGCACCTAATTTAAATGCTTCAACGACTGTAGAGTTTTCTTTTCCTAAAGATGAAATTACAATAATTGGAATGTCTGGAAAGCTCGATTTACTATGAGCAATAACTTCTAAACCAGATTTATAGGGCAACATTACATCCGTAATAATTAGATCAGGACTGAATGTGGTTATTTTTTCTAAACCAGCTAAACCATCAAAGGCAAATTCGGTCGTATAGCCTTCTTTTTTTAATAAGAATTCAATGATTCCTTTGATGATTTTATCGTCTTCTATGATTAATATTTTTTTCATTAGATTTTAGGTTTTTAGGTTAGTTGGGATTTTGGGTTTTCTTAAAAAACATACTGCAAGTTTACAGCGGTATTGATTTCACTTTGATATTGGTTGTAATTGTATTCTTGACGGTTAAAATTGGCAGATATTCCTAGGATATATCTTTTTTTGATTAGTTTAGAGTAGCCTAATCCCATTCTGTAAGAATGTAACGAAATTCGTTGTTCGTATTGGCTCAGGGTTTCACGTTCGTCTGGAGAAGTTCCATAGCCGATTGAAGCAGCAAAAAAATCGTATCGTGTATCTGTGTAGTAGCGGTATTGTGCCGAAAATGAAGGGTATTTATTAGCGGTTTTTAATTGCAAATACGAGCGAAGATTTAACCAACCCGAACCGATATATTTTCCTAAACCAATAACTCCAGAATAATTTTCATTATTCGTTGTTTTGTTGTAGCGGAAACCGATTTCATTTTCCCAGCCTTTTACTAGGTTAAAATAAGCCGAATAGTTTACCCTAATTTTCGGAAATACATTGTCGTTACCAGCGCCAATATTTAAAAAAGAGTACGTTTTTTTGGTGGTTTTGATATAAGCTTCACCTTCAAAAAGCGAGCCCGAACTGCTTACAATACCATTATATTTTCGGTCGGTATAATTGTATCGCACAATTAAAGTGAGTTTTTTTCGTTGGCGAACGAATTGTACACTTGTAAAATCCCATGGTCCAATTCCAGAACGACTAAAATTAGTGATGTTATAACTTATCCCAATTCTATCAGATTTACTGTTTAATTTGGTATCCAATAAATGGTCTTTTAATGCCTTGTCTTCGGGATATTTTTGGGTTAATTCTTTTAGATAGTCAATCGTTTTATTAGAATCATTTTCAGCTTCTAATACTTTCAATTTTAGAAGTTGCATCGATTTATCATCAGGATATAAACTTAAAGCTTTATCAACAATTGCTTGTGCTCGGGCATTATTCTTGTTTTCAATCTCGATTTGAATTAAATAGCCAAAGGCCTCTTTGTACTTTGGATTTTTTTCGATTACATAGTTGAAGTAATATGCGGCACTGTCTTTTTTATTGATGAATTTGTAACTTCTACCCAAAGCAATATGAAAATCTAAATAATTAGGAGCTGCTTTAATACCTTTCAATCCTAACTGAATAGCTTCTGGGTATTTTTTTTCGATGTTGATGAGTTTATTAGTTTCTACTAGTAAACTATCGGTGTTAATTTTTTGTGCTGTGTTTTCAGCTACAGAAAAAAGTAATATGGCAAGTAAAATGTATAATTTATTCATATATTATTTTATTTCATTGAAACCTTGTCTAGTCATAACACCCCAGTTTTTTTCTTTATTTAGAAAAAAGTTGAAATATCCTTTTAGAGAGGCATACGTAATAATTGGATGGTACAGAAAAGGTTCTAAAAAAACCATGGTTATCAATATAAAAATGTCTTTAACATTAGAATATTGTTTGTAAATAAGTTGGTCTAAATAAATTGATATTAACGTTACAAAAGTGTAAAATAAGTATACTGACAGACTAATAATAACTAAGAAATTATAATTTATACCAAAGAACATGATGTCTAAAACGATGAAAATCAAACCAACTACTTCTAATATAGGAACGGCAAATTCACACAGTAAAAAATAGGGCATAACTACCACTGATGTCATACCGTATTTTGGATTAAAAATCATTTTTCGGTGCATGTAAAGATTTTGAATTAATCCGCGAGCCCAGCGAACACGCTGTCTCATAAATACTTTTCTGTCCGAAGGGCCTTCTGTCCAGCACAATGATTCTGGTATGTATATGATTGCGAACTGTTCTTTCTTTTCATGCATGTAACGTCTCATTCTAGTGACCAATTCCATGTCTTCACCCAAAGATTCTTTTTTGTAACCACCTACAGCTATTACAGTTTCTTTATCAAACATTCCAAGTCCACCAGAAACCAGTAAAAGTCCGTTCAACCTGCTCCAAGCCATTCTTCCGTATAAGAAAGAACGGATGTATTCTAATTCCTGGAATCTGGCAAAAAAGTTCTTAGGATAATGTGATTTATAGAGCATTCCTTCTTTAAATTCACACGAGTTAGAGATTCTAATGGCTGCACCAGATGCTATAACCTTTTTGGGACTTTCAATAAAGGGCTTTACCAGCATTGCTATGGTATCTTTTCTGAGAATACAATCTACATCAGTACAAATAAATAAAGGATTTTTTGCAGAATTAACTCCTGCATTTACAGCATCGGCTTTACTTTTATTATTGACTTTATCTATAACAAGCAGTTTGTTATAGATCGGATTTGTTGATTTGTAATGTCCTCTAATATGATATGATTTAACTTTTTCTTGATAAAAGAAATCAACTTTTACTAAGCTAAATTCCTCTATAAGTTTTTCTAAAGTATCATCTGTACTTCCGTCGTTTATGATAACAACTTCAAATTTAGGATACTCTTGTGACAAGAGTGATTTTACATTGAATACAATGGTTTTACCTTCGTTGTATGCAGGAGCGATTATAGAAACTCCCACAATGTTATTAGATTTTATCAATACATCTTTATGTAAAAACTTTGCTGTCGCATAGTAGCGTCTAATTTCAACGAAAGATAATATGCCTAATAAACAGTATATTGAGATGTAAAAAATAGAGTAACATCCAAAAAATAATTCCAGTGATTTGATTAAATGTTCTAAAAATTCCAATTTATTTTGTTTAGTGGTTAGGTAGTTAGTTGATGATTAATTTAAGTAAGCATTGCTATGATGAAGCAACATTCTGTTAATTAATTCATGTTCTTGTTGGTCATTAGTTTTAAATTTTTGAAAGAAAGTTTGATCAATTTGATGAATACAATTCACAATTTCAAATTTCAAATCGATATTTTTTTCAGTAAACAATAGCCCTAATGCCAACTCTTTGGTGTTATCGTTATTGATTTTTTGAAATGTTTTTAAGATAGAAATTTTGTTTCTCAAGTTCGATTCATGATTGTAATGCGCTATCAAAGGTTCAACCGCAGCTTCAATTGATAAGGCTCGTAGGGCCAAAATAATTTCTCGTCTAATTGCTGAACTGTAGGTTTTTAGAATATGATTGGTTTCGATTTCTGTAAAATCATAATTAAAATGAACCCCTAATTTTATGGCCAGTGAAACAATGGACTCGTTTTTATTTCTCAGCCATTTTGAAATATTGGCAGGAATTACGGTTTCTTTTTGATAAATAACATCCAAAATTTTCAACTCATCTGCTTCAGAAATAGCATGTCTGTAATCGTTAAGAATGTCAAAATTATCTGTAGATAAAGAGATCATAGCAATTAAGGCATTCGATCTAATTTTCCCATTATTATGATCCAAATAAGGAGCAATTAATGGTTGTTTTTCTTTGTGATCTAATATTTGATAATGATAAAAGCCTTGCGATTTTTTGGTCCAACTGTAACTATTTATTAGTTTATCAGTAATTTTTCTAAATCCAAAAGACTCATATATGAAGATAAATTTTTCTTGATTAAGTTGTTGAACATTTCTTTTTATTCTTATTAATTTGTTGAGGATGAAACGTTCAATTTTTGGATTGTTTTTCACATATTCAACTTGAAAATGCTGAATCTTTTGAAGTGTTTCTTCATCGGTGTAATCCAAAAAAATAATATCAGTCAAGAAATTATTTACAGTATCGTCTAGTTCGCTTTTTTGCAATTCTATAGCATCCAAGCGGAATCTTCTGTAAATAATAACAACAGTAATAAGCGATAACAAGATAACAATTGCTGGAATAAAGAAAAATTTCAAGAAAAGATATATTTCTTCAGCTGTAAGTAATCTAAAGTTAATTTTAGAATACCAAGAAATAGCAAGTGATTTTAGAGTGGATAAAAATCCAATTAATTTGGTTAGTAGGGGTGTATTCATAATTTAGGTTATTTTAGATTTTGGGTTTTATTTTTTTAAATCATATTGTTTTATTTTGTGTTAAAATTTTTTCAAAAAAAAGATATTTTATCGACAAAATGCATAAAAATCATTTAAAATACACTTTTTTATAACAAATGTAAGTAATGTATTACTCATAAAGATTTACGATTTAAAATTGTTTTTGGTTTTAAAAAAAAATAAAAAATAAATATTTATTTCTTCAAAAAGTTTGGTTTTCAAACATATACCTTCTTAAAAAAATAATGTATTTTTATATTTTAACATAAAAATTGTTAAAAAAAGTAAGAAATGTCATAAAATATTGATGTATAGAAAAAATACTACTTTTTTTTCACAATTTTCAAAATTATCCTATACAAAAGTTTGTCTATAGGAATATTTTGCACTAATAATTTGAGGAATCATCTTACTTTTGTTTAAAAGTACTTTGTAATAATTCAGTGTTCTTCATTGGTAAAAAAAACATTTTTTGAATTTCATCTTTTCCTAAAGCCTAACTTTTTATATTTGTAAACCTATAAATAAAAAAATCCCTAAAAATGACTTTAATAAAATCAATCTCTGGAATTCGCGGAACTATTGGCGGAAAAGTAGGAGATAATCTCACTCCGGTAGATGCTGTAAAGTTCGCTTCTGCCTATGGTACTTTCCTTAAAAATAATACTAAAAAATCTAAATTAACTGTTGTCATTGGTCGTGATGCTCGCATTTCGGGACCTATGATACACAATTTAGTAGTAAATACATTAGTGGGTTTAGGGATCAATGTGATTGACTTAGGACTTTCAACAACACCAACAGTAGAAGTAGCAGTTCCATTAGAAAAAGCGGATGGAGGAATTATTTTAACCGCTTCTCACAATCCGAAACAATGGAATGCTTTGAAATTATTGAATGAAAAAGGAGAATTTTTAAGTGGTGCCGATGGTGCTAAAATTTTAGAGATTGCAGAGGCAGAGGCTTTTGATTTTGTTGATGTAGATTCGTTAGGTGAAATCACCATTAATGATTCCTATATGGATATACACATTGATGAGGTCTTAGAATTGCCTTTGGTTGATGCTGAGGCTGTTGCCAAACGCAAGTTTAAGGTTGTTGTAGACGGTGTAAATTCTACTGGCGGAATTGTAATTCCGAATCTTTTAGAGCAAATGGGTGTAGAAGTAGTCAAATTGTATTGCGAACCTAACGGTCATTTCCCGCACAATCCTGAGCCGTTAAAAGAACACTTGGGTGATATTTGTAAATTGGTTGTAGAAGAGAAAGCCGATTTCGGAATTGTAGTGGATCCCGATGTAGATCGTTTGGCGTTTATTTCTAATGACGGAGAAATGTTTGGAGAAGAATATACACTTGTGGCTGTTGCTGATTATGTGTTGAGTAAAACTCCTGGAAATTCGGTTTCCAATATGAGTTCGTCTCGTGCTTTACGCGACATTACCAATAAGCACAATGGAAATTATCAAGCGAGTGCTGTTGGAGAAGTGAATGTAGTCGAATTGATGAAAGCGACCAATGCTATTATTGGTGGAGAAGGGAATGGCGGTATCATTTATCCAGAATTGCATTACGGAAGAGATAGTTTGGTTGGTGTTGCCTTATTTTTAACTTATTTGGCCAATCAAGAAAAAACAGTTGCCGAATTGAGAGCTAGTTATCCTCAATATTATATGAGTAAAAATAAAATTGAACTGACACCTCAAATTGATGTTGATGCTATTTTGATAGCCATGACCGAGAAATATAAAAATGAAGATATTTCCACTATTGATGGAGTTAAAATTGATTTTGCTTCCGAATGGGTACATTTAAGAAAATCCAACACCGAACCAATTATTAGAATTTATACAGAAGCTCCTACACAGGTGGCAGCGGATGTCTTGGCGACAAGGATTATAGATGAAATCAAAGCTGTAGCTGGACTGTAAATAAATATTATTTTTTTAAAGCCTTTGGAGACCTAATTCTTTAAAGGCTTTTTTTATTAGATATTTTAATGGTTCTAGAGTACTGATGTTAAAGTTAAGGTTTTGATTTATAGATACAGTCGCAAATTGTTTATAGGATTTTTTAGTATAAAAATTAATAAATTAGCTGTAATTACAAAATATTCTATTATTATTGTACTAGAAATAAAACAAGTAGCTTATTACTTGTCTGTAATTTTGTATAATTAGTAAACGCCATGAAAATGAAACAGCTACTCCTATTAGTTCTTTTTATTACTAGTTCTGTATTTGCTCAACAATCTTCTTGTCCTAATTCAGATTTTGAATCAGGAACCTTTAATGGCTGGCAAGGTGGTGTAGGAAATTGTTGTCCAATCAACATTTCAAACAGTTCTATTGTCAATGGTAGACATACCATTATGACAGGAACAGGAACAGACCCCAATACTTGTGGGAATGTAACAGTAGTGGCTCCAGGTGGAGTTTACTCTGCTCGTTTGGGAAATGACAATACTAATTCCGAATCGGAGAAACTAACGTATGTTATTAATGTTACGCCATCAAATGCACTTTTCATCTATAAATATGCTGTAGTTTTAGAAGATCCAGGCCATTCACCAGTAGAACAGCCACGTTTTCAAATTAGCGTTTTAAATGCAGCAGGGAATCTAATTGACCCTGTTTGCGGTGAATATACGGTAGTTTCGGGTAGTAATATTCCGGGTTTTCAAACGTGTAACGGAACCATTAGATATAAAGATTGGACTACAGTTGGTCTTAATTTAACCGCTTATATCGGACAAACAATCACTATTGAGTTTGCCACTGGCGACTGTTCTTTGGGAGCTCATTTTGGATATGCTTATGTTGATGCTTATTGTTCTCCACTTCAAATTAGTTCTACTTATTGTACAGGTTCTTTCGCAGCGGTACTTACAGCACCTATTGGTTTTACGTATTTATGGAATACAGGCGCTACAACACAATCTATCAATGTAAATAATCCAAATGCTGGTTTAACCTATACGTGTCAGTTGACATCGGTAACGGGTTGTACTGTAAATATTTCAACGGTGTTAACCCTTTTTGATCCTGTAGCCGATTTTAGTATTACCAATACATGTTATGACAATGCAATTTTTGCTAACACAACGCAGTTACCTTTTGGAACGATATTAGATACATTTCACTGGGATTTTGGGGATGGTACTACTTCTAACATAGAAAACCCAACACATACTTACTCAGCGCCGGGTAATTATAATGTTACTTTTACAATTTCTAATACTTTGGGGTGTTCCAATACCACAACATATCCAGTAACGGTTTATTCGGCTCCTACAGCAAATATATCATATTCTTCTTCGGCTTTTTGTACTTCAGAAACAACTCCTCAACCAGTAAATTTAACTGGAACCAATTTGTATCAAGGCGGCGTGTTTTCTGTAACTCCATCGGGATTGTCTATTAATACAACCACTGGAGAAATTTTACCGAGTGCAAGTACTCCAGGTAATTATGTAGTTTCTTATACCATTCCAACCGCAAACGGATGTAGTGTACCAGCATCGACTCGAAATATTACAATTGCACAATCTCCAACAGCTACGATTTCCTATTCGGGTTCGCCTTATTGTGGCAATATTTCAACACCAAGACCTGTTTCATTGTTTGGAACTGGCGCATACACAGGAGGAACATTTAGTGCAACACCTGCTGGATTGGCTATTAATAGTGCCACAGGAGCAATAACACCAAGTGCGAGTGCCACAGGAAATTATGTAGTAACTTATACTCTGCCTTCCTTTGGCGGTTGTATTGGATTTCCAATAACAACAAATGTGGTAGTCAATTCTTTTCCAACAGCTACCATTAGTTATACGGGTTCACCATTTTGTACTTCTGTAACTGCATTGCAAACGGTATCATTAACAGGAACTTATGCCTATACTGGCGGTATTTTTAGCTCAGCGCCAGGATTAAATATTAATGCAACAACTGGAGCCATAAATCCAAGTTTAAGTACACCTGGAAATTATACCATTACTTATACTATTCCGCCATTAGCCGGATGTTCGTTGGCACCTGTAACTACTACTATTACCATAACGGGAATGCCTACAGCTAATATTAGTTATAACAGCCCTTTTTGTAGAGACATTACAACACCACAACCTGTACTATTAACTGGAACGTATGCCTATTTGGGAGGAGTTTTTTCGTCTACAACGGGTTTAGCTTTAAACAGTACTACGGGAGCAATTACACCTAGTATAAGTGACGCTGGAACCTATACAGTTACTTATGCTATACCTTTTTCCGCAGGATGTACACCTGCAGCCGTTACAACCACGGTTGTCATTAATCCGTTGCCACAGCCATCATTAACTGATGGTGATATTTGTTTTGATCCTCTCGGAAATCTAGCCCGAAGTTATACGCTCAATAGTGGATTAAGTCCGGCTATATATTCGTTTCAATGGTACTTGAATGGTGTATTAATTCCGAGTGCAACATTAAGTACATACATAGCCACAGCCATAGGAAATTACTCAGTTGTAGCCACTAATATTGCTACAGGATGTTTCTCTAGTCAAGTTTTTGCTACCGTGATTTCGGCACAAATGGCAAGTGATTTTATTACGAGTATTGACGATACATTTACCGATAATAATGTGTTAACTATACTAGTTCAAGGCGGTAGTGGACCATTTTATTATCAACTAGACACAGATAATTTTCAAACATCCAATGTGTTTCATCAAGTAGCATCGGGCGTGCACACAGTTACCATTAAAGATGATACCAACTGTACGGTTATCACTAAAGAAATTACAGTTATGGGGTATCCAAAATATTTTACTCCAAATGGTGATGGACAAAATGACTATTGGAATATTTATTATTTTAACGACTTTCCTCAAGCTCAGATTTATATTTTTGATCGATATGGAAAAATGATCAAACAAATTAGTCCGTCAGGTCAAGGTTGGGATGGCACCTATAATGGCACCTTAATGCCCGCAACCGATTACTGGTTTGTAGTAAAATACAAAGAGAATAATCTTAAAGGTGAAATAGAATTGAGAGAATTTAAAGCTCACTTTTCTTTAAAACGATAATGATAAAATAAAAAAGTTTCCTACAACATAGGAAACTTTTTTATTTATGAACTACACGAAAGCATCGAACTTCCAATTTTATCTCTAGCCCAATCGGGTCTTTTTGCATACCATTTTTCAAACATGATTTGCTCGTCATAAGGCTTTTTCAACATTTCATGCAATTCAGCAATGATACTGTAATCTTCTTTATTAGCGGCGTCTATAGCCAATTGAGCCATATAGTTGCGCAATACATATTTTGGATTTACGCTATCCATTTCTTCTTTGCGATGGTCGTCGCTGTGGTCTTCTTCATTCAATCGAAAAATGTATTTTTTAAACCATCGTTCCCATTTTTTTAAGATTTCTTTTTTAATTTCCTCAGGCTTATAAAAAGCATCATCTATAGTGGCTATGGCACATCCAGCAGAGTGATCTTTCTGAACACGTCCCAACTCCCGAAAGAAAATAGTCATGTCTGTTTCAGATAGTTGGAGCAGTTCTTCCAATTCTGTAATCATCTTATGATCGTCTTTAGAAACTAAAGTAAAACCTAATTTCTTGCGCATCATGTGCGTATAATCATTTTGATATAGCAACTGAAATTCTTCTAAAATAGCTTCAAATGGTGCCGCTTCTTCTACCAAAGGGTACAATCCATTTGCCAATTGAAATAAATTCCATAAGGCTATATCGGGTTGGTTTCCAAATCGATACCTTCTATGATTTCGGTCGGTTGTGTTCGGTGTCCAATTCGGATTGTAATCTTCTAACCAACCATAAGGACCATAATCAATAGTCAAACCTAATATAGACATATTATCGGTATTCATGACACCGTGAACAAAACCAACGCGTTGCCAATGCACAATCATATTACGTGTTTTATCGGCTACAAGTTTAAAGAATTGAATGTATCTATCTTTTTCGTTGGAAGTAATTTCAGGGAAATGATATTTTATGGTAAAATCAGCAAGTTGCTTTAATGTTTTTACATCATTTTGAGCTGCAAAAAGTTCGAAATTCCCAAAACGAATAAAACCAGGTGCCACGCGACACACAATGGCTCCTTTTTCATAATCGGGATGTCCATCATACATAACATCACGTAAAACTTGATCTCCAGTAAGAATTAGGGATAACGAGCGTGTTGTTGGTACGCCCAAATGATGCATCGCTTCACTGCATAAATGTTCCCGAATAGACGATCGCAAAACTGCCAAACCATCAGCTTTTCTGGAGTAAGGTGTACTTCCTGCTCCCTTTAGTTGGAGCGAATAAACGCTGCTATTGTGAGCTACTTCTGCCAAAATTATAGCACGTCCATCGCCCAATTGCCCTGCCCAATTCCCAAATTGATGCCCAGCATAATTCATAGAATATGGCTTTGAATTTGGAAGAATTTTTTTTCCTGAGAAAATGTTAAGAAAATCTTCCGATTGCGTTTCTTCATTAGAAATACCAATTTGTTCCGCTACTTCTGAAGTGACATGAACTAATTTCGGATTTGAGGGAACTCTCGGAGTAACATACGAAAAGCAAGCATTCAAAACCTGGCGAGTTGCATTGGTTTCATTTGAGTCTGCTGGTAATTCTGAACTGAAACGATTGTTAATTTGGAGTTGCATAAATCAAATGGATTGGTAACCAAATTTACAAAATAATTCCCTTTAAAAAAGGCATAATTCAATAATATCAATTTCTACACGTTAGAAAAAAAATGGAATCACAAATAAATGTATATTTGAAAACGATGAATAAAATTCTTAAAATGCATAATTACAATAGGGTATTTAAAGCTAGTCTGTTGAAATTTAGCTTCCTTTTTATGGGTGCTTTTTTACTATCAAATTGTACTTCGGTTGCACGATACAACCAACAATTAGATGAACCTATTCCTACAGAAAAACTACTAAAGGATGTTGATTATGTTCATCAAAAGATGATTCGGTTGCATCCGAGTTTGTACAAATACATCTCTAAAGAAAAATTGAATTCAAAATTTGACAGCCTTAAAAAGGTGATAACACAACCCTTGACTTCTAAAGAGTTTTATTTTTTAATGAGTCCAATAGTCGCTTCAGTTCGACAAGGACATATGATTTTAGTTCCGCCAGTAAAACGATTGACTAAGGAAGAGCAAAACCGACTTTCAAAATTGGGTTTAGGTCCTTTATCGCAATTCGATTTTGAATGGATGAACGATAAATTGTATGTTGTAAAAAATAAATCCAAACAAAAGACAATTCAAAATGGAGCCGAAGTTATTAGCATAAATTCCATTACGCCTCAATTTATTTTTGATAAATACCGAAAAACCTATACTTCCGACGGTTTCAATAAGACGTATATGTCTAGAGGGTTTTCAAGGCGATTTACTACCTATTTAACCAATGAAATCGGTATCAATGATAGTTTGACTTATGTTTTTAAGCAAAATGATTCCTTGAAAGAAATGGTTGTTAGTCGATTAAAATCTGAAAAAAAAATAAAGACCATTGGTGCAGAGAAAGTTAAAGTTGAATCGAAAAAAAATGTAATTAGTAAAAGAGATAAACGAATTTATGGTTTCGATGAAAAAACAAAATTATGTAGTATCGATTTGAGTTTTGCTTCAAAAGACAGTAGCATTGCGGTTTTGAAACTTCGAGATTTTTCTAAAGGAAATTTCAGAAAAGCATTTGCAGAAATTTTTGAAAAATTGAAAGAAAAAAAGGCAGCATCATTAGTCATAGATTTGAGAAACAATCCGGGTGGTCGTGTTGCCGAAGTTGTTGATTTGTATTCCTATGTCACCGATACAAGTTTTGTAATGCTTCAAAATGCCGAAGTTACTTCAAAAATGAGTTTGTGGAAACTCGGATTATTTGCTAAAATCCCAAAAGTGTCGTATCCATTCGCGGCTGCTTTTTATCCAGCATATATGTTGTTTTCAACACTAAGAACAAAAAAACAATCTGATGGTACATATACTTATTCATTAATAGGTTCTAAAGAACGAAAATGTAAACCAAATCATTTTTCAGGTAAAATTTACGTTATTATAAATGGAGGAAGTTTTTCTGCCTCTTGTTTGTTAGCTTCCAGTTTAAAAGCCAATAAAAAGATCACTTTTGTGGGTGAAGAAACCGGTGGAGGCTTTAATTCAACCGTAGCTGGACTTTTACCTGTTTTAAAACTACCGAATTCAAAATTGTTTTGGAGATTGGGCTTAATGGATGTTAAAACTACCAATCAATCGGAGATATTTGGACGTGGCATTTTTCCGGATATTGAAATTCTTCCTACACTTCAAGATAAAATAAATACTGTCGATCCAGAAATGAATTGGATTTTGAATGACCTTAATTCCAAAAATCAATAATTTATTTCTAAATTTAAATATATGATTTTAAGCTTTTTAGCTTATTATTTATGTTTTTATTTAGTAAGATTTTAAATTTAAATTAATAATTGTTTGAGTTTTGTATTAATATTGTCTTATTTTTAATGTAAGAAAATAATTATATTTAATATTAAAAAATGAATTATATCGATAATAAAAGTGTTTTATCGTCATTTTTATACTACATACTCGAAAATATTTCCTACTTTTATGTTAAACAAAATGGATAAAAACTAACTTAAAATTTTTCTCAGGAGGGAGAATGAATTATGAAGTCATTTTTACGTACAAATATAAAAAGTGCACTACTAGTTGCCTTTTTATTACAGAATCATTATGCGCATTCACAATCGCAAACATTTACTTCAACAGGTGTTTTTACAGTGCCAACCGGAGTAACAAGTATTACTGTTGAAGCCTGGGGTGGTGGCGGAAAAGGAGGTACTGTTAACATTATAGGTTTAGCTGCCGCAGGAGGTGGAGGTGGAGCTTATAGTAAAAAAGTACTGAACGTAACCGCTGGAAATTCCTATACTGCTACTGTGGGTTTAGGAAGTACCACAACGGCAGCAGGTGGTGATTCGTGGTTTTCTACAAGCACTTCGGTATTGGCTAAAGGCGGACAAAGTGTTGCCAACAATTCAACAGTTGGAGCTCTCGGAGGACAAGCCGCAAGTTGTATTGGCGACCTTACCTATAGTGGAGGTACAGGTGGAAATGGTGGCGCTCTTTTAGGTGGAGGAGGTGGCTCTTCTGCAGGTGATGCTTCTAATGGAAATAATGGTGCCACTCCTACAGCTGGCGCTGCACCATCCAACGGTGGTGCCGGAGGAAACGGTGCTTTATTGGCTGTTGGAAGTGGTGGGTCTAACGGAAATTTCCCTGGTGGCGGTGGCGGTGGTGCATTTGTTTCTCTATTAGCACAAAATGGTGGAACAGGTGCAAATGGTCGCATCATCGTGACTTGGATAAATCCAGAAATAAATGTTCAGGGCAATGCAACGAACATACTTGATGGAGACACAACACCAAACACGGCCGATTGGACCGATTTTGGTTCGGCAGATATTAATACAGGATTAGTTAATAAAACGTACACGATACAAAATTTAGGGACTTCTAACTTAACGATTGGAGCCTTTACTTTCTCAGGTATCAACGCAAGTGATTTTAGTATTTTTACAGCTCCTGCTACAACCATTGCTGCTTCGGGAAGTACGACTTTTACGGTTAGATTCAATCCAAGTGCCGCTGGTTTACGATCTGCAACTCTTTCTATTGTTAGCAATGACTTAGATGAAAATCCGTACGATTTTGCACTTCAAGGATTAGGAACCGAACAAGAAATCAATGTTCTAGGCAACGCCACTACTATTGTTGATGGTGATGCTACGCCAACTACCATAGATTGGACCGATTTTGGGTCTACAGACGTTGCTTCGGGTACCATTTCAAGAACGTTTACCATACAAAATACTGGAACCAGTGCGCTTACAATTGGAGCGATTTCTTTTTCAGGTGCCAACGCAAGTGATTTTACAGTAACAACCTTTCCAAGTGCGTCTGTAGCTAGTGCAAGCAGCAGCACGTTTGTAGTTACATTCAATCCAAGTGCTTCAGGTGTCAGAACGGCAACAATTTCAATTGTAAATAATGACAGCGACGAGAATCCGTATGATTTCACAATTCAAGGAATAGGAACTGTTCCCGAAATAAACGTGAAAGGCAATTATACTACGATTAATGATGATGATACTAGTCCTTCTGCTAATGATCAAACCGATTTTGGTTCAGTTTCTTTAGGAAGTAGTGCGGTTGTAGTTACCTATACGATTGAAAATACCGGTACGACAAGTTTAACACTTGGAGCAATCTCATTTTCTGGAGTTAATGCTACTAATTTTAACGTGGTAACTCTACCATCTGCTACAGTTGTGGCAGGAGGAACTACTACATTTCAAATAGGTTTTAATCCAACTACAATCGGAATTAAAACGGCTACTATAGCTGTGATTAATAATGATAGTGACGAAAATCCGTATGATTTTGCTATAATGGGCTCTGTTGTTCAGTCTTTTTTAGATACCGATAATGATACTATTGCCGATACTATTGATATTGATGATGATAATGATGGAATTCTGGATAGTATTGAGCAAACAGCTTGTTTAACCTCTTCTATTGCAACTTCCGTACAACATTCTTTTTTAAATGAAACTTTCGGAACAGGAACTACCCGAGGAATGATTACTATTAATAATCCAAGTGCTGTTACATCCTATTGCTATGAAGATGGTATTGTTGGAACCAATACGGTTTCTTGCCCATCTCAAACCAATGCTAGTCTGAATGATGGAGAATATACCATAAATTACATGATTAGTGATGCATCAGGTGGTCCAACTAACCTTGCCTCTTGGTCTGCTACCGATTGGACTACTCAATTAGACCATACGCCCGGCGATACTAACGGAAGAATGGCGATTTTTAATGCCGACACTAATTCAGGTGTTTTCTATGAAACCACTCTTAATGGTTTGATTCCAAATGTCCCAATTAATTATAGTTTTTGGGTGCTCAATATTATGAATCAGTCTACTTATGCAGGGTCAGCTTTACCCAATATAACAGTAGAGTTTAGCGATTTATCGAATACTCTTATTTCAACTTTTAATACAGGTAGTATTGGTCGATGTTCATCAACAACTTCTGATAATTCTTGTGTTTTATCGCAATGGCAACAATTTACTGCAAGTATAAATTTAGGAAATGTTTCCAATGTAATTGTTCGTTTTAAAAATAATGTTACAACCGGTATTGGTAATAATTTAGCATTAGATGATATTTCGATAATTCAAAATTTTTGTGATTCTGATGGCGATGGAATTGCTAATTCTCTCGATTTAGATACCGATAATGATGGAATATCTGATATTGAGGAAGCTGGATTCAAGCAATACAGCAATGGTTTAGAAACTATGGATCCTAGCATTTGGTCAGATACTAATTCAAATGGGCTGTATGATACTTTAGATGCCTCAATCTCTGGAGCATCATATGCAATATATGATACCGATGCTGATTCGGTTCCAAATTTTATTGATTTAGATAGTGATAACGACTCATTTTTTGATATTGATGAAGCAGGTTTATCGAACGGTGATGGTGATATTAATGGTGATGGAGTGGCTGATGGAGCTGATACTGACGGTGATGGAATTGTTGACTTTTACGATACCAAAGTTGGTTTTGGTACATTAATAAGACCTTTTGCTCAAAATACAGACGGTTTGGGTAATGCCGATTACATGCAATTGGATTCTGATGCCAACGGAATTAAAGATATTTATACTGGTCTGTATTCTAGTTTAGATGCCAATAATGATGGAGTTATTGATGGGACAGTCGATACAGATAAAGACGGAATTCTCGATGCCTTAGATACAAATAC
The DNA here is from genome assembly GCF_057809695.1 of Flavobacterium sp. FG139. NCBI lineage: Bacteria > Pseudomonadati > Bacteroidota > Flavobacteriia > Flavobacteriales > Flavobacteriaceae > Flavobacterium > Flavobacterium sp. FG139. The sequence continues at coordinate 43,744 of NZ_JBMDKL010000011.1, forward strand.
AACAGTAAAAGGTTCTCCAAGAGATTTGAATAGAAAATTACTTCTCGAATTTGACGGAAGAAATGATTACGGTCAAGACGCTTCTGTTTTAGGTGGATTAGCTAATGCCTCTCTGATGGCATGGATTGATTTGAATACTGCATTTTCCACTAATGGAGTAGTTATTGGTCAAGATAAATTTCAATTGCGAGTTACAAATGATAAAAAATTACAAGCTATTGTTAATTCAACAACCTTAACGTATGCTACAAATACGTTGAACACCTCACAATGGTATCATGTTGGAGCTGTTTATGGTGATGGATTTTTAAAATTATATTTGAACGGTGCTTTAGTAGCAAGTGTGGCGGCTTCAGGAAGTATTAATGCCGATACGTCATTACTTACAATTGGTAAAAATCCAAGCAGTACTGCCGATTATTTTAAAGGAAGAATAGATGAAATTCGCCTTTTTGATGTATCACTAACAGATTCTCAGATAAAGAAAATGGTCTATCAAGAAATTCAAGACAATGGAGGTCAAATTCGTGGTTCAATCATACCTAAAAACATTGAGGGATTATCGTTTGTCAATCTTATTCGCTATTACAGAATGGATGTATATAAAGACGACATCATTGATAATTATGCAACTCTATCTACAGATGTAGTAACCGGTATGAAAATCTACAACCATAAAAATATTTATGAACAACAAGCCCCAATGCCTTTTGTAACCGAACGTAGTGGCGATTTTTCAACCGCTGTTAATAGCCCAACTAATGAAGTAAGAGGATTAGATTGTGTGGAACAAGATTGGTCAATAATACACGTTAAAAATGATATTACCGAAACAACTAATACAGTTGATTTAGGTTTGATTGTAGATTCAGGTGTTGTAGTTACCATGGATAATGACACCAAAATTCAAAACGATTGGTATTTAAAATTGGATGGAAAAATTGACTTACAAGGAAAATCCCAATTGTTACAAACAACCGAAAGTGATTTGGATGAAACCAGTGCTGGATTTATTGAAAGAGACCAACAAGGACAATCCAATAAATTCAATTACAATTATTGGTCTTCTCCTGTTGGAAGTATAAATACGACAACAAATAACAACGCTTTTACTGTAAATGGAGTATTAAGAGATGCCACAGATCCCAATAACATTCAAAATATTACTTGGACAACAGGATACAACGGTGCGCCAACGTCACCAATTACCTTGAGTAGTTACTGGATTTTTAAATTTCAAAATGTGACTCCAGTGTATGCCAATTGGGCGGCTGTTGGGCAAAATGGATCGTTACTTGCTTGTCAGGGTTTTACGATGAAAGGAAGTGGCGCATTATCGGAATCTCAAAATTATACTTTTGTTGGAAAACCAAATAATGGGACTATAACAAGTCCGATTGCCGCAAATAATGCTAATTTAAGTGGAAACCCTTATGCATCAGCATTAGACGCAGATGCTTTTATAAAAGATAATTTAGGCTCTACCACAGGAACCTTATATTTTTGGGAACATTATGGTACCAATGCCTCTCATGTTACTACAGATTATCAGGGCGGTTATGCTACTAGAACGTTAGTTGGAGGAACACCTCCAGTAGCACCTGCAGGAACAAGCGGATTGGGCTCTAGTTCAAGAATTCCGGGCCGATTTATTCCGGTTGGACAAGGTTTTTTACTTTACGGAAATGCAACTGGAGGGACCATTGTTTTTAATAACAATCAAAGAGCTTTTATTAAAGAAACGGATGTAGATTCTAATGATATGTTTAAAACTTCTAGTGCAAACGCAACAGTAACCGCTACCAATAATAGTGCAGAGGTGGTTTTAGAAAATACATTTGCTAAAATTAGATTGGGATTTAATTCGACTAACAACTACCACAGACAAATTTTATTAGGGTTTATGAATGAAAATGCAACCAGTGGATTTGATTTAGGATATGATGCTCGTTTGAATGAAACGTTGCCGAGTGATATGTACTTTCTAAACGGAACTGAAAAATTGAACATTCAAGGTGAAGGATTTTTTGCGACAGCAAATAGCTATCCATTAGGGATTAAAACTGCGGCTTCTGGATTGGTTAAAATCATGGTGGATGGATTGGAAAATTTCGACCAAAATCAAAATGTATATATTTATGATGCTGTAACAGAACTGTATCACGATGTAAAAAATACGCCATTTGAAATTAATTTACCTGCCGGAACAATTGATACAAGATTCTCTTTACGTTTCAGTAATATGGCTGTATTATCATCAAATCAGCTGGAATCGAGTAATCAGGGTTTCATAATTTATACCCAATCAGATAACACTATCAGTATTAAAAGCAGTTCATCAAGTTCAACTATTGAGTCGGTGACCTTGTATACTATGTTAGGGCAATTAATCCAATCTTGGAATGTAAAAGACAACAACCAAACAAGTCTAAAAATTCCTGTAAATGAAATCAGTGCTGGAACTTATGTTGTGAAAGTTCATACTTCGGATACTGATTTTGCTCAAAAAATTAGTATCAAATAATTTTAAATACAAATCAAAATCCGACCTAATTAGTCGGATTTTTTTATTTCAAATAAGTCTTAATTGCTATTTTTTCAATCGATTGTAGTAATCAAATTCATAACTTAATTTTTCTCAAAAAAACGTATCTTTGACGCACAAACTAAACAGAATGATTGCAACTGAAACTACTACCAAACTAGAGCTTTATTTTCAACAATTTCGAAAGAATATTATTGGAATTGATCAAGAATTCGATTCGCCATTTGGAACTAAAAAAATCATCTATACCGATTGGACTGCCAGTGGTCGTTTGTATCGTCCTATTGAAGAAAAAATGATGAACGAATTTGGTCCTTTTGTAGCCAATACACATACCGAAACTTCGGTAACTGGAACCGCTATGACCATGGCGTATCACGAAGCCAAGCACATCATTAAAAAGCACGTAAACGCTACCGATAATGATGTTTTAATCAATACGGGTACTGGAATGACAGGTGTAGTAAATAAATTTCAACGCATTTTAGGATTAAAAATTCCTGAAAATTTAAAGGAATTTACTACCATTCCTAAAGAACTGAAGCCGATAGTATTCATCTCACACATGGAGCATCATTCGAATCAAACCTCTTGGTTGGAAACCATGGCTGAGGTTGAAATCATTCCAGCTGATGAAAACGGATTGTTTTCTATTGAAAATTTAAAAATTCTGCTTGAAAAATATAAAGAAAGAAGTTTTAAAATCGCATCTATCACATCGTGTTCTAATGTAACTGGAATTAAAACACCTTATCACGAAGTGGCTAAATTAATGCACCAAAATAATGGAGTTTGTTTTGTAGATTTTGCCTGTTCAGGACCTTATGTAACTATCGATATGCATCCAAAAGATCCAGAAAGTTATTTGGATGCCATTTTCTTTTCACCACACAAATTTTTGGGAGGTCCTGGAACTTCCGGTGTTTTGGTTTTTAATAAAGATTTATATAAAAACAGCATTCCTGATTGTCCTGGCGGTGGGACTGTTTCTTGGACCAATCCTTGGGGTGAACACAAGTACATTGACAACATAGAAGATAGGGAAGATGGTGGAACACCTGGATTTCTACAAGTGATTAAAACGGCATTAGCTATTCAGTTGAAAGAAAAAATGGGTGTTCAAAACATTCTTGATCGCGAACACGAAATTGTGAATTATGTTTTTGATGCGCTGAGAGGTTCAGAAAACATAACGATTTTAGCTAAAGAACAAGAAGATCGATTGGGAGTGATTTCATTTTATATTAAAGATTTACATTATAATTTAGGGGTTAAAATGCTCAACGACCGTTTCGGAATTCAAACTCGTGGTGGTTGCAGTTGTGCTGGTACTTATGGTCATTATTTATTGCACGTTGATCAAGAAACCTCTCACGATTTAGTTTGTCTCATTACTTCTGGCGATTTAATAAAAAAACCAGGTTGGATTAGAATGTCAATTCATCCGACTACAACAACTGAAGAAATAAAATTTGTTTGTGATAGTATTAAAGATTTAGCAGCAAATCATACAGCTTGGGAAAGCGACTATGTGTACAATGGAAAGACAAATGAATTTGTTCACAAAAACGCATTGCATTCTGAAAAAGACATGGTAAAAAATTGGTTTTCAATATAGATTAACCAATGAAGGAATAAAAAAAGCGATTTTCATTTGAAAATCGCTTTTTTATAAAGTGTATTTTAAATTATTGATTTATACTTTCACGGTCCAACCAAAAGTATCTTCGGCCAATTTGTACTGAATTTTAGTCAGTTTGTCTTTCAATTGACTCGCATAGGAATTTTCAATTACAGGCAAAACATATTCCACATCTTGATAAGCAAATGCGCTAATCGGACTGATTACAGCTGCTGTTCCTGCTCCAAAAATTTCTTTCAAACTTCCGTCTTGTGCTGCATTTACTAATTCTTCTACCAATACCGAACGTACTTCTACATGAAGCCCTTCTCGTCTGGCCAATTCAATTAAACTTTTACGGGTAACACCATCCAAAATACGTTCTCCTGTTGGTGCGGTATATAAGGTATCGTTAATTCTAAAAAAAACATTCATTGTACCTGCTTCCTCTAATCTTGTATGGGTGGCATCATCCGTCCAAATAATTTGTTGGTACCCTTTTTCGTTGGCCAATTTGGTAGGATAAAACTGTGCCGAATAATTACCAGCGGCTTTAGCGGCTCCAATTCCACCGTTAGCAGCACGACTGTAATGATCGGCAATAATTACTTTTACTGCACCAGAATAGTATGATTTTGCCGGAGAAAGGATAATCATAAAACGGTATTGGGTGGAAGGTTGTGCAATAACACCCGAACCAATAGCAATCATAAAAGGTCTTATGTAAAGGGTATTTCCCAATCCTTTTTTGACCCAATTGCGTTCCATATCTAAGATGGTTTTTAATCCATCAATGAAAATGTTTTCAGGAATTTCAGGCATGGCCAATCGCACGGCTGATTTATTAAGTCTGTGAAAATTTTCATCAGGTCTGAACAACCAAACATCGTCATTTTCATCTTTATACGCTTTCATTCCTTCAAAAATGGCTTGTCCATAATGAAATACTTTTGCCGAAGGATCAATCATAAAAGGTTCGTAAGGCTTAATTAGAGGCTTTTGCCAAGCACCTTCTTTATAGTCACAAATCAACATATGGTCGGTAAAAGTGTTTCCGAAGGTAAGATTTTCAAAATCTACAGCATCAATTTTAGAAGAATTAGCGCTAACTATATCGATTTCGAGCGTATTATTTAGACTCATTAGATCAGGTATTAATTTAGTAAATCCTATATAACTATTTGGTTTTTATATAGTTGTATAATATTTCAGATATTATAACATATCAATGGTATTATTTTGCTAAACTACTAAAAAAATGAATGTTTTTTTTAACTAATCTAAATTAATTCCCACTTTTCTATTTTTTTTGAAACTATTCCAAAAAAAATAGAAAATTATCAATGAAAACAAAAAAAAAGATACGTTTTTGAGTGTTAGTTTTTAATATCTGATTATTTTTGTTGTGTATTTAAAAACAATCAAAATGAGAAAAATAATCTATACTGCTTTGACCGTTTTAGCCTTAGCAAGTTGCCAAAAAAAAGTGGAAATTAAAGGAGAAGAAAAAACGGAATCGTATGCAAAATTTGGCGATAGTATTTCAACTGATGGTGCTATTACCAGTGCAGAACTTCTAACGAAATACAAAACCATGAAACCTACAGACACGTTAACTGTAAAAGTAGCTGCCAAGATTGTTGATGTTTGTCAGAAGAAAGGATGTTGGATGAATTTAGATTTAGGTGAAGGGAAATCCGCTTTTGTAAAATTTAAAGACTACGGTTTTTTTGTTCCTAAAAATGCGGGTAATAGTGAAGCAATTGTGAATGGAAAAGCATTTGTTGAAGTAACTTCTGTTGCAGACTTAAAAGAATATGCTAAAGATGCAGGAAAATCAAAAGCTGCCATTGATAGTATTGTAGCTCCTGAAACTAATTATTCGTTCTTGGCTGATGGTGTTTTAATTAAAAAATAGCGCTTTAGATGAATAAAGTTATAGTTTTGTTATTGACATTTTCTTTTTTTTCGTGCCAACAGAAGGAAGCAAAAAAAGAGGATACTGACAAACAAAAATCGTGTGCCAAAGAAAAAAAATTCGAGATGTATGAAATGTCGGAAATGGCTACTCTTATGGAACAAATGTATGCTTACAACAGTCAAATTAAAAAGCTAATTGTTAAAGGCGATACGCTAGGGAAATATCCAGAATTTTTCAATAAAATTTACACGGCCAAGTTTACTACTCCAAGTGATAACGATGCTTTTTTTAAAGAAAATGCCAAAAAATATATTGAAGCTCAAAGGCTAATTTATAGCGATCCTAAGAATGTGAAAGCAAATTTTAACAAAGGACTTGATGCTTGTATCACGTGTCATCAAGGAAAATGTGGCGGACCCATTCCTAGAATTAAAAAGTTGTACATCCAATAGATTTTGAAAAGAGAAATTATTCAAACCCAAGACGGTTCTACAACCATACTTTTACCCGAATGGGAAGAAAGTTACCATTCCAAACACGGTGCCATTCAAGAAGCCTATCATGTATTTATAAAAAACGGACTTGATCTTTTTAAAGGAAAGTCCGTTTCTATTTTAGAAATTGGTTTTGGTACTGGATTGAACGCTTTTATAACTTTTTTAGAAGCAACAAAAGACAGTCAACCTATTGATTATGTTGGTGTAGAAGCTTATCCTGTATTACTTGACGAAGCCTTGCAAATGAATTATGTTTCGCAATTGGACGCTTCCAATACATCTGAAATATTTAAAGCCATTCACGAATTTGCTTGGGAAGAAAAACAATTCATTTCAGATAATTTTTCATTAACCAAACGAAAACAATTTTTTCAAGATATTACAGATATTGAACAATTTGATTTAATTTATTTTGACGCTTTCGGGTTTAGAGTGCAACCTGAACTTTGGTCGCTTGAAATTTTTAAGAAAATGTTTACAGCTTTAAAACCCGACGGTGTTTTAGTAACTTATGCTTGTCGAAGCAGCATAAAAAGGGCTATGTTAGACAGCGGATTTGTGGTTGAGAAACTTCCCGGAGCTCCTGGAAAAAGAGAAATGTTGCGCGCAACAAAAAAATAAAGGTTAAAGTTATCTTGGTAAAGAATAATTTTTTAAATTTGATACAATAAAAGTATTTTTATTACGTTCTTATTCCAAGTTCTACCAAAAGTCTAACCAAATCTTATTAATGTTATTATGTCAAGATTGATTTACGACTACACTAAAACGGTGCTTGAAAGGGTTAGTTTTGATACTAAACTTTTTTGCAAAGAATTAGAAAAAGCTTTAAAAACACTTTTACCTTATGAAATTGAGCAATTAACAGAATGGTTACTCAGTTTCACAAGTGAAAAGCCAGAATTAAGGCAATGTTTACTGAGTAGCAATACCTAAAACTAAAAGGAACTTAAACGGTTCCTTTTTTTTATGCATAAATTTTATTTGTAGGTATATATTTAGTTTATTAGTTTTAAAATGTATTTTGTCGATTATATCGGCTTTTTGACGATAAAAATTCGATTTTTTTTAGGTCAATTAAAAAAATAAATATATTTTTACTTAACGTTTTCCCCAAAACATTTAAACGAAACTTAACCTAAACTTTAAACCTATGGCAAGAATGATTTACGATTACACTAAATCAGAGTTGGAAAGTGTAAGTATAGACCCAAATCTTTTTAAAAGAAAATTGAGAAAGGCAGTGCATAGTTTATTGCCTCATGAGATTGATCATCTGCAAAAGTGGTTATCCTATTTTGCTAACAACAAACCTCATTTGCAGCAATGTATTACAGAAATTGATATAGAACATTTTAAAAAAGGAGTTTGCTAACTCCTTTTTTTATTTATTCGATTTTGGGCTAATAATTTGTACGTTTTGGAAGACGATGGCACCTTTAATTACACCAGCAATTGTGGTGCGTAAAGCATCTATAATATGAATTTTCAATTCGTTTTTTGGATAAATTAAACTCACTTCTCGAGCTGGTTTTGGCTCTGTAAAATGGCGAAGTTTTGCCTGGTCTTTTTCTTTCAAATCTAAGGTATGCAAGTAGGGTAATAATGTGGTGCCCAAACCTTCATCGGCCAATTTTATTAAAGTTTCAAAACTACCACTTTGCAATTGAAAGTTATTATTTTCCAAATTGTTGTTATTTTTACACAGATTTAAAATACTGTCTCTAAAACAGTGTCCATCTTGCAGCAATAGAATTTCATCCAGATTCAAATCGTCAATTTCGATTTCTTTTTTGTTAAAACTACCCTGATGTTCGGGAATGTAGGCAACAAACGGTTCAAAATACAAAACGACTTCTTTGATTTTCTCTTCATTAAGTGGAGTTGCCGCAATAGCTGCATCTAAATGACCATTATTCAATTTGAAGATGATATCTTCTGTATTTAATTCTTCAATAATCAGCTTTACTTTAGGGTATTTTTTGATAAAATTGCTCAAAAACATTGGCAATAATGTTGGCATAATCGTCGGAATTATTCCCAATCGAAATTCGCCTCCTATAAATCCTTTTTGCTGGTGTACAATATCTTGAATGCGATTGGCCTCATTCACAATATTCTTAGCTTGATTTACTATTTTTTGTCCTATTTCGGTGAGTTGAATAGGTTTCTTCGTTCGGTCAAAAATTTGTATTCCAAGTTCTTCTTCTACTTTTTGTATTTGCATACTCAGCGTAGGTTGCGTTACAAAGCATTTTTCGGCTGCTAATGTGAAATTTTTATATTCGGCTACAGCCAAAACATATTGAAGTTGCGTAATTGTCATTATATAGTAAAATTTGATGCAAATATAAAAACAATCAATTTAATTTATAGTATTACCCTTAAATAAAAAGTAATTTTGTGTAAAAATAAGTCACAATGAAACTAAATAGTATTGGATTACCCGAAAAAGATGCTGAAATTTTAGCAGCAGAATTAAATATTTTATTAGCCAATTTTCAAATCTATTATCAAAATTTGAGAGGTTTACACTGGAACATACGAGGTAGACGTTTTTTTGATTTACACTTGAAATTTGAAGAATTGTACAACGACAGCCAGCTAAAAATTGATTTAATTGCTGAACGAGTTTTAACGTTAGATGCTACACCACTACATACGTTTGAAGAGTACATAAAATACAATAAGTTGCAAATTGGGAGTAATATCCAAAATGATGTAAAAGCCATCGAATTGATTTTGGATTCGTTGGTTAAACTTCTTAAAATTGAACGTGTTATACTTAAAAAAGCATCCGAAATTGACGATGAAGGCACTACTTCGATGATGAGCGATTTTATTTCAGAGCAAGAAAAAACCATTTGGATGATGAAAGCTTGGTTGGAGCAATAAGTATAGAAATAGAAAGTGTGTTAAAAAATATATAATATCTGTTTATTAATCTTTTCAATGGCTATTTTTGCGATATGAAGTTAGTAGCAAGAATCGTATTGGTGTTTTTTGTGTTTTTTCTTTCAACGCCTACTATTGTAACGTTGATAAAGAAAAACACCGATATTTCTGTGTTTTATAGTTTCAGTGAAGAAGAAATGCACAAAGATTACAAACAGATTAAAGCCGATTTGAGCCACGAATACTCTTTTGTATTTGTGGATTTATCTCAATCTACTTCAAATAAAATCATTTCAGAGAACTTGTCTCGCCATGATAATGTGGCCGAAGAAATATTTTCACCGCCACCCGAATTCGTTTAATACTAATCACAGTTTCACATCAAGTGAAGGCATTTACGTATTAAATTAATTTCAAGGTATGACAAAAAAAATCAATCTTTTTGCAAACCTCAAATCTGATTTCGCATCAGGTTTAGTGGTTTTTCTTGTGGCATTGCCACTGTGTCTCGGTATTGCATTAGCGAGTGGAGCACCTTTATTTTCAGGTATTATTTCGGGTGTAGTTGGCGGCATTATTGTAGGTTATTTAAGTCAGTCTCACATCAGTGTGTCTGGTCCAGCGGCTGGTTTAACCGCTATAGTTTTAACTGCAATAGCCGATTTAGGATCGTTCAATTCATTTCTTTTAGCCGTATTAATTGCAGGTTTGATTCAGTTGACATTGGGTTTTATCAAAGCAGGTTCCATCTCCAATTATTTCCCAACCAATGTTATTGAAGGGATGTTGGCCGGAATTGGAGTGATCATTTTCTTAAAACAAATTCCGCATGCTTTTGGGTATGATCCCGATTATGAAGGCGATTTGTCTTTCATTCAAGACGATGGTCAAAATACTTTTTCAGAACTATTTTCGGTGTTAAATCATGTTCAATTGGGTTCCATTGTAATAACTATACTTTCGTTAGCAATAATTCTTGTTTGGAATAAGTTTGAATTTTTCAAAAAAATAAAATTAGTTCCAGCAGCTCTAGTAGCCGTTGTGGTTAGTGTCGTTTTGAATGAGATTTTTATTCGTTCCGGTAGTGATTTAGCCGTGGCACAAAACCATTTGGTGAATTTACCAGTTCCAAGCTCTTTGCAAGAATTTAAAGCCATTATAGTAACACCCGATTTTAGCGTAATTTCCAATTCTAAAGTGTGGATTGTTGCTATAACAATAGCCGTTGTAGCTTCTATTGAAACGCTTTTATGTATTGAAGCTGCCGATAGAATGGACGTTCAAAAACGATATACCAACACCAATGTGGAGTTAAAAGCACAAGGAATTGGAAATATTGTAAGTTCACTTTTAGGTGGATTGCCCATGACTTCTGTTGTGGTTCGAACTTCGGCTAATAATAATGCTGGTGCTAAATCGAAAATGTCAGCAATCATTCATGGGTTGTTATTGATGATTAGTGTGTTAACTATTCCAGTTGTTTTAAATAAAATTCCGTTAGCCACTCTAGCGGCTGTTTTGTTATTGGTTGGATATAAATTGGCCAATCCAAAAACAATCAAACATTTTTGGCAAAAAGGGAAATACCAATTCATTCCTTTCATAGCCACATTTGTTGCTGTGGTTTTTACAGATTTATTGAAAGGAGTAGCGCTTGGTATGATAATCAGTGTTATTTTTGTATTGAAAGGAAATATGAAACGTGCCTATAACTTTAGAAAGGAAGAATATGTTGATGGTGACATCATTCATATCGATTTAGCGCAAGAAGTATCTTTTTTAAATAAAGCTGCCATCAAAGCAACTTTAGCCGCTATACCATCAAATTCTAAAGTAGTCATTAATGCAACCGATACGGTTTATATTGCGCACGATGTATTAGATTTGATAAAAGAATTTAAAAAAATACGAGCCAAAGAAGAAAATATTAAAGTGAAATTGGTTGGTTTTAAAGAGGCTTACGAATTGGAAAATAGTGACGGATTTAAAAATACAGTTACTCTAGAACATAAATACGATGCCTTGAAACGAGAAACTGTGATTGTTGAAGTTAGTAAAACAAAGTTTATTGATTAAAAAAAATAATAAAATGAAAACATTAAATAAAGAATTACAATCGTCTATTACCCCTAGAAAAGCATTAGAGTTATTAAAAGAAGGAAATAACCGATTCAAGCAAAACCTAAAAGCGCACAGAAACCTATTAGAACAAGTAAATGATACCAGAGACGGACAATGGCCGTTTGCAATTATATTGAGTTGCATTGATAGTAGAACGTCTGCCGAATTGATTTTTGATCAAGGATTGGGAGATATTTTTTCAGTGCGAATTGCCGGAAATATTGTCAACACCGATATTTTAGGCAGTATGGAATTTGCCTGTAAAGTTGCAGGTTCTAAGTTAATTGTGGTTCTTGGACACAGTAAATGTGGTGCTGTGAAAGGTGCCTGTGACCATGTTGAAATGGGAAATCTTACCGAATTATTGTCTAAAATTCAACCTTCGGTGTATCAAGAAAAGGATACTTTAGAAAATAGAACTTCGGGCAACCCTGATTTTGTTGAAAATGTAGCACAAATTAACGTAAAACGAAATGTAAAAAACATTATCGAACGCAGTTATACTTTAGAACAAATGATTGAAAATGGTGAGATTGGTATCGTAGGAGCAATGCACAATATTGAAAACGGAGAAGTGACTTTTTATGAAGATGTTGAATTCATAAAAGATGAACAGAATCCTAATTTTTCAGTTGCCAATTTACGTCATTAATAAACCAAAATTTTTAATTATGCCATTAATCGCAACTAACAAGCCAATTGTGATTAATGGCTTTTTATTTTTTATATATTTGAATGTTATTGGAACATCTAATAATACAAACGAATCAGATTAATAAATTAACTATGGATAGTGATTTTTATAAAAAGATATTAGATAATAATAAGCAATGGGTTGAAAGCCAGATTGCAGTTGACCCTGAGTATTTTAAAGATTTATCTAAAGGACAAAATCCACCGTTACTTTGGATTGGCTGTTCGGATAGTCGGGTACCGGCAAATGAAATTATTGGTGCCAAACCCGGAGAAGTTTTTGTACATAGAAACATCGCCAATATGGTCGTTCACAGCGATATGAATATGTTGAGCGTGCTAGATTATGCAGTCAATGTTTTGAAAGTTAAACATGTTATTGTGTGTGGGCATTATGGTTGTGGTGGGGTAAAAGCAGCTATGAGCAACGATTCTATTGGGATAATTGACAATTGGATTCGTCATATTAAAGACGTTTATCGATTGCATAACATTTACTTAGATTCAATTGAAGACGAAAATGAACGTTTTAATGCTTTTGTAGAATTGAATGTTAAAGAACAAGTGTTCGATTTAGCCAAAACCTCTATTGTGCAATCGGCATGGAAGAAAGGACAAGATTTAAGCCTTCATGGATGGGCCTACGGATTGAATTCGGGGTATGTAACCGATTTGGAAGTAAACATGAGTAGTAACAAAGATTTAGACGAAGTATACCAATTGAAATTTTAATCGTCTAAGTTTTCATTAAAGGCAGAAGGCAATAATTGCGGAATAAATTTTACCAAAATAGGTAATAATAATCCGCCACCAGGAAGTAAAAAAATAGTTAACGACGGTATGCTTTTGCAAATGTCTAACAGCTGTTTTTTTACTTTCTTTTTTTCATCAGCATCCAAATCGCGTTGCGTAGATTGTGCTAAAAGTTGCATCAATTCTTTACTTTCAGATATTTCTTTTGTCAGTCGTTTTTTGTTCCGTTTGATTAGAAAAATAACGCCATGTGTGGTTTGGTCGTAAAAGTGCTTTACTGGATTGGAATAATTAAAGTATTGAATTTCCTCTTTGTGAGTTGTAATGAAAGCATCATTGGCGACAATACTTTCATTTACAAAATCATCAGTAATAGCTAATGTTTCTGCCAATTTATGAAGAAAATACACTTCGTCATTTTCTATTTTTTCATCATTCCAAAGGGTCAAACCTGTTAAATCAAATAGATAGTATTTTTCTAAATCGTCATTAAAATCGTTTAAGGGTAACGATTCTAAATTTTGAATATTGACTTTAGAAAACCGTGTATAGCGCACGGATGCTTCAAATAATTTAATTAATAAATCGTCGTGTTGCGATTTTATTGTTTTTACTTGAAGCGCTAAGGAAACCAAACTCATGATAGTTTCTTCCATACGTTTCAAATATTTTTCGGGAACTTTGCCTTCTTTTAAATACCGTCTAAAAGCCAAAACATCTACAAACAGCAAGGCATTGGTAACAATATGTGAAAAGTTCTTACTTATGATGTCTTTATTGGTTTGTACACGTTCATCAATCAAACCTTCTAATTTGGAACTAACAGTTGAGGGCATTATTTTATTAAAAAAACCAAAACCTTTGGGGGTAATTTCGTTATAAAATGCAATCGCTTGTGTAATAAAATTATCCGAATTGGACTGATGTAAGGTTTGGCAATAGGTATCAAATAAAGTATTTAATAGAGCAACTTTAGAGATTTCTTCGGTTTTCCAATGCTCTATATCAATTTTTGGGTCACTATTTATGGCGATAATATGTCCGTAAATAAACCCAGTTTTGCGGATGTTTTGATAAAATTCCGATGCGCTCATAGCGGTACAATCGAACAACATATTTTGCTCTAAAAAGTACTTGTCTATCCAGCCGTTTGCCGATGGGTTTATCATAACTTCATTTTGAACTACAAAGCTAGGGTATTTGAGTAAATTTATTCTGTATTTGCCATAATTTTAAACAATTCGGCATTTGAAGTTAGGTACCTGTTTTCTAATACAATTTTAGAAAGTTGCGTGCTGACTAAATTATTTTCTCTAGTATTGATTAGAAAAATGGAACTTTCTCCAAACGAAAATAAACGCTCTTCAGAAGCCAACATAACACTATTATCATTCACTAATTCAGCAATTAATTTTCGTTGTTTTTCTAACGATTTAAGTTCAGTTTGTTGGGCATTTATTTTGTTAGTCAACTGTACTTTCTCTAAATTCAAGGCAAATTGACTGTCTTGTATTTTAAATTTTGTGAGTTGTAAACTGCCTCTTTCTTTTCTTAAAAACAAAGGAAAATAAAAATTCAGTCCTACTTTGTAGTTGTTAAAATTAGTGGTGTTCCAATAATTGGGTTCGGATAGATAATGATATCCAATATCGATTTTGGGAAGTAACGAATTGGCTTTTAATTTGCGTTCTACATCTAATAGTGCAATTTTGTTCTGTAAAGAATTGATTTTAGGATGATTTTCAATAGAAGGTTGATCTACTAATAGTTCATTTGTTTTTAAAGTTTGTTGGATGGTATTTTCTAAATTTTCTTCAGGTGTGATGTCGTCCTGAAGTTCCATTGGTACATCGTTTTCTAACCATAAAAAGTTAGCTAATTCTAGTTTAGACTTGGCTAATTTTAATTTCGAATCCTCTAAACTCAACAATCGGTTTCGGACAATAATTTTAGCTTCTACTGAATCAATAGAGGGTTTGTCGCCGTTTCGTATCAAACTTCTGATTCCGTTATAACGTAATTCTGCATTTTTTAAATACGATTCATATAGTTTTACTTCGCTATAATTTCGTTTCCAATTGAAATACGCCAATGAAGCATCATACAAAACAGCAATAGCATTTAATTTGCGTTCGGCTTGACTCAATTTTAATTGAATTTTAGCCTTTTTCAAGTCGGACATTCTTTGGTTAATCAATAAACCTTGTCCTAACGGAACATTGATGCCTAAAGAGGTTAAACCCCTATTTGGAACCGTATTTTCAGGATTGAGGTACATTCCTTCGTTATTATCAAATCCAGCTTTTACTTCAATACCATACCAAGTCGGAATTTTAAAACTGCTGTTGAGCAACGAGTAATATTCTTTATCCTTAAATTGTTTCTTATCGTAATCGATTTCAATTTTAGGATCAAATCCACCGCGAGCCATCATCAAATTAGCCTGTGCTGCACTTATGCCTAAGTTGGCACTTTTTACCAAAGGATGGTATTTTTTTACAAACCCTAAATATTCGTTATAAGAAAGTTCTTTTAGATTTGAATTTTGACCCACACAAAAACAACTGAACCATAAAAATGCAATAACATATTTCATTATTTTTTCTCTTTAGAAGTTTTATTCTTTGGTTGATAATAGTTAGGAGGGAAGCCATTTAACGTTCTCCATATTTCAAACCAAACCGGAACATTGTCTAATAAAGCCAACGTTTTAGCCCCAGAACCCATACTTATTTGTTTTGGCCACTGCGCTTCTTCTTGGTCGGGAGCAATCAAAATTCGGAACTTGCCATTATCACTTATAAAGTTTTCTACAGCTACAATTTTTCCGCCAAAAGTTCCATACGACATATTAGGCCAACCCGAAAACACAATGGTTGGCCAACCATCAAACCAAACTCTAACTTTTTCTCCTTTGTGGATTAAGGGCAAGTCATTTGGACTCACAAAAGTTTCTACAGCGACATCATATTTTGAAGGCATGATACTTACAATTTGGGTGCCTTCTTTGATAGTTTCACCAATTCCCGATTGAATGGCTCTATTCACATAGCCACTTTGCGGTGCTTTGATGAAATACATCCCATTTCTAATTTTATAATTGGTGTATTGATTTTCTAGTTTGTTAACTTGTGCTTTGGTATCATATTGATTGCTCAACGCGGTATATTGTTCGCTTTGCGCTTTAGATGCTTTTTCATTGTATTCGGCGGCAATGCGATTGACTTCGACTTTAGCATTAATTAATTCGTTTTCACTACTAATGAATTTATTTTCTTGGGTAATGATTTTGGCCTCAATTTCCTGAAGTTTTAATCGTTTTTCCTCTACATCTGTTAGTGGTTTTAGCCCCTCTTTATTTAAAGTAATCGATCGGTTAAATTGGGTAGTTGCAATTTTAAGTTGCGTTCGAACCGCCACCAAATCCATGCTATCACTTTTAACTTTTAAAATGGCTTGACGGATTTTGTTTTTGGCTTGTTGCAGTTTTAATTTCTTCTCATTTTCAATCGCAGCCATTTGACTCGACAATGAAATCACTTTACCCCCATAAGATTGTTGCGCCATTTTTTTGGCATCCACTTGATTTTTGGTGTTTTCCATTAAATTGGGGTCGAGGTAATCTTCTTTTATTTCAGAAATGTATAAAATCGTATCGCCTTTTTGCACAAAGTCGCCTTCTTTCACGTACCATTTTTCAATTCGTCCAGCAATAGCAGTTTGAATAGTTTGTGGGCGTTGATCTGGTTTTAAAGTGGTTACGGCTCCAGAACCCGATATGTTTTGCGTCCAAGGTAAAAATAAAATAAGCAAACAAATGAGCGAAACGCCTAAAATAATTCGGTTTAAGATTTTGTAATGCGGTCGGTTTTGTAAGTTTTTTACCGTATTGAATTGATCAATATTTTCGGTAATTGGATTTTTAGATGAAATATTGAGCATGATTACTTGATTTTAGTGTCTGTGATGATGATACCATTTTTCATATGAATTACACGTTGGATTTTTTCTTTCCAATACGGATTTTTAGACGATACAATTACAGTCCATTTATGGGATTTATCCATAATAAAATCGATGATTTCTTTTGCTGATGAATCGTCCATTTTATCTAATGGATCTTCATAGAATAGAATTCTAGGTTTGTTAATAATGCTGCGTGCTAAAAGAATTTTTTGAGCATTAGAAGACGATAATTGTCTGCCTTCCGGAAATATTTTGGTATTCAAACCGTCAGGTAACGATTTGATAAAAGAGCCCAATTGCACACTTTCAATCGCCCATTTAATATCTTCATTATCGATCAAAGTATTATTAAAAGTGATGTTTTCCAAAATGGTACCTTCAAAGGGAGTTTCTCCATTAATTATCGTACTGATTTGAGAACGATATAGCGCTAAATCAATTTTTCTATAAGTATCATCGTTAATGTATAAGGAGCCCGATGTGGGTTGCAATAATCCAGAAAGCAATCGCATTAAAGTAGTTTTGCCAGAACCATTTTCGCCCTCTAAAAGTATTTTTTCGTTCGGATTCACTTTCAAATTCACTTGATTGATAATTAAATCATTGGAATCTGGGAATTGGTACGATAGTTTTTCCATTTCTAATGCGATGTCGGTGAAGCAAAATTCATTTTGATTTGTTCTAACATCTTCAGTTTTTAAATCGGATACCTGTCCAATTTTTTCTATGGAAGTCAACACATCATAGAAGGTTTCCAATCCAGTAATGATTTTTTCTACTGAATTTATGACCAATAAAATGATGATTTCTGCAGCTACAAATTGTCCAATATTCATTTGTTGATTAAGCACCAAAAATCCGCCAATAAGCAATAAACTTGCTGTTATTAGTACTTTAAAAACAATGAGTTGAATGAACTGTCTTTTTAATATTCCAAAATGTTTTTCACGATAGTTGAGATATTCCCCTACTAAATAATCGTTTTTACGTAAGGCAAATTCAAAAGTGTCTTTTCGTCTAAAGCTAAAATTATTCCGAGCTAATTCTTGTAACCAGCCAACCACTTTGTACTTGTATTTAGATTCTTTTAAGCTGGTAGCAAGTCCCGATTTATATGAAAATCTAAAAATTGAATACAATAATAAAAGTAATAATATTCCGAAGAAAATGAAGAAAGGATGGTATAATGATAATAAAATAATTCCAAACGTAATTTGAAGTAATGATGTAGAAAAATCTATCAGTAATTTTGATGTTCCTTTTTGAATGGTAAGCGTGTCAAAAAAGCGATTGGCTAGCTCAGGTGGATATTGGTTGTAGAATTCCTCAAATTTGATTTTTGGCAATCGATAACCAAATTCGAAAGACGATCGAACAAATATTTTTTGTTGTAGGTTTTCGGTAATTCGTAGTTGCATTAAGGATAGAATTCCTACTAAAGCGACTCCAAATACTACGATAACAACCAAAACAACCCAAGATACACTTGCTTGTCCAGATTGAATTAAATTTACGATAGCTTGAATTCCTAGTGGAAGTGATAAACTCACTAAACCAGCAAAAATGGCATAAAAAAACAATTGTGAAATGTCTTTTCTGTCTAATTTTAAAAAGCTAAAAAAGCGTTGTAAAGGTGATTGTGTTGTCATTTATTCTAATGTTTTATCTAAAATAGTAATATAAAAATTCGTTGGCGAAACCAACTCATTACAATTCGTGATGGTTTTTAAATGATCTTTTAAAAAATGCTGGTGCAATGCTCCTTCTACAATAGAGGATGCTAAACTTTTAGCAAATGGAAATTCTGGATTTACTGCAATAATCATATCAATAATGCGATTAATGACTCTTTTATACACCAAAAACAATCCAATTTTATTCTCTTCATCAACTTCTTTAGTCAAAAGAGTTTTGGTGAATTCTGCAATTATAATTTTATTTAGAGTAGCTTCATTAATGTGTAGTGTATTGGAATCGTCTTCAATTTTTTCTGTGACAATGGTAACGGCTTTCAATAATTTTTCTTTCGGATTGACAATATTATTTGTTTCAAAAACCATTCGATATTCTATCCATGCCCAATACCATGATGATAAATACAATAACAATTTATGTTTACTCTCAAAATAGCGGTAAATCGAACTTTCATTGGAGCCGATTCGTTCACCTAATTTTTTAAAAGTGAAATTATCAAACCCAATTTCATCCATTAAAAGAATACTTTGTTCAATGATTTTTTTTCCTAAATCAGAGGTTTCGGGATTTTTAACATACAACTTGTCATTTACGGTGATGACAATATTGGAAAGTAAGCTTTTCATTTTTAATATTATTTAATGCAAATATAATAGTAATACTATTAAATAAGAAATTTTAACTTTTAATTATCTTTTTTAAACAAAAAAAAGCTCAAGAAGAGCTTATGTATATTTTATGAAAAGGTTCTAATTTTAATGTCTGGTTTTGATATTTTGTTCGCAAAGCTTGATAATTTCTGAAATTCTATTGGTTCTAGTTTCTTCTCTTTTAGCTTGATTGAGCCAATATAAATAACTTTTTCTGTAATGAAAACTAAAGCTTTGGTAATTGGTATAAGCTACCGAATTAGAGTTGAAGGCAAGCTGTAAATCGGATGGTATTTCTAAATTTTCAACTGCATCGAGTGATTCCCATGACCCATTTTGTTTGGCAATTTCAATTTTCTTTAACCCACTCTCGTGCATCAAATTGGCTGCGATCAGTTTTTCGACATAATTCTTATTCACTTTACTCCAAACACTTTTGTCTTTGCGTGGTCCGAAGGCTTGTTTTCGTTGTTCGTCGTCAACTTTTCTAACGGTAGAATCGATCCAACCATAGCATAAGGCCACTTGAACAGCTTCTTCCCATCGCATACTTTCAAAAGTACTATTCACTCGATAAAAGATCAGGTACACGCCTTTAGAATGTAGATGATTTTCGTGCAACCATTCACGCCATTCTTCAGCATTTTTAAAATAAAGGTGTAATTTGTCTTCCATAATTAAAAGTAAAAGACACCAAAAAATGCGTGAATTGCAAATTTTTGGTGTCTTAAATTGAACGTTATAAAACTTATTTTATAATGGCAGAACAAGCTACTCTTGCACCTGCATTTCCAGTAGGTTGTGTTACAAAATCGTCGGCTTTATCATGAACAATAAGTCCTTTTCCAAGTATGTCTTTGTTGGCATCGCCACAACCAATACACCATTCGTCGGTTTTTAAGGTTACGGTAGCATTGCCGTTTTCATCAGCGGTAAAGTTGCCAATATCACCTTTGTGATGCTCGGCATCAGTCCATTTTCCATGTTTAACATGCGTTGGATTCCAATGTCCGCCAGCAGAAGCAGCATCACCAGCAGAGCAATCGGCTTTTTCATGAATGTGAATTCCATGTACACCTGGTTTTAATCCGGATAATTTGGCTTCAAAGTTAACAATGCCATTTTTTTCAGTAAAAGTTGCCGTTCCAGTCACATTGCTGCCACTTTTGGGTTCTAAAGAAATGGTTAGTGCATTGGATTTCGAATCGGAACCCGACTTGCAAGCAACGATGATTCCTAGAGCTAAAGCAGAAAAGAGGATGATTTTTTTCATTAGAATAATGTTTTTTATCAAAGTTAAATAAAATTAAGTGGTATGAAGTTAATTTTTACTTAAATCATTCTTAGTGTTAGATAATTTCCAATCGAGGTGTAATTCTTATTTTGGATTGTAAATATGAATGGATTGCCCAACAATTTTCCATTGATTGTTAATTTTTTCAAGCATTCTAATTTCGTAAGAAAATGTTTTTTGTCCGTCTTTAGCTATCGAAACTTCATCATGGCTTACCCAAGCATCGTTTTCATTAATTTTAAATTTAAAGTTTGTTTGAATGGCTTTTCCACCGTTACCCATTGTTGTTTTCGAATCTTTCATGGCGCTCGGTGGCACATCAAAAGTATGTCCATCTGCCAATGAAACTAGTATTCTACTGTAAGGTTGAAGGTACCAACAGTCAGAATGTTCTTTGAAATTAGCACTACGCCAACTCGAAGCTTCTTTTTGTAATAGCTTTTTGATAGACTCTATTTCCTTTGGAGTATCAGTTGTTTTTTGTTGACAACTGAAAATACTTCCAAAAAAAAGTACTCCAAAAATTGAAATAAGTGCGTTTTTCATAATTACTTTTTAGATGATATTAGATTCGTTCTTAAAAAAGAAAGTGCGGCAAGTTTAAGTTCAAGACCTGATATTTTTTGACTTTCAAATTCAATAAAACTCTGAAATTCATCATTTTTAAAGGATAAAGCAAATCCATTAAAAGTGATGTTATTTTTGGTAATCGTGTACGAAATAGTTTTGGTTTCGGGTAGTAGGTTGTCAAATTTGAAATGCTTTAAATTCACATTTTTTTTCAATATTTTGAAATTTTGTTCTTCACTTTGGTTACTTTCAAAATCATGAATAAATACATTTAAGTCTTTTGGTGATTTGAATGCCAGACGTAACGAATCGTCGTGATTGTTTTGAAAATAGTAGTTTTTATCCACTTTTATTTTGGTAGTAAGATCGAAAGTGACTAGCGAATCTTTAGCCAATTTAATCACACTATACAATTGTTTTTGGGCATCATTTATCGTATCTAAACTTTGATAGCTGGTGTACAAGATATCATTATTTTTTTTCAATAAGGCACGTTGTATGTTCTCTTGATATTGGCGTTGTTCGATTAAGTTATCGTTTAATACGTTGTTGATATTTAAGTCATTAGTCTTTCTGTCATTCATTTTAGAACAAGTATATACCAATCGTATCACTAAAAATAAGGTAACAAAAATGCTTAAAACAGTCCTCCAAACGGGTCTTTCATTTTCCATTTATTTTAAGTCGTTTTGAGTTAGTGTAATGGTATTCACCACGGCGCCTTTGGCATTTTGATATTGGTATTTAACGGTGGTGATTCCAAATCGACTCACTGCCGAAATCACTTTTCTAAAATCACCACTTCTAATGATGCTTTCTTTCACGAGCTCATTGGCCGAATCCATTTTTAGTAAGGCTGCATAATCATCAGGAACTTCAACTTTATTCACCAATTCGTTAGCTTCGGTAATATCTATTTTCAATATTTTGGTGCCTTCCGCTTTATTTTCAATGGGCATATTCTTATTTAATAATGCCAATATTTCCTGCATTTGTGGGGTCAAATTTGGGTTTTTGGAAGCTACAACAGGTGACGTAACAGCAGGTTCTTTTAACAGTTCATTCATTTTCTTTTTATCGACTATCAACTCGGCTAAGTTGGCGCCGTTTTCGGCTAAAAAAGCAACTTTAAAATGTACTCCTTCATCAACTAAATCCATAGAAGTAGGATCTTTTTTTAGTAAATTGGCAATTAATGAAGGTAGGGTTTTGTTGTAAATTTCTTTACTATCGTCGTTCTGTTCGAGATTGGTTTGAAAATTAATTTGGATCTCATTTTCAGGAATAGCTGCTGCTGCACTGGCTGAAGTTATGATTCCATTTTGTAATAATGATGCATAAGAATTGAAATTATTTACATAATCTTGCATCTTTTCTTGGGTGTTTTTACAACTTACTAGCAACAGCTGAAATACGATTATAACCGAAATTTTAAAGTGATTTTTACTCATATCTTTTAATTTTAATTTTTTGATTAAACTGAAAGCCTATGAGAAATATCTTGGTACGCAAACAGTTAGTTTTGCGTAAAAATAGCAAAATATTTTATTTAATTGCAGATTTGTATTATTCCTAAAGTGGATAAAACACGATGAATTATAGTAGAGGTAAAAAGGAAATGGTTTAATTGAATACTTCCAATTTCTTTTTAGTTATTTTAAGTTTGTGGTTTTTGTTGAATTTTTGTGGCTTTTATGAAGCATTAATCTTCTAAAGTTACTGATGTATCTGTAGTAAATTTATCTGTTTTGATACCGTTTTCCCAGTACTCTTTTTGATGTATGGAACCGTTTTTGTTTTTAATAATAAAGAGACCTATTTTTCTATCATCACAATATTCACCTTTGATGTAAATTTTTGCATTTTCATAATACTCAAGATATACTCCATCTTTTAAATTATTTCGGTAAGTAATGATGTTTTTTACATTTCCATTTTCATAATAAAAGGTACGTTTTCCATCAAATTGGGTGTCATTAACATCTAAACTATAGGATATTAAATGATTTTTGTGATTGGATTTATAAAAATAAACATGCAGGTATTTATCATTAATTTTATAAGGGGTAATTTTATAAATTTCAGAATTCTGTTTGGTAGAAACTTTATAATTAGCATCATACCAAATAGTATCCGTGGGAGTGATCGTAGTAGTTTTTCCAAAACTAAACGTGTACATTAGGAGCAAGGTTAATAAAATTACTTTTTTCATAATTCTTATTAGATTAGCATTAGTAGGTAAGCAAAAGTATATTAAAAAAGTTTTAAGTTTCTTAAGAATAGTTTAATATTGTTAGATAAATACGCTTTTTATTTCACCTTGTATTTTTAGAATTCATATTTAACACTTTTTTATTTAAATATTTGAATAAAAAAAACCACTCAATTTCTCAAGTGGTTTTCAAAACAATTAACTAAAAATTAAAAACAATAACTATTTTCCGCTACTAATTTTGAAGTGATGGTTTCTCTCAATCCTACAATATTAGGCATGTTGGTGTATTTTGTAAAACGACGTAATCCCATGAGCATCATGCGTTGTTCATCGCCTTCGGCAAATGATATGATGCTTTCTTTTCCTTTTTGGGTTACCACGTCAACGGCTTTGTATAAGTATAATTTGGCCATTGCTATTTGCTCTTGTACTTTGGCTTCTCCTTCTTTTTTGGCTAATTTTTCGGTTCTTAGAACGGTACTTTCGGCCATATAGATTTCAATAAGCATATCGGCTGCTGCCATTAACAATTGTTGGTGTGCGTCTAAATCCATTCCGTATTTTTGAACCGCAGCACCTGCTACCATCAAGAATGCTTTTTTCAATTTTCCAATCATTTCCTTTTCTTCTGAAAACAATTCAGAATAATCTGGAGTATCAAATGATGGAATTCCCATTAATTCTTCTTGCACTTTCATGGCAGGGCCTAATAAATCGACATGGCCTTTCATGGCTTTTTTAATTAACATTCCTACCGAAAGCATGCGGTTGATTTCATTCGTTCCTTCATAGATACGAGCAATACGAGCGTCTCTCCAAGCACTTTCCATTGGCGTATCTTCAGAGAATCCCATACCACCGTAGATTTGAATACCTTCGTCGGCTGCATTTTGAACGTCTTCGGATACCGCTACTTTAAGAATAGAACATTCGATAGCAAATTCTTCAACGCCTTTTAATTCGGCTTCTTGATGGGATGTTCCTTCTGCTATACGGGCATTGATTCTATCTTCAATAGATTTAGCAGCACGATAGGTAGCACTTTCTCCTGCATAGCAACTGGTTGCCATTTCTGCCAATTTATATCGGATAGCACCAAAACTTGAGATTGGAGTATTGAATTGGATACGTTCGTTAGCATAATGTACCGCATTGGTAGTTACACGACGTTGTGCATCTAAACAAGCGGCCGCCAATTTAATTCGACCCACATTCAAAGCATTCATGGCGATTTTAAATCCTTCACCACGGCCCGCTAACATATTTTCAACAGGAACTTTGGTTTCGTTAAAGAAAACTTGACGCGTAGAAGAGGCACGAATTCCTAATTTATGTTCTTCTTCTCCCATCGTAATTCCGTTACTTGGGTCATTTTCTACAATAAAACCGGTGATGTTTTTATCGTCTTCTATACGTGCAAAAACGATAAGTAGTGAACAAAAACCGGCGTTGGAAATCCACATTTTGCCACCTGTAATTTTATAATGTTTTCCGTCTTCTGATAATACAGCTTTGGTTTTTCCAGAATTGGCATCCGAACCTGCTCCTGGTTCTGTTAAGCAATATGCTCCAAACCATTCACCAGAAGCTAGTTTTGGCACGTATTTTTGTTTTTGTGCTTCTGTTCCGTATAATGTAATGGGCATCGTTCCAATTCCGGTATGTGCTCCAAAAGCAGTAGAAAATGATCCTGTAGCGCCTGATATATAGTCACATACCAAACACGTATCTACAAATCCCATTCCCATTCCGCCATATTCTGCAGGAACCGCTACACTCAAAAAGCCCATTTCTCCAGCTTTTTTCATTACTTCTTCGGTAAAAGCGTAATCTTTAGCCTCAAAACGATTTTTGTTTGGCCATATTTCTTTATCGCAAAATTCTTTTACAGAATCGCGCATCATGATTTGCTCTTCCGAGAAATCTTCTGGTGTGAAAACGTCTTCACATTTGGTTTCTTTAACTAGGAATTGTCCTCCTCTGGTTATATCGCTCATTTTTTATTTTTTTATAGTTGGTTGATTATAGTAATTCATATATTCCTGCAGAACCTTGACCTGTTCCAACACACATACTTACGATACCGTATTTGCTTTTTCTTAATCGCATTTCGTCAAAAAGTTGTACCGATAGTTTCGCACCTGTGCAACCTAGTGGATGCCCTAAAGCAATAGCACCACCATTTACATTTACAATATCAGGGTTTAAGCCTAATTCTCTTACTACGGCTAATGATTGTGAGGCAAAAGCTTCGTTTAATTCGATTAAATCGATATCATTTAAACTTAAACCTGCTTGTTTTAAGGCTTTCGGAATGGCTTGTACTGGACCGATTCCCATGATTCTTGGTTCCACACCAGCTGAGGCAAAATTGACCAATCGTGCAATAGGTGTAACACCTAATTCTTTCACCATTTCTTCACTCATAATCAGTACGAATGCGGCACCATCACTCATTTGTGAAGAGTTTCCTGCAGTAACACTACCATCAGCTGCAAAAACAGGTTTTAATTTTCCTAAAGCCGCCAAATTGGTATCGGCTCTTGGGCCTTCGTCTTTGGTAACCGTATACGATTTGGTTTCTTTTTTACCATTTTCATTGATGAACGTTTGTTCAACAGTTATCGGAACAATTTGTTTATCGAATTTACCTTCCGCTTGTGCTTTTAATGCTTTTTGATGCGAGTTAAAAGCAAATTCATCTTGATCTTCACGAGACACATTGAATTGCTTGGCAACGGCTTCTGCCGTTAAACCCATTCCCCAATAGTAGTCTTCGTGACCTGCTGCCGCTACGGCATAATCGGGAGTTGGTTTGTAACCTCCCATTGGAATGAATGACATACTTTCGGCACCACCAGCGATGATGCAGTCGGCCATACCACTTTGTATTTTTGCGGTTGCCATTCCGATAGTTTCCAATCCAGAAGCACAATATCTATTTACTGTTACACCTGGAACATCGGTTACTTTTAATCCCATTAAGGAAATTAATCGTCCCACATTTAACCCTTGTTCTGCTTCTGGCATGGCGTTTCCAACCATTACGTCGTCGATTCTTGTTTTGTCGAAATCAGGCAATTCGTTCATCATGAATTGAATGGTTTCTGCGGCCAATTCATCAGGACGTTTGAATCTGAACACTCCTTTTGGAGCTTTTCCTACCGCAGTTCGGTATGCTTTTACTATATAGGCTGTTTTCATTTTTTTTAGATAATAGAATAAAGAAAAAAGAGAAAAGATTTTAAATCTTGCTTCTTATTTCTTGCTTCTTGGTTTTTGATTCTAATTTCTCAACGGTTTTCCTTTTGTTAACATAAATTGGATACGCTCCAACGTTTTTCTTTCAGTACAAAGTGATAAAAATGCTTCTCTTTCAATATCTAATAAGTATTGTTCACTTACTAATGTTGGTTCTGATAAATCGCCTCCAGCCATTACGTAAGCCAATTTGTTGGCAATTTTTAAGTCATGTTCTGAGATGTATTTTCCGGCTACCATTTGGTTGGTTCCTACTAAGAACATTCCCAGTGCTTGTTTTCCTAATACTTTGATGTCGGTTCTTCTAACAGGTTGTGTGTAGCCTTGGTCAGCCATTTGTAATGCAACTTGTTTGGCAACTGCAATTTGGCGGTCTTTGCTTACCACCACAATATCTTTTCCTTTTTGTAAGATACCCAAATCAAACGCTTCATAAGCTGATGTGGCTACTTTTGCCATTCCAATAGTTAGGAAGTTTTCTTGTAGTACATTCAGCTCGACATCGTTTTTACGGAATAGATCAGAAGCTCGTAAAGCCATTTCTTTAGAACCACCACCACCTGGAATTACACCCACTCCAAATTCTACCAAACCAATGTAGGTTTCAGCAGCAGCGACCACTCTGTCGGCGTGCATACTCATTTCGCAACCACCACCTAGGGTCATTCCGTGAGGTGCTACAATTACAGGTATTGCAGAATAACGTACGCGCATCATCGTGTCTTGAAACATTTTGATGGCCATATTCAATTCGTCGTATTCTTGCTCGACTGCCATCATGAAAATCATTCCGATGTTGGCTCCAACAGAGAAATTAGTTCCTTGATTTCCAATCACCAATCCGCGGTATTCTTTTTCTGCTAAATCGATAGCTTTGTTGATAGCCGTTAATACTCCACCACCTATGGTGTTCATTTTAGAATGGAATTCTAAGTTTAAGATGCCGTCTCCTAAATCGAAAACGGTAGCATCGGAGTTGCCCCAAACTTTATGACTTTCTCTAATGTTATCTAATATGATAAAGGTATCCTGCCCTGGCTTTTCTTCTTGTGATTTGGTAGGAATGTTGTAGAAACACGTTTTCCCATTTTTAACGGTATAAAACGATTTGTTTCCAGAAATTAGCATATCGGTAACCCAAGCGGCCGGTTTATAGCCTTCCGTTTCCATAATAGCGATCGCTTTTTCAACACCAATAGCATCCCAAATTTCAAACGGTCCGTTTTCCCAACCGAAACCCGCTTTCATAGCATCGTCTATTTTGTAAAACTCGTCGGTAATTTCGGGAACTCTGTTGGAACAATAGGCGAACATCGCTGCAAAATTCTTTCTATAAAAATCGCCTGCTTTGTCTTTTCCTTTTACTAAAACTCTAAATCTATCGATGGGTTTATCGATGGTTTTAGTCAATTCCAACGTGGCGAATGACGCTTTTTTAGCGGCTCTATATTCTAAGGTATCTAAGTCTAAAGACAAAATATCTTTGCCTTCTTTTTTGTAAAATCCTTGTCCGGTTTTACTTCCTAACCATTTGTTTTCCATCATTTTGGTGATGAAATCGGGAAGTTTGAATAAATCGTGCGCTTCATCATTTGGGCAACCTTCATACAAACCGTTAGCTACGTGAACTAAAGTATCCAATCCAACCACATCTACGGTTCTGAACGTAGCCGATTTTGGACGACCAATTACCGGTCCAGTTAGTTTATCGACTTCTTCAATGGTCAATCCCATTTCTTTTACCAAGTGAAACAAACTTTGAATTCCGAAGATACCAATACGGTTTCCAATGAACGCCGGAGTATCTTTGGCTACGACCGAAGTTTTACCTAAATATTGTGATCCATAATTCGTTAAGAACTCTAGTACTTCAGGTGACGTTTTTGGTCCTGGAATGATTTCGAATAATTTCAAATAACGTGCAGGGTTGAAGAAATGCGTGCCACAAAAATGCGCTTGAAAATCTTCACTACGACCTTCATTCATGAACTTAATCGGAATTCCAGATGTATTGGAAGTTACTAAAGTGCCTGGCTTGCGGAATTTGTCAATTTGTTCAAAAACCAATTTCTTGATGTCCAAACGCTCTACAACCACTTCGATAATCCAATCGCAAGTAACAATTTTAGCCATGTCATCGGTTGTATTTCCAGTTGTAATTCGGGTGGCAAACTTCTGACTGTAAATAGGCGATGGGTTCGATTTTAATGCATTTGCCAAATGGTCGTTTACCACGCGATTGCGAACCACTTTGCTTTCTAGCGTAAGACCTTTTTTCTCTTCGGCTTCGGTGAGTGCATTCGGAACAATGTCTAAAAGCAATACTTCCACACCAATGTTAGCAAAATGACACGCAATGCCAGAACCCATGATTCCAGAACCTACTACGGCCACTTTTTTGATTATTCTTTTCATTTTTGATTATTATTTTTTTGAAGCAAGAACCAAGATGCAAGAACCAAGATTCTTATGCAAACGGTTTTCTTTCTTCTTGTTTCTTTCTTATATTTTCTAAAATATTTTTTTCTCTGTTATCAAATCATTAATCACTTCGGCAACTTCCATAAAGTGATTCAGCTTTTCTTCAGAAATGTTTTTCTTGACACTTTCGTTAAATTTTAGAACCGTTTCTTTGGATTGGGCGCGCATTTCTTTGCCTAAATCGGTTAAATATATTAGAACGCCACGACCGTCTTCAGGATTTTTCTTTCGGGTAATTAAGCCTTTCTCTTCTAAAGTTTTAAGGGTTCGTGTTAACGAAGTGGGTTCCATCCCCATGCGATTGCTGATAAAGGTAGAAGGAGTACCGTCTTCTTTATCGATGCTTAATAAAGCAAATCCGATGGCCATCGAACCATCAAATTTAGAAGCTTCTTCGTTGTACATTCGGGAAACTGCTTGCCACGTAGCACGAAGAACATAGTCTATTGTTTTATCTTTCATATAAATAGTATCGAATTACGATATCGATTTAGTTTCGGAATCAAAGATAAATAAAAAATACTATGCACGCATAGTATTTATGTTAAATTTTATGCACGCATAGTAATTTTTTTGTGAAGTACAAGAGTTTGTATAGGTTTTGACTGTAAAATATATTTGAAAGATGTAAAAAAAGCAGTTGTAAAAAAATCACAACTGCTTTAAAAATTTAAACTTTCTATGTTTTATTCTTTTACAAAACGTTTAGTAATCACTTGCTCGTTAGAAGTCATTTCTAATAAATAGATTCCTTTGTCTAAAGTTCCAATCATTATTTGATTGTTTTCAACGGAACCCTGTAGCACAACTTGTCCCATGATATTGATGATTCTATAGTTTCCTTCTGAAATTGAAGAAATAGAAAGGGCATCACCTTTAATTGGGTTAGGAGCAATGGTAAAATCAAGTGTACTGTTATTTGTTGAAGGCGCTAATTTATTTCCTAATCCACCACAAGTATCTACTGCAAAGGCATCCCATTCGCCTGATAAATTGAATGTTGTATTCGGAGCAGTTACTGTTGCTTTTCTTCTCAAAGTAGTGTCAATTGCAAAATTAGCAGTACCGCCATTGAAGGTACCAATGATGTCGATTAACACCCCATTTTTAAACAAACCAACCGCATCATTACCATTGAAAGTAAGTTCGGCACCACCTGTTGAAACATTAGCACTAGCCGCATCATAACAGGCTAATGCAATAGAACTGTTTACCAACACAAATTTAGCACCATTGTTTAGGGTACCTGTTAAAGCAATACCAGTGCTCCAAGCACCAGCTCCATTCGTTTGTTTTTTTACGGTATAGATGGATAAGTTTACTGCACCTCCAGTATTGTTTGCAATTTCTAAAGCTTTATTATTAGAACTTCCTTCAATATATTCTGAAAATAATAGATCGGATGCACCGCCTGTAGCGGCCAATGTAGTCACATTAACGGTATTACTTGCAAGAGAAACATTACCAGCAGCATCTTTTGCTTTTACGGTGAAGGAATAGGCTGTAGCAGCTGTTAATCCTGTTACTGCAAAAGTAGTAGCGGTAGTAGTAGACCCAAGTAAAGTTGCGCCTTGATACACATCATATCCAGTCACAGCCACATTGTCTGTAGCACCCGACCACGATAAATTTGTTGTAGTTTGTGTGGTTCCAGAAGCTGAAAGTGTTGGAGCGGTTGGAGCGGTTGTATCTGATGCCGCAAGAGTAGTTACATTAACGGAATTACTCGCAACAGAAATATTACCAGCAGCATCTTTTGCTTTTACAGTGAAGGAATAGGCTGTAGCAGCTGATAATCCTGTTACTGCATAACTAGTAGCCGTAGTGGTAGATCCAAGTAGCATAGATCCTTGATATACATCATATCCAGTCACAGCCACATTGTCTGTAGCACCCGACCACGATAGATTAGTCGTAGTTTGTGTAGTTCCAGAAGCCGAAAGCGTTGGAGCGGTTGGAGCCGTAGTATCCGAAGAACCTGCCGTAATGGTAAAATTGGTGTTGGAAACATCAAAGAAAATATGATTTGTTCCTTTAACCATAATTCTATTTGTAGTTCCTGGTGTGTTAGGAATGGTTACTGCTTGCGTACCATCGTTAGGAGTAGCCGCTAATAATGTAGACCACGTTGTTCCGCCATTAGTAGAAATTAATATGTCAACATTGGCGCAGTTTACACCATTTGCTGTGGTTCCTGCAACAGCCCAAGTAATGGTTTGACTGGATCCTCCAACATAGGAAACAGCTGTATTTGGAGCTGTAACACTAAAAGGTCCTGCAGTAGCATTGACCGTAACAATCATGTCGTCACTATTGTTAGCAGGACCACCAGCTCTGTTGTCGCGAACCGTTAATCTAAAATTTAAAGTACGAGCAACAGAAGGCAAGGCTTCGACTGTTAATTCCGAACCAGCCGTGGTTGTAGCACCAGTCAATACTGATGACATTCTAGGAAAATAACGTGTAGTTGCAGTACTAGGATTGTAAGATCTAAAATTAACTCCAGAAGTTTTGGTGGCACTTGGTGCTGTCGCTGTATTTTGAGAATCCATTTGTTCCCAATTGTAGGTTAGCGCATCACCATTAGCATCGGTTCCGGCACCGGTTAACATAAAAGGCGTACTTTTAGGAACCGTGTAATCCAAACCAGCATTGGCAGTCGGAATGGCATTTCCAGTTACTACAGTAGTTTGACACGTGGTGGTTTTAATATAATTGGTCACTTGTTGGATGCTTATTGCATGGAAGTATGGATCGGAGTGTGGTTGCACATCTAATGTTGTGATACCCGCATATCCCATAATGGTAGAACCCGAACCTGGTTCCATTTGAACTCCAGTTCCTTCGTTACTGTGTGTAAAAGTATGGTTGGCACCAAATTGATGTCCCATTTCGTGTGCTACGTAATCAATGTCAAAATTATCTCCAGAAGGAATGCCGTCTGCTGGAGAAGTGAATCCACTTCCTTTTCCTAGAGGCACACTTACCGTTGGATTAACACATACACAACCAATACAACCTGCATTTCCACCGCCACCAGAAGCACCAAAAAGGTGTCCGATGTCGTAGGCTGAATTCCCTAGAACATTAGTTAACGTAGTTTGCAATTCTTGATTCCAAGCCCCACCAGCTCCTGCAGTTGCTGCGGAGTATGGATCGGTAGAAGCACTGGTATAAATCACTAAATCGGTATTCGCAATTAGGTTCATGTGAGCGCCAAAATCTTTTTCAAAAACACCATTTACACGAGTCATGGTATTGTTTATGGCAGCTAGTGCTAAGGCTTTGGTACCGCCAAAATAGGCTGTATATTCGCCAGTTACTGACATGGCCAAACGGAAGTTTCTTAAGTTACCATCGTCTGCGTTAGGTCGAGCAACATTAGATGTTTTTAAATCGTTTTGTGCTTGTTCAATTACTTTGCATTCAAATTTATTTAAAGAAGCCAATTTATCCGATTTTTTGTAAACCGAATAACTGCTTAAGTCAGAAGTATAAGGCTCTATAAATTCTGCCGATTGATCGGCTCTTAAAATCATAGTTTGTAAGCCTAGTGGTGACAAACTAATGTATATCGTTGCGGTTGGGTTGTCAATTCCTTGACCCACATAAGATTTAATTTCGGGATATCGCGCCGCTAAAGCCGGATCCATATTAGACGATTCCATCATTCGGAAGCGTTCCATTTGCCCATTAGTATTGGGAAAACTAACGATAGCATTGGATCTGCTGTTGCTAAATCGAGCTGGAGCTGGAGCTAATTCTTGCTGCAATTCGGTAACATCCAATTCGTACAACCTTGGATTGATTAAATTCTGTTTGTTGGCTACTGTGGTCGCATTTAACTTTTTAGTAGTAACGTTCCATGGGGTTTTTCCAGTTTGAGCAAAAGAAAAACTGGCCACTGCTATAAAAGCAATCGAGAGTAATTTGTTTTTCATAAGTGGTGGTTGGTTAAATGATTATATTCAAATATAGGATTTATTTTGTTTAAATACACGTCTCATTATTTGTTTAAACAAAAAATAACATGGATGATGTTTTGGTAATGTTTCATTTGCCACGTATCATTTGAAGTCGTTTTAGGAATAATGAATTAATCAATATGTTTTAAGAATTCACCCCATTCAATACTTAACAGCTTCGTAAATTTTGTAATGGTTTTTCGTTTGCTTTCTGGAAATTTTTTACTGTCATTGATTAGTTTTCGGCAGTAGCCATAAACCAGAGCTTCTTTTTTATTGCTTTCAACATTGTCATCGATTATTTCGAATTCGAGAACCGCAATTTTAGCCCAAGTTTTCAAGTCGTTATCATTAAAGCAATTGGTTTGATCAAAAAAACTAGCGAAAGCTTCGGGATGGTTTTCAATATATTCTTTTCCAAAACTACCTAGTCCTTCAGAATAGGCGCCGTCTGAAATTTGATAAGAATTGGTAATGACTCTAAAGTAAAACTTCTTTTCATTTTCAGTTCCATTTAAGATGTAATCGAAATAGTCTAACGGTTCATCGGTAAGTTTGGCGGTATTATTAAACAATTCTTTTGCCATTTTTGGCGTTTTCGGATTGGATAACATAGTGCTGTAATCGCAATCTGTATGCGCTTGTGGTTGTATTATACTATCCTTTTTTTCTTTTGCAACTGGATTTAATTTTTCTGAACCAGTTAGTGTTTCATTTTTTTTACAAGAAATAAACGATGTGAAACTTAAAATGGAACATAAAGTAACTATTGATTTCATATAATTTAAATTTGATTAATAATTGAAATATTAATTAGATAATCTAATGTAAGTAAAAATAGTTTTTTCATAGCTATTTTAATGTGTAGGGTATGATTTTTTTTGTTAAATTTGAATTGATTAACTAAGTTCAAGGTCTGTATCGAAACCAATATATGGCAATTGTTTACTGAGAAATAAAATTTTGTTCACCCCAAATTATAATACCTTTTTAATATGAAAATGAAGATACTAGTAATTCTAATGCTAACACTATGTACCAGTGTTGTATTCTCTCAAAACGACAAACCCATGCGCAATGCCTATCGATTGACCATTGCGGCCGACGAAACCCAGCAATATGGCATGGACGTAAAAAATACGCCTTATTTTGTAAAAGAAAAAGTGTTGCAATTGTTTTGCGGTGAGTCGGTTTTTGTAGAATGTGAAGTGCAAGGCGACTCTATTAGCAGTATGAAAGTGGTGGAGAAAAACTTGAATCCGAAAAAGACCATTGTTATTGAATTTATTCAGGAAAGTTCCGATCGAAAAAACATCATTTCCTTATTGAATATTAGCAATCCATTTGATAAAGACTTGGTGTATGAAGCCAGTATGTATACCCCAATTAGTCCACAATGGAAGTCCACTTCGGTACTTCCCATTCGGGCGACACTGCAAAATTTTGAATCATGGCCTCATGCCATTATTACCTTAGTTTTAGATAAATGGCATTTTAAGTAATGTTTTAAAAATAAAAAGCCGCGTTATTACTACGCGGCTTTTTATTTTTAGATATGAACACCACCAGCAACCTCAATTCGCTGTGCGTTAATCCATTTGGAGTCATCGCTACACAGAAAGGCCACTACCGAACCAATGTCGTCGGGTTGACCAACGCGACCTAATGCCGTACTTGAAGCAATTAGGTTGTTTAAGTCTTGGTTGTCTCTTACCGCACCACCACCAAAGTCGGTTGCAATAGCGCCAGGAGCAACGGTATTCACCCTAATTTTTCGAGCACCTAATTCAAGTGCTTGGTAACGGCTTAACGATTCGATTGCCGCTTTCATAACAGCATACGCAGCATAACCGTTGTAGCTGAATCGTGCCAAACCAGAAGAGATGTTTACAACACTAGCACCGTCTTGTAGTAAAGGCAACATTTTTTGAGTCAAAAAGAAAGCACCTTTTAAATGGATGTTTACCATGCTATCAAATTGTGCTATTGAGGTTTCGGCAAATGAAGCGTGAATACCAACTCCAGCATTATTGACTAAAGCCGCCAAAGTTTGTGAATGGAACTCGTTTTGTAGGGTTGTGGAAAGTGTGTTGGCAAAGGAATCAAAAGTAGTTGCATCAGACACATCTAGTTTAATAGCTTTAGCTTTTTGACCTAATGCTTCGATATTGGTTACGACTTCTTGAGCCAATTCACTTTTCGATTGATAGGTAATGACTACGTCAAATCCTTTTTTTGCTAATTGCAATGCCATGTCTTTTCCAAGTCCACGGCTGCCTCCAGTTACTAAGGCAATTTTGTTTACAGTGTTTGTCATTTTAATATGAATTAATTACACTGCAAAGTTGCTTGATTCTATGAAATACACTGTTGCGTGATTCAAAGTGTTATTTGTAAAATTCAAATAATTATTCTTCTCGGTAACTTAATGGAGAAAAGGCGGTTTGTTTTTTGAAGAAATTAGAAAAATGTGCCACTTCATCAAAGCCTAAGCAAAAAGCTATTTCTGAAATATTCCAGTTGGTTTGTTTGAGTAGTATTTTAGCCTCTTGCGTAATGCGACTGGCAATTATTTCAGTGGTGGTTTTACCTGTGGCTTCTTTCAGAACTTTGTTTAAGTGATTGACATGGACTCTCAAATTCTCGGCATATTCTTTGGCAGTGCGCAGTTGCAAAATTTGATTGGGCGATTCAATTGGGAATTGTCGTTCTAATAATTCGATAAAAAGCGAGGCTATTCGGGCGGCAGCATTGTGAGTGGGTTTGGAGCCTTTAATCGGTTTTAGTTTCTGACCCGTGTGGATTAACTCGATGACATAATTGCGCAATAAATCATATTTAAACGCATAATCCGATTGGATTTCGGTATTCATTTTTAAGAATATTTGCTCAATATCGTTGTATTGTTTATCGTCTATTTGATAAATAAAATCACCTTTACTATTGAAGATTGGCAAGGCATCAATGTGTAATGCGGTCTTGGATTTGTGCATAAAATCGGCAGTAAATACGCAAAAATAACCTGATTGATTGTCGTTTTGTGGTGTATATCGATAAGGAATTTTGGGAGAGGCAAAGAGTACACCTTTTTGTTTTACTTCAATTTCTTTGTCGGCAAACTCAACTTTATTATGACCATTGATTAAACTTATTTTGTAATAGGTCCTGCGGTTGTAGGGCATTATGGGTTTCGACTTACAAGCGCTGTTCATTTCAGCAATGTTAAAAATATTGAAATGACCAATATCAATGTTGTTTTGTTCGTTGAGAAATAATTCAGTTAATTGACATTTGTCGTCTAATATTTCTTTGTAGAACTCGTTGATGGAGATAGTTGTCATTTTTGTAAAAATCAAATAATGGCAAAGGTATTCAAAAGAATTAAATTCTAGATGGTTTTTGTTAAAAGCTTGATTTAATCCAAATAACTTTAGAAATGATTTAGCGGCTTCTTCCAGTTTTTAAGTTTGAATGGAATAGAACTTTATTTTAGAATAAAAAAAACTCCTCATGTACGAGGAGTTTTCTATTTAAAATGTAAAGAATTATTTCATTTTTCCATTAACAACCGCTACAATAGCACCCACTAATGCCGACAGGACAATGGTGACTAAAATATCCAGGGCAATCATTTTGTAATGAATTTCAGTGTTGTTGACATTCATAAAAAAATCAGAATACATTCCTAACAAAAGCCCAATCATTGCGGCGGTTTTCATGCCCGGAACACATTTAGAAACTGTTTCACCTAAAGAAAAGATAAACGAAAGCAAGAATCCAAATGACATGCACCCTAAAAAGATAAACGTCATGTTTTCTTTTCCAGTTGGAGGAAAAATACTAGTCAACAGAATTCCATAAAAAAGCCAACCTAACAGAAAGTTGGCAATTCCGCCTACAATTCCGCCTACAATAAAGTTTTTTACATTCATAATTAAATAGTTTAATTGGTTAATGAATTAAAAGTAAGCATAATTAAGAAATATTTAATCTTTTAAATTATTAATTATCAACTGTTTAAATGTGATATTTGTTTATAACTCTATGCAAAAAAATCCTCAATTAAGAGGATTAATTTAGGAATAGAAATAAACAGTTATTTTAAGATAGGAAGTTCAAAAGTGCTGCTGCCATACCATTTTATTTGTAGTGGAATTGCGGCATCTTTAATAGTTTCGTCACTTACATCTTTACCGCTTCCATAATTAATTTGCCAATCAGGACTGTTGTTAACTCCGAGTAAAATTACAATCTGACTGCCTTTTTGTAATTGTTTGCATGCTAAAAAGTTACTAGTTACCGGTATAGATTCAATGGCATTTGGTTTTAGTAATTGTCTTTTGGTACTGTCTTTGGCTAAGCTGGCTCTTTGAATGTTATTGCTAAGGGCAAAGTAGGTTCCGTCGGGTCTTTTTTCATACAATTGAATTACGATATCTAAATCTTTTTTATTGCATTCAAATAATAAGTTAGCTTCTAAAGCACCTGTTATTGCTACAGGTTCTAGTAATGGTTGGCTTTCTAAAATGATGAGGTTTTTGTCTCCTGGAAGTTTTTTAGGTTGTATTTCGTCAAATCCGCAATAGTTATTTTCGCTATTGACTTTAACCACACTTCGATCTTTAAAATCGATAGTTTGAGTGATAAAATTCAGTTTTTGGAGTTTAGTAGAGGCTAAGGAATAAATTCCGTTATTTTGAGTACTACTCAAATGAAAGGTTAGTTTATCATTCGACATTTTCGCTAGGCTAGGAGCATGGTTCCAAGTATTGGCTCCCATTAATTGATAATTGACTTTGTCTTTTAACAGTTCTGGTTTTGGTCCGTTTTTTAAGGTGTAATTGAACCATTGAAATACAATTTCTTGAATCGGAATGTTAGCGACTTCATCTATGGTGTAATCGTTTAAGGCTGCTTTTGGATAGCCTTGAGCTCCAAAGTGATCGTAGGGACCAATAATCAAGTAATAATTATCACTTTTATTCCATTTTTGATATTGCTTGTAATAGTATAAAGCACCCAATTGATCATCGTCGTAATAGCCAGTGGTGGTCAATATAGGAATATCAATTTGGCTGAACTCTTCTTTTTGAGGTGTCATGTTTTGCCAAAAACTATCATAGGTTGGGTGGTCTAACCAACGTTGAAAAATTGGATTAGGTCTGCCTTCAATAGCGTCTAATTCCCGAAAAGATTTGCCAGAAGTATAGTATTCTTTAAAAGCCTCATTCCAATGAGTGGTATCAGAAAAATCGCCTATATCCGTAAGTTTATCGTTCGTCACAAAATGAATCCAACGCAACATATAACTCATAAAAACTCCATTAGCCATAGGATAATCAATTCCAATACCCACGGCAACTTGCGGTACAATTGTTTTTAAGGCTGGATGTTTTTTCTTAACGGCACTCCACTGGCTAAATCCGAGATAGCTGCCGCCATACATGCCTACTTTTCCATCGCACCATGATTGTTTACTTATCCAATCTATGATTTCGTAGGCATCTTTAGCATCGTGTTCAAAAGGTTCGATAGCATCTTTACTCAATCGTTTACCACGTGTGTTAGCCACTATACCTACAAAACCTCTATTGGCGGCTTCTTTACAACGTGAAATATCGGCACCGGCATAAATGTTATACATCAATACGATAGGTAATGGCTGCGTTTCTTTTCGGAGGCGAACTACAGTAAGTGCTACCGTGCCGCCATCGGGCATGATCAGCGTAACATTTTCGTCAACGATGTATTTTTCATCGGATATTTTTTTGAGTATTTCTTTGGCTAAAGCTAAGGTGTTCGAAAAAGTAAGATAACTACAGTAACTGCGACAAAGGGCAACAGCTTCTTCAACAGTAAGGTTTTCTTTGGTTTCAATAGCTTTGAGTTTATCGTCTAAATCTTTTTTTAATTGCGAAAGGTCTTTTTCATAATATTGATCGACCATATTTTGTCCATCCTCATTTAGATCATCATAAATTTTGTGAAATTGCTTGTTGAACGTTGACTTGAAGTCTTCTTTAGTACTAGGATGGCCGTTTAATGTATTGGCATATACCCTGAACGGAAAACCTAAAGCTCGAATTGAAGTGCTGTCTTTGTAGGTTTCTTGCGCTGACTCGCGAATCGTAGGAGCTACAGTAGCATAATTTTTGGCTACCAATTGCAGTCTAAAAAGAGGGTCCTTATTGTTCTCGTTTTTTTGCTGTAGAAATGCAATAGTTTTTTTAGCCAATTCGGGCATGTTGGTTGCTAAAGCAGTACTGTCTTGGTATAAGTTTTTGGGGAAGTAAATTTGTTGGGAGAAGCCAGTAATTGACACTAAAAAAAGTACCGTTAGGATTATTTTTTTCATAATATCTTCTAGTTAATTCAAATGCTAAAGTATTAAATTTTAATAAATTATGCTTAATTAGATTTTAATGAAATAGTATTGATTGCCGTTTCGAGCTTTTGTAGGCGTTCTTCTGTAGTATTATTTTTATTCTCTAATTGTTGCATTTTCTGTTTCAAAAGTTCGTTCTCCTTACTTAATTCTTGGATAGCGGCTACCGAAAGTGTGTGAATTTGATCGTAATCAACCGAACGGAAATCACTTACTTGAGTGCCATAAACAAATAAATCATCGGTTTGTAAATGAGTAGGAATAGCGCATTCAAAATTATAATCATCAATTATAGTAACTTCAGATTCAATTGGAGTTGATTTGTTGTACAGTCTTATTTTGTCACTTTTTTTAATTTGAATTGGTTTTGCAAGATTAACACTCATAGTGTTTCTTATAGTATCCACACAAAAAGCATGAGGCACTTGCATGATATTTGGAATGTAATTGGTGGCTTGATTGACCGCCGATGGAATAATTTGTTCCACTTCTTGAGCAATAAAACCAGTTTTTATCGCCGTTCCTTTTTGCAACCAATCTTTGTAGGTATAATTGGTTACTTGCAATTGATTGATTTTTTCTAAAGCATTTTTAGTATTCATTCGGCTTTGAATATTTTTGATTCGTGCATCTGAAACAGCATTGAATTCGGTGGCTTGAATTCTATCGGAAGCTATAATAGAAAAATTTCCAGCAGTACTACTTGCAAAGCCCGTTGTAGTACTACTACCGCTACGTGCATAAAAAGCCCAACTTCCATATTGTGTATTTGAACCTACCACATTTAAAGGGCAACTTGGAGTAGTGGTGCCAATTCCTACATAGGTACTTGCAGGTGCATTATTTATTCCATTTATTGCTCCTAAAACTATTGTGTTATATTGACCTACTGTTGCATATCTTCCAATAGCAGTAGCATTGATTAGGTTAGAATCATTATAAGTAACATTAGCAAAAGCCCCTAAAAACAAACAACCGTTGATGTTGTTTCCGCTTCTATCGCCAGCGGATAAACCTAAACCGATGTTGTCGAAACCAATTTGGTTGCCTAAAAAGCGATTTCCGACACCGTCAATTTGCCCTAAGGAATGGAAACCAATGCCTATATTATTCCAACCTGTTGTGGTGGTAGGGTTGGCTTCTTCACCAAAACCACCGTTTCCTGTGCCTGTTGTGTTTTTTAAAAGTGCACCAGAACCAAATGCATTGTTAGCAGAACCGATAGTATTATAAAATAAACTTTGATTGCCAAATGCAGCATTTTTACTACCACTACCATTTGCTTGTAAACTAGAACCGCCAAATGCAGCATTATAATTACCAGTTGTATTATTATTCAAACTTAAACTTCCAAATGCAGCATTATTATTACCAGTTGTATTACTAGTCAATGCTTGATCGCCACTGGCAACATTAGATTCTCCTGATGTATTATTTAGTAGAGCACTCCAACCATTTGCAACATTAAAATTTCCACTTGTATTAAAATATAATGCATGATAACCATTGGCTACATTATAACTTCCTGTTGTATTTGAATAAAGTGCTCGATAACCATTGGCTACATTATAACTTCCTGTTGTATTTGAATAAAGAGCTTGATAACCATTGGCTACATTCTCATTTCCAATTGTGTTAAAATACATACTTTGATAACCATTGGCTACATTATTAATTCCTGTTGTGTTTACATATAAAGCTTGAGTGCCATTTGCTGTATTGAAGTTACCAATTGTGTTGTTGACTAAAGATTGATAACCAATAGCAACATTACCTAATCCTGTTGTATTGGCAGATAAAGCACTACTACCTATGGCCACATTATTAAATCCTGATGTATTGTAAGATAAAGCATGATTACCTATTGCCACATTGAATGAACCACCTGAATTGTCTTTCATTGCTTGATAACCATAAGCTACATTATAACCACCTATTGTATTAGAGGAAAGAGAATTATAACCAGAAGCCACGTTTCCATCTCCAGAGGTATTAGAAAGCAAACTATTAACTCCAACTGCTACATTTCTAGCTCCTGTTGTATTATTTAACATAGAAAAATAACCTACACTTGTATTATCGCTAGCGGTAGTATTTCTGTTTAATGCTCCCATACCAAAAGCACTATTTCTACTACCAGTTGTATTTAATACTAAAGAAGAGGAACCAAACGCACTATTATCATGACCAGTTGTATTTGAATACAATGACTGAAAACCAACCGCCGAATTGTAATATCCGTCTAAATTGTTAAATAAACTTTGAGTTCCAAAAGCTACGTTTTTATTACCTGTTGTTATCGAGTTTGCAGAAACTTGTCCAAATGAAGTATTATACAAAACTGGGTCAATAAAACCAGCTTGAAAATTATTCACTTTAAACTTTAACCCCATATTATCTGTCGTACCAATAAAATTAGTAGCTACATCGGTTCCAGCATTTCCTGTTAAACTCCAACCTTTGTCACCAGAAATACTTTTCCAAACTGAATTGGTATTGTCCCAATAGTAAAACCCTTTTAAGTTGGCACCCACATCGGTGGTTAA
Organism: Flavobacterium sp. FG139; assembly: GCF_057809695.1. NCBI lineage: Bacteria > Pseudomonadati > Bacteroidota > Flavobacteriia > Flavobacteriales > Flavobacteriaceae > Flavobacterium > Flavobacterium sp. FG139. The sequence continues at coordinate 85,818 of NZ_JBMDKL010000011.1, forward strand.
ATAGACCATCATTCCGTCTTGATCGACAGTTGGATTTACAGTTGGAAACGCATCGACTTTCGGAATTAATATTCCGTCTGTAGCGTCTGGAGCAGCTTGATTGGTTGCTTTAATTTCCAGTTGCGCTTTAGGGTCAGTCGTATTGATACCCACTTGTGCTTGGAGTGAAGTAAAAGCAAATGCAAACAAAATAAGGGCTAACTTTTTCATTTTGATTTATTTCTTTTTTAATTCTTCTTTGATGAAAGTATCGAAGTCGGGTAGGTTTTTATTTTCATAAATATCTATGAATTGCTTGAATTGTAAATAGCCGTATACAAAAGGATCTTTGGTGGCTTCTTCGTAATTTTTTGAGAAAAACTCTCCAACGGTAGAACCCTCCGGAACGGGATTAGGCAGTTGCGACCACATCTTTTTAGCATATTCATAGCACTGTTTCAATTCGGCATCGCGGTGTTGTTTTTTCCACCATAAAAATCCAATAGTATTGGCCAAATATTCACTTTCGTAGGAATTATTGATATTACCACGAAGCACAAATTCAAACGCATGGCCCAATTCATGGGGTAAATAAAATCCGTTGAAAAATAATCCGAAGGCTTTTTTACCTTCCGATTCACTTCCTGCAAGTTGATAGAAAAACTGTTTTTGTTCCGGAATTACTTGTTCCCACAAAGGAATGTTGGCGGCATCTTTGTAAAAAAAAATTAAATAAGGCGTGGTATTGAGTACGGTTTTGATATCAAATTTAAAAGTAGGGTCAATTTTTTTGAGATCTTTGGTAAACTTTTTAGTAATCATTGTGGCATCTTTGACTAATGCGACAGAATCTTGGTATGTTGTAAACCATTTTTTTTGAGCGATAGTATTTATACTCAAAAAGGTTAGTGCAATAATTAAAATTGATTTTTTCATGATTTCTATTTTTAAAGCAAAAATGACACATAAATTGTAGTCCCAAAACCATCAATAGACCAACAACATTTTAAATAGACAGACGACATTTGTGTTAAAATATTTTTATATTTGAGAAACTTTTAAGCCCAATGAATCCATTTACTTGCATTATTATCGATGATGATGAAATTGACCGATTGACGGTTGTTTCGTATGCAAAAAGGTTTCCGAGTTTAAAAATTATGGGTGTTTTTGAACAGGCAGAAGAGGCTTTCTTATTATTAGAAAAAGAGAAAATCGACATCTTGTTTTTGGATATTGATATGCCCTCACTCAACGGATTGGATTTTCGTAAAAAAGCTCTAGAAATCCCGGTTTGTATTTACATTACGGCACATCCTGAACATGCTGTAGAGAGTTTTGAATTGGATACTCTAGATTTTATAGTAAAACCCTTAAAAATAGATCGATTTACTCAAACCATGAGTAAAATTGAAGATTACATGGAGTTAAAACACAAAGCACAATTATTTGAATCAACCCTTGGTGGCGATGTCATTTATATTAAAGAAGGACACACCGAAACCAAAGTAAAATTACACGATATTTTGTATCTTGAAGCGTTGAAAGATTACACTAAAATTGTAACATCTACAAAAAGACATTGTGTGTTAACGAGTATTGGAAATTTATTGAAAGAATCTCATTTTCAATCGTTTGTTAGAATTCATCGAAGTTTTGCAGTACAGAAGCAATATATTGATAAAAAAATGACCAACGAACTTTTACTCAACAATGGAACGATACTTCCTATCGGTAGGAGTTATAAAGATAATTTGAGCTTATGAAGAACTTGTTGTTGTTAATTTTGCTTCCTATTTTTAGTATTGCCCAAAATACTTCAGATACTACTTTAGATTCTTTGTTGACTGTTTTTAAAACCCAAGAAGCGCTTCAACAAGCAACAACTGCTAAAGCAATTGGTGTTTACTATAAAAAAAACAGCCAATATTACAATGCCATTGAATACCATCTTATTGCAAGAACTATTTATTCAAAATTGACGACTGAAAATGAGCGAAAAAAGCGTACTGATATGGCTTTATGTGATTTGAGTATTGGTGCAAATTATTATTTAATCGGCGATCACAAGAAATCTATGGAATATTATTTCAAAGCCTACAAAGTTATACCAGAAAATCTCGATTTATTACTCAATATTGCTACTTTATTTAACAGCCAAAAAAATCTTGAGAAATCATTTTATTATCTAAATCTTGCCGAAAAAGTTGCTCAAAAGACCAACACCTATTTGGATAAAATATGGAATAAAAAAAGTGATGTATACTTTAGTAAAAAGGATTCTGTTAACGGCTTTAAAGCCTTAAAAAAGAGTATTGATTTTTCAATAAAAGAGCATAACTTGGAGCAGTTGGCTATAACCTACACCAATTATGGTGATTTGCTACCAGATTCTAAGGAGAAAATAGACCTCTATTTAAAATCTAAGGCAATTTGGGATCGTTATCAGCCGGATAATTTGTTGGCTATTTCTAATAATATTTCGATAGCAAATTTTTACAGAACCATTGTAGATCAACCCAAAATGTTGTTAGAAAACGTTTTGACTAAAAAGGAAGCCATAAACAAAGCCGAAGAAATTTTATTGGATCAGATTCTAAAATGTAAAAAAATCAATCATAAAGGACAAAATTTGCAGTATTCGTTAGAGTGTTTGAGTTATGTGTATGAGCTCAAACAAGACTACAAAAAGGCTAATGATTATTTTAAAGAATGTGTGGTTTTGTATGATTCTTTAAATTCTATCGATACAAAAAATAAGATTTTGAATGTTGAATCGTCATTCAAAATTGGTGAAAAAGACAAAGAAATTCAATTAAACCAAAAAATAATCAAGCAAGAAAAGCAACAAAAATGGTTCTACATTTTCGGGATAACTATGCTGGCGATAATTGGATTGTTATTGTTTAATCAAAGTAGAAACAGAAAAAAAACTAATGAGAAATTGCAGCTTTTGAATGCCGAACTTGACCAAGCCAACAAAATCAAAGCACATTTTTTTAGTATTTTAAATCACGATTTACGCAGTCCGGTGGCCAACTTGATTCATTTTCTTCATTTGCAAAAAGACAGCCCCGAATTGTTGGATGAAGAAACTAAAGATAGAATGCAAAACAAAACAATATCTGGCGCAGAAGATTTACTTTCTTCTATGGAGGATATCTTACTTTGGAGTAAAAGTCAAATGGAAAATTTCCGACCGCAACCCAAAAATATTTCGGTACACCAATTATTTGAAGATACCAAAAAGGTATTTTCAGGGTATCATAAGATTCAATTTGTGTATGAAAATACAAATGATATTGTAATTTTTACAGATGAAAACTATCTGAAAACCATTGTTAGAAACTTGACCAGTAATGCAATTAACGTGTTTGCAGTTACTTCAAATCCAACCATTATTTGGAAAGCTTGGCAAGAAAAGGGTAAATCGTATTTGTCTGTTTCCGATAATGGTCCAGGAGCCAGTCAAGAACAATTTCGAGCTTTGTATAATGACAAGGAAGTTGTTGGTATAAAATCAGGATTGGGATTGCACTTAATTCGCGACCTGGCAAAAGCTATAAATTGCGAGATTGTAGTTGAAAGTAATCCCGAAAAAGGGACTACGTTTCAATTGTGTTTGTCTTAATAAAAAAGGACGTTTACCTATAAACGTCCTTTTTATTTAATTGTTATTGTATATTTTATCATACAATTTCTGATATTTTTCTTTTACAATTTTACGTTTGAGTTTTAAGGTAGGAGTGAGTTCGCCACCAGTAATACTCCAAACCGTAGGCGTTAATTCGAATTTTTTGATTTTCTCCCAGTTTCCAAATTTTTCATTGTAATGGTCAACTTCTTCCTGAATTTTACGGATGACTCTATCGTTACTAATAATTTCTTCATTAAAATCACCTATATCAAACCCTTCTTGAGCCGCCCAAGTTTTTAGGTAATCAAAATTGGGTTGAATAAAGGCAGCAGGCATCTTTTCGCCATCACCAATCACCATCATTTGTTCGATGAACAACGATTGTTTCATGGTATTTTCAATAATTTGTGGTGCAATATACTTTCCGCCCGATGTTTTGAACATTTCTTTTTTACGGTCGGTAATTTTTAAGAAGCCTTCAGCGTCAATTTCACCAATATCTCCGGTGTGGAAATAACCATCGTAAATCGCTTCGTTAGTCAGTTTTTCGTCTTTATAATAGCCCATCATGACATTCGGACCTTTGCATAAAATTTCGCCATCGGCAGCAATTTTGACTTCTACATTTTGAATGGGTTTTCCAACGGTTCCAATTTTAAAAAGACGATTTCGAGTGTCATTTACAGTTATTACTGGCGAAGTTTCGGTCAATCCATAACCTTCCATAACTGGCATTCCGGCAGCAGCAAAAATACGTGTTAATCGCTGTTGTAATGCAGCACTTCCAGAAACCATTACCACTAAATTGCCACCCAAACCTTCTTGCCATTTGCTAAAGATTACTTTGCGTGCTAACTTCAGTTGTAATTCATACCATAAACCGTTAGCGCCATACGGTTCGTATCTTAATCCTAAACCGACAGCCCAAAAGAACAATTTTCGTTTGATGCCTGTGAGTGTTGATCCTTTTTCAATGATTTTATCGTATACTTTTTCTAATAATCTTGGAACGACCGAGAAAACAGTAGGTTTTACTTCTTTGATGTTGTCGGATAATTTATCGATGCTTTCTGCAAAGTAAATGGAAACCGAATAATATTGATAAATATATAAAATAACCCGTTCAAAAATATGGCAAATCGGCAAGAAACTCAAGGCACGACTGCTGCTTTCTTCAAAAGGAATTCGAGGGGCACTGTCCAAAACATTGGAAACAATATTGTGGTGTGACAGCATTACACCTTTGGGCCTTCCAGTGGTTCCCGAAGTGTAAATAATGGTAGCCAATTCTTCAGGATTTACATTGTTTTTTCGTTCTTCAACGGCATCTTGATTGGATTTGTCTTGGCCTAAATCCAAAAGCTCTTTCCAGTTTTTACAACCGTCAATTTCGTCAAAAGAATAGACGTCTGTTAAGTTAGAAAGGTTATTTTTAATCAGATTTACTTTTCGCAATACTTCAGCATCGGAAACAAAACAATATTTAGCTTCACTGTGATTTAAAATGTATTCGTAATCTTCTTCAGAAATGGTGGGATAAATAGGCACTGTTTGTGCTCCAGTTTGCAAAGCACCAATGTCCATAATGTTCCATTCGGTTCTATTGCTAGACGAAATAATCGCAATCTTATCATTTTTATTGACACCAAGGCGAAGTAATGCTCTTGAAATAGCATTGGATTTATCTATATATTCCTGAGTTGAGGTTTTAACCCATTCGCCATTGTATTTGGTAACAAGACAATCGGATATATTATTTTTCTCTAACTGTTGGTAAGGAAAATCAAAGAGACGCGTGATGTTGCTCATTATGAAAAGTAATAATTTGATGCAAATTAATCAATAAATTATATATTAACAATATATTTTAAATTATAGTTGTAGTATTTAGTAATTTTGCACCAAATTATAACCGAATTAAATGCATCGAATTCCAAGGTTTAGCGAATATAAAGTGTTGTTTTACAGGATAGGTTTGGCGTATTTGTTTTATACCATTGCCCGAATTTTATTCTTTATTTATAATAAAAATTTAATCAAAATAGACTCAGTATCCGACTTCATTTCGTTGGCGTATCACGGACTGGCTTTTGATACCACAACAATTATTTACATCAATTCGCTGTTTATTATATTATCTATTTTACCTTTAATAATCAATACTAAAAAAGGGTTTCAGAAGTTTTTATTTTACTTGTATTTTATCACCAATTTATTAGCCTATACTGCCAATTTTATTGATTTTATTTATTACAAATATACGTTCAACAGAAGTACCAGAGCCTCATTGGATACCTTAGAAAATGAAACCAATAAAACACGTTTGTTTTTGAACTTTTTAGTCGAATATTGGCATGTGTTTTTCTTGTTTTTCTTGTGTGCTTTTATTTGGATTTATTTGTACAAAAAAGTTCGCGTTGAACACCACAAACACCAACCAAATATTAAATTTTTTACTGTTTCAATCGTATCATTTTTACTTCTAACCACTTTGTGTATTGGCGGTATTCGTGGTGATTTTAGAAAAAGCACGCGACCAATCAACTTACTCGATGCGAGTCGATTCGTGACCGATGCTTCGCAAGCCGATTTTGTATTAAACACACCATTTGCCATTATTCGAACTTGGAATACCAATACGTTTAAGAAAGTCAATTTGGTGGATAAAACGACGATTGATTCATTGTTAGTTCCTGTAAAACAATACCATAACAATCCGAAAACCAAACCCAATATTGTAATTTTTATTTTAGAAAGTTACGGACGTGAATACATCAGTGCGTTCAATAAAAACAGTAAAGATCCCAAATACAGAGGTTATTCGCCTTTTGTCGATTCGTTAGCGCAACACAGTTTGATTTTTACCAATGGTTATGCCAACGGCTACAAATCGATTCACGGAATGTCGTCGGTATTGGCCGGAATTCCGTCGTTTAAAGATGCATTTACGTCGTCGCCATATCCCAAACAAAAAATTCAATCGTTGGTTTCAGTTTTAAAAGGTGAAGGGTATGACACGTCTTTTTTTCATGGCGCACCTAACGGTTCGATGGGGTTTTTAGGCTTTGGAAACATCTTAGGATTTGATCATTATTACGGTAAAAACGAATACAACAACGACGCCGATTTTGACGGTTCGTGGGGCATTTGGGACGAACCGTTTTTTCAATATTTCAACAAAACATTAAGTCAGAAAAAGACACCTTTTATGGCTACTTTGTTTTCGGTTTCATCGCATGAACCCTATGTAATTCCAGAGAAATATGCGGGTAAATTTCCAAAAGGAGACAATCCAATTCATCAATGTATAGGCTATACCGATTATTCGTTGCAGCAATTTTTTAAAGCGGCCAAAAAGCAATCGTGGTATAATAACACTATCTTTGTTTTGGTTGCCGATCACGATAATTTGATTTATTACGACGAATATTATAAAGATCAAAATTTGCATACGGTTCCGATTTTGTTTTTCAGTCCGAATGAGAAATACAAAGGCGTAAACAATAATTGGGCACAGCAAATTGATATTTACCCAACACTTTTAGACATGATTGGATATGATAAACCATTCAGGAGTTGGGGTAGAAGTTTGATTAGTAATGATAAAGTAACGCCATTTGTGATGCGCTATTCTTCGGATAAATACCAAATGATGAGTGGCAATTATATTTGTACTTTTGACGGTGAAAAAGCGGTTGGATTTTACCAAAAAGACGATAAAGATTTAAAACACAATTTGATTCACCATCGTACGGCTGAAATGAATCTGTTGGAACAACGTTGTAAAGCGTTTTTACAAGATTATATGGAACGCATTATAGATAAAAAATTAGATAAATAAGATGAGTTTGAAAAAGAAAATAATTATTGTTCTTGTGACATTGGTTTTGATTGGCACAGGAAAATATGTGTACGATCGTCACATTAATCACAATTTCATGACCATTACCGAAGGCAAAGTGTATAAAAGTGGCGTAATACCGCCTGATGAAATTGCCGATTACGTAAAAAAATACCACATTAAATCAATTGTAGATTTGCGTTTTCCGGGTACAGGTGACGATGTAAACAATCCTGAAGTTCCGGCCGAGTTGACTGCCGAGAAAGAAGCGGTAGCTAAAATTCCGGGTGTGAATTATTATAACGATGGATCCGATCAAGTTCCGAATCAGAAAAACTTGGATTTATTTTTTAAAATTATGGATGACCAAAGCAATTATCCTGTTTTAATTCACTGTTTCCACGGCATTGGAAGAGCCCAAATGTATTCTGCTATTTACCGTATTGAATATGAAGGTTGGAGTAATGAAGATGCGCGTCATCAAGCCGCTTTTCCGTTTGCTTTTAGCTCCTTTGACGATGGCAAACCTAAAGGAGAATATTTAAAAGCTTATAAAAGTAGAAAGCAAATTGCCGCTGAAAAAAAATAACACAAAACGCCTCTTAATGAGGCGTTTTTTAATATTCAGGCGTAAACTGATTTTCCAATAACTTTTCTTTAAATGCCGATTTAAAGGTGTACGCAAACGTAATCATTATCGCTCGGGTATCCGATTTTGAGGTACGATTGTTTGTAAAGTTGGCCGTGTTGTTTACATAACCACTTTTCAAAGTATTGAACACATCGGTAACGACCAATCCCAATCGCGAACTACCGCCTAATTTTTGTTGGAATCCCATATCGGCGCTGTAAATCGCAATGCGGTTGCCTTGTGGTGTAGCCAATTTAGAATTGTAACTGCCAATTAATTGTAGTTTTCCGCCTTGCCATGGAACAAAATTATTGATCAGTTTTCCATACCAATTGAAGGCTTTACTCACCACATCTTCGGCGACATTGGAACCGTTTATGTTTTGTTGGAATGCAGTCAAACTAATATTAGCATCGTAGAATTTTACAGGCTTTAAACTAAAAATGGTTTCCAAACCATAGGTTAGGGTTGTACCAAAGTTTTTGGGCGATAACAGCACTACACCATTCGGTTGCAATTCAGAATATTGTTTGATGGTATTGGTAGCATTTCTGTAAAATGAATTGACAGAAAACGAATAACTGCTCCATTCTTTGTTGTAACCCAATTCTAAGATGTTCACAATTTCGGGTTTTAAATAAGGGTTTCCACTGTGTGGATTCAAAGCATCGGTAATGTCTAGAAATGGATTCAATTGATCCAATTCAGGACGATTGATGCGTTTGCTATAGCTTAATTTCAAGAATTCATCCGATTTTAAATGGTATTGCAACAATGCCGAAGGAAAGAATTTCAAATAATTATTACTGAAATCAGTACTTTGTGTGATGGTTTTCCCTGCATTAGAAACCAATTCGGCACGCATACCAAAATTGTAGTTCCATTTGGGATGGTCTTTATCTCCAATAAACGAATTTAACATAGCATACGCCGCATTGATTTGCTCGTTGAATTTGAAGGTATTGCTCGAAGCCGGATTCACTACATATACATCATTGATGTTGTCAGCACTTTGAAAATCGGAATTAAAAAAGCGAAATATTCCTTTATAACCTGTTTCTATAATCGATTTGGCACCTGCTGGAAATGCATAATCCACTATGGCGTTGGAGATGTTTTCATTTTCATAATTGTGAGTGCGTTGCCAAAATACGTTTCCAATTTGGGCAGTATTAGCATCAAAATTATAGGTGTCAATATCGGTGTTTTCTCGATCTCTATTAAACGATGAAGTAATACTAGCGGTCAAACTTTTACGATCATCCGTGTATTTACGTTCGTAATTCAAGGCAAACTCGGCGACTTTAGAGCGTTCCAATTCCAAGGAATGTCTTCTGTTGTTGGAATAAAAAGCATTGGTATTCGTATGCAACAAACTGCTCAAGGTTTCATTGTTGTCTTGCCCTTCCATATTGCCAATGGCTTCAAAAGAAAGGTTGTTTTTATCATTGGGCGAAAAATCAATGTTCAATTTCAAATTTTGCAATTGTTCCAAACGTTTGTCGTTTCTAGTTTGCGTTAATTGATGTTCGTCAGCAATAAAATAATTGGTTCTGCTACCATCAATTTTTTTAGTTCTTCCGGCAAAACGGTTATCATAACCCAAACCAAAATTCCATTTTCCAGCTTTATGATTGAGTAGGATAGAGCTGTTTACGCGGCCTTTCGCACCAAAGCCAGTACCTAACACAAAAGCACCATTAGTACCACTTTGGTTATTTTTTTTCAATTTGATATTGATGATACCACTTTCGGCATTGGCATCATATTTTGCAGACGGATTGTTTACTACTTCCACACTTTCAATACTACTGGCTGCAATTTGGTCGATGTTGGTTATCGTCGAGTTTTTTCCATTAATCAAAATCAAAGGCATTTTTCCTCTCAACGTAATCGCTCCATCGGCATCGACTGAAATAGTCGGGATGTTTTTCAGCAAATCGGTAGCCGTTCCACCCATTTGTGAAATATTGGTTGACGCATTGTAAATGAATCCTTCTTGCGTTTTTTGGATGGTTTTTTTCTGTGCCGTTACTACCACATTGTTTAACAGAGTAGCGTCGCTTTTTAAAACGATTGTATTTAAAATTACTGAGAAATTAGACTCAGAGATAGTTACTTTTTGTGAATAGTTTTTGTAGCCAATCAGACTAAACCGAATGAGGTAATCACCAGTTGGGATGTTGTTTATGTCAAAATTTCCGTTAGTATCTGTTGTTGCATAACCAATTGTTTTGGTGGTGTCAGCCACTTTTTTAAGATTGACTTCTGCAAATTCTAAAACTCCTTTTTCATCAGAAACAGTACCCGAAATTTTACCTGAATTTTGCGCAATAGAAAACTGACAAAAGGCTGTTAAAGCTATCATTAGTGTCAGTTTGAAATGTAGTTTTCCCATTCGGTAAAGATATTTGTTTCAAATTTTTACCCAACGAAACAGCTCTTAAAATTTACTTAAATTTGAAGATTACTTTCCAACTAAAATAAACTTTAGAAGTAAAACAAATATAATAACTTCGATGGCTAATAAGGCAATGAAAAGTGTGATTTTAGGCAAGAAAACCCACTTTTTATAATAATCCCCAAAAGTATTATAATAAGCAAATAACACATAAGCAACCAATAAAATAGGTGTTAAAATATTGGCAAAATCGGAGATAAAAACAAATTTTTCAGTAAAATCAAAATAGAGAAAGACATTCATTACAGCCGAAATTAGTAATATTCCGAGGTATAACATTCCGCTAATAATCACATGTTCACTAAAATTTAATTTCCTTTTTTTGAAAAGAACAAAGCTATTGAAGGCAAATAAAGGCAATAAACCCAGTAGTAATAATTTAGAATAATTTTCAAAAAATACATCTAACTTATCAACTTCATTGCTGAGTTTTTCCATTTGCGGCATATATTCTTTGGCAAGAATGTCGTAATAGTGTAATACAAAAATATTCAAACCAATCAATATTAAAGCCAAATAAAAGACATTGTAATAACGAATTCTTTTGCCTTCAATATAATCTAATGCGGCTTTTCCAGGACGGGTAATAGCTTCTTTGAGCGTAAACAAAATTCCTTTTTCAAAATGCCATACGCCATGAATAATATCGTGAAAAACTAAATGTTTGAACGTAATTCGGTGCGTATCTGTTTTCTGGCCACAATTCGGACAAAATTTTTGTGATACAGCTTCGTTGCAATTTAAACAATGGGTATTGTGGCTCATAAATAATTTCTTTTAGCAAGTATACAAAAAAAGCACTTAAATTAATAAGTGCTTTTCAATTTTATTTAGTGTTTTTCAATCCACAATCGTGCATTTACAAAGGCTTCAATCCATGGAGATACTTCGTCTTTTTTATCGGTTGGATAATAGGCCCAATTCCACGGAAATGTTGAACGTTCGATGTGTGGCATCATTACCAAATGTCTTCCGGTAGCGTCACACATCATGGCCGTGTTGTAATCAGAACCATTCGGATTGGCAGGATAGCCTTCGTAGGCATATTTCGCTACAATGTTGTACTGATTTTCTTCATACGGCAATTTGAATTTTCCTTCGCCATGGGAAACCCAAACACCTAAAGTAGTTCCAGCCAAAGTCGACAACATCACCGAATGATTTTCTTGCACTTTTACCGAAGTAAAAATACTTTCATGTTTGTGCGAATCGTTGTGGTGCATTTTACCATGAATTTCGTGTTCTGGGTTGATCAATTCCAATTCCATGAACAATTGGCAACCGTTGCAAATTCCGACTGAAAGCGTGTCTTCTCTTTTATAAAAGTTCTGTAATGCTGTTTTGGCTTTTTCGTTATACAAAAATGCACCAGCCCAACCTTTGGCAGAACCCAATACATCCGAATTCGAAAATCCACCTACAGCGCCAATAAATTGAATGTCTTCCAACGTTTCACGTCCCGAAATTAAATCGGTCATGTGCACGTCTTTTACATCAAATCCGGCTAAGTACATCGCATTGGCCATTTCGCGTTCCGAATTACTACCTTTTTCACGAATGATGGCTGCTTTTGGTCGTGGTTTGCTTGCGTCAATAACAGGTTTTAATCCTGTAAAATGACTCGGAAAATGATATTGTAACGGCTGATTAGGAATGTTCTCAAATCGCTCTTGAGCTTTGTTGTTTTTGGTTTGTTTTTGATCGAGTAGGAATGAGGTTTTGAACCAGATATTTCTATAATTTTGAATATTAAATTCTAAATTTTGAATGAAAATAGTTTCCGAATTAGTAACCGTTCCAATTTTAAATACTTCCATTCCGTCAAAAGCTTTTTCAAAAACAGCATCATCTTTTGCTTGAAGTACGACTCCAATATTCTCTGAAAATAAGATTTTTACCAAATCTTTTTCGTTGAACGAATCGAATGAAATAGTGGCACCCAAATTCACATCGGCAAAACACATTTCTAATAAAGTAGTAATTAAACCACCACTTCCAATATCATGTCCAGCAACAATTTGACGATCTTTGATTAAATTTTGAATAACATTAAAAGCTTTTTTGAAAAATGCTGCATCTTTAATAGTTGGTGTTTCAGCACCAATTTTGTTTAGGGTTTGCGCAAACGAACTGCCTCCCAATTTAAAATCATCTTGTGATAAATTGATGTAGTAAATCGAACCGCCATTTCGTTGCAAAACGGGTTCCACCACTTTGGTAATATTCGAACAATTTCCAGCTGCAGAAATGATGACCGTTCCCGGAGCAATCACTTCATCGTTTGGATATTTTTGCTTCATCGAAAGCGAATCTTTTCCAGTTGGGATGTTAATTCCCAATTCGATAGCAAAATCAGAACAGGCTTGAACGGCTTCATACAAGCGCGCATCTTCACCTTCGTTTTTACACGCCCACATCCAATTGGCAGAAAGCGAAACACTTCTTAAATTGTCTTTTAATGGTGCAAAAATAATATTGGATAACGCTTCGGCAATGGCATTTCTACTGCCGGCTTTTGGGTCAATCAATGCCGAAATAGGAGCGTGCCCAATAGAAGTCGCAATTCCTTCCTTTCCGTTATAATCTAATGCCATGACGCCAACGTTGTTTAGCGGTAGTTGTAATGGACCCACACATTGTTGTTTGGCTACTTTTCCGCCTACACAACGATCCACTTTATTGGTCAACCAATCTTTACAAGCCACTGCTTCTAGTTGCAATACGTTTTCTAAATAGCTCGGAATATTATCTTGCGCATAGTCTAAATCACTGTAGTTTCTATCAATTGTTTTGTCAGCCATAATGGTTTTTGGCGAACTTCCAAACATATCTTCTAAAGCAAAATCCATTGGCTTTTCACCTGTAGTTTTGCTTTCAAACGTGAATCGATGATCACCAGTTACGTCACCCACTTGGTACATTGGCGAGCGTTCTCTGTCTGCAATGCGTTGCAAGACATCAATGTCTTTTTGTCCAATCACCAATCCCATTCGTTCTTGGCTTTCATTTCCAATGATTTCTTTAGCAGAAAGTGTTGGATCTCCTACAGGCAATTTGTCTAAATCAATCAATCCACCCGTGGCTTCGACCAGTTCGGATAAACAATTGAGATGTCCACCAGCTCCGTGATCGTGAATAGAGACAATCGGATTTTCATCACTTTCCACCAAACCACGAATGGCATTGGCGGCACGTTTTTGCATTTCAGGATTGGAACGCTGTATGGCATTCAGCTCGATTCCCGAACCAAAAGCACCAGTATCGGCTGAAGAAACGGCAGCACCACCCATTCCAATGCGGTAGTTTTCACCACCCAGAATTACAATTTTATCGCCAGTTTTCGGTTCATGTTTTTGCGCTTGTGAGGCTTTTCCATACCCAATACCACCAGCTTGCATAATCACTTTGTCGTAACCTAATTTTCTATTTGCTTCGTCATGTTCAAACGTCAAAATGGAACCCGTAATTAATGGTTGCCCGAATTTGTTTCCAAAATCAGACGCGCCATTAGATGCTTTGATTAAAATATCCATTGGCGTTTGATACAACCATTTACGCTCTTCAAATCCCAATTTATTTTCTTGCAAACGCGAATAGGCTGTCATGTACACTGCGGTTCCAGCTAAAGGCAACGAGCCTTGTCCACCAGCCAATCGGTCGCGAATTTCGCCACCCGAACCAGTAGCAGCACCGTTAAAAGGTTCTACAGTTGTTGGGAAATTATGGGTTTCGGCTTTTAAAGAAATCACCGAATCAAATGATTTTTTGGTATAAAAATCGGGTTTGTCAGCAGTATTTGGGGCAAATTGTTCTACAGTCGGCCCTTTGATAAATGCTACATTATCTTTGTAAGCAGAAACAATATCGTTCGGATTTTCGGACGATGTTTTCTTGATTAATTTGAAAAGGGAAGAAGGTTGTTCAATGCCATCTATCACAAAGGTTCCGTTGAAGATTTTGTGTCGGCAATGTTCCGAATTCACTTGCGAGAAACCAAAAACTTCCGAATCGGTTAGTTTTCGGTTGAGTTTTTTTGATAGATTTTCTAAGTAATCTACTTCGTCTTGACTTAATGCCAAGCCTTCTTGCTTGTTGTAAGCAGCAATATCATCAATTTCTAATATAGCTTCGGGCTTGATGTTGATGGTAAAAATATCCTGATTCAATTCAGTATATTTTTGCGAAAGCATGGGGTCAAAGTCATTGAAATCAGCCGAAACTTTTTCAAATTCTTCAATTCTGATAATCCCTTCAATACCCATGTTTTGAGTAATTTCAACAGCATTAGTACTCCAAGGCGTTACCATTGCGGCACGTGGACCAACAAAAAAATCCGCAAGAACGGATTTATCTATTTTGTGTGCGTTACCAAAAAGCCAGTTTAATTTTGAGATGGTTGCTGTCGAAAGTTCGTTTTGCGCTTGAACGGCAAAAACTGTAGTGCTTTCGTTTCCGAAGAAATGAATCATTGTGTTATTTTTAGTTGTTGTTGTAGGTGCAAATTTAGTTTAAAAATCAGAAGTTGCCAAATGAGTTTTCAATAGTTTTTAACGGGTTTTCGACAATTGGAATCCAACAAAAAAGCCTTCTAAATGGAAGGCTTTTTTATTAATTTGCAATAAACTGATAGGCGCCAACATTTGCATTTGTGGCGTTTCTCGGTTTATTTAGAATATCATTCGGACTCACAAGGCTGTTGGGAGTCACTTTAGGAAACAAATCTTCTGTTGGCCACATTTGATTTTTATTGATGTTTTTAAACTTCGGATTGATGTTTTTCTTGTTGCCGTTTTGTTCCAAACGAAGAGCGTCATAAAGCGGATTAGTGATTATTACTTGACTCAAGTCGTTTACTTTAACCAAACAATTATTGAAGTTGGTGGTAAATGAAGTGCCTTTTTTCTCTAACGAAATTTCTGTGCTGTTTGAACCATACGCAATTGAATTGGTCATGTTGAATGTCACTGGTTTGGATAAGTAAGCTGTGTCAGTTTCCAGATAGTCGTTTAAAATAACGGCTGCTTGCTTCGAACTGTTCCAATTGTTGTTGAACGTGCAATTGGTAAAATTATAGGTTCCGCCATAAGTGGCTGCAATATTGGCTTGTCCACTGTAATTGATGACTAAATTGTCGGCGTTTACATTAGCCGATCGTGCTAAAATACCAAAGTTAGAGCAATTGTAAATTTGAGAATCTTTAATCGTAAGTTGCGTTGTTGCATTATTACTCAAGGATAAATCTAAATTGTTAGACAATATTCCAACGGTAGCATTTTTTAAAGTCAAGTGATTAATCAAGTTGTTAGGTGAAGTTGAAAAATTAATCACCGCCGTCCATTGTCCGGGAACATCCGAAAATTCAGGTTCTAATCGATCGCCTTCAAAAATAACTTCTTTTGACAAATCAGCAGGGTCGTTTGTGGTTGAAGGCAAACCATTTATTTTTAAGGTACCATTTTTAGCAATAATCAGACCCGAATTCGCATGAAAATGAATGCGCGCTCCATGAGTAACGTTTAATGTTTCGCCATCGGGTACCAGTGCATATCCATAAATTACGTAAGGTTTATTGTTGCCCCAAGTATATTCATCGTTATTGATGGGGTCGTTGTGGTCTAAAGTACTACCCACTATTGTAACAGGATTTCCATCAGCATCGTTTCCTAAATTAATATTTTCATAGGTAAAAGTGTTGTCGGCATTTTGAGTTCGGTGTGGAAAAATAAAATAGGCATCCTGAATCAAAGTTACTAATTCTACCGTTTGTGGAGCACCGCTTACATTGGTAAATTGAATTTGGTCAGTATACAGAAAATCAGTAGGATTAGCGCTCGCTACATCGCTCGTCACTTCAATAAAAATAAACAAACTGTCTTTGGCTAAAAGTTCTACATTGCTGAAGATTTTTCCTTGTGCGCCAGCATCACCAGTCATACCATCTACCATCAATCGGTATTTCGAATTGAGGCCTTTTCCCAATTGAATTTTTGGAATGGAAATATCTTTATTACTTCGGTTGTATACTTTTAAACGATAGGTGCTTGATCCAATGTTAGTAAAAACGGTATCTAAATATACAGTGTCTTTGGAGAATTCTAAGCCTCCAGTGTTCGATTCAAAGGCAAAGTCGCTTCGGCATGAAGTTACGGCAAAAGTGATTCCAGCAAGAAGAAAAAAAAGTAATTTACGCATGTTGTACGGTCTAATTTTGGTAAATGTATGTATTTATTTGAAAACTCAAAAACAGATTTTCCAAAAGTACTAACGCAGCAAAAACTATTTTAGTTTGCAATTGTTAAAACAATCTACGGATTCTATTTAAAATCATTAATTTTGCTTAAAAAAATTACTATGTCTTTTGATAGAGAAAAAATGCTTCAACTTTGCAATGATTGGTCTAAAAACACCTTAATGCAAACTTTAGAAATTGAATATACCGATGCTGGGGAAGATTATCTAGTGGCAACCATGCCAGTAAATCCTAGAGTGCATCAGCCAATGGGATTGCTTCATGGTGGTGCCTCTGTGGCTTTGGCAGAAAGTGTTGGGTCTGCTGCTTCCATGATGTTTGTCAATCCAGAGAAACAAGAAGTACGCGGAATAGAAATCTCAGCAAATCATCTGAGAAGCAAACGAGAAGGAATGGTTACGGCAACGGCGCGAATCCTGCATAAAGGTGCTAGTATTCATTTGTGGGAAATCCGAATTGTGGATGAAAGCGACAAGTTGATTTCGCTTTGCAAACTAACTAATATGGTTTTGCCACGACGCTAATGAGTGCCTTATTTCAAAAAATTAAAGAGCAGTTTTCGAACAAAATGCCTTTTGTTTGTTATTGTAAACCCAATTCTAACAAAGCCATTGCGTTGATTCAAAAAAACGATTTCATGTATGAAATGGACGAGGCTTCGTCGGGATTCGCTTTCGTTTCTTTTGATAACGAAAGAAGGTATTTGATTCCTGAAGACCAATCGGATGTCTATGTTGAAACCGTTTCTTTATTGGATTTTGTATATCCAAATCAAAAGGAGTTTTTTACAGATATGGACGCTAAATCCAATTTTGAAAATTTAGTAAAAAAAGCGGTTTCTGAAATTGAAAAAGGAGCTTTTGAAAAAGTGGTGTTGTCTAGAAGCGAATTAATTTCTGTTTCTGATTTTGACTTAGAATTGGTTTTTAATAAACTAATTTCAAATTATCCGACGGCTTTCAAGTACTGTTTTTATCATCCAAAAGTTGGTTTTTGGATAGGAGCCAGTCCCGAGCAGTTTTTGAAAATAGAAAAAAATAGTGTTAAAACAGTTGCTTTAGCTGGAACACAATTAAATACTGGTTTAGAAAGTGTTAAGTGGGGTAATAAAGAAATAAACGAACAACAAATTGTAGCTAATTTTATTGTAGCTAATTTAGAAAGGGTTTCAAATAAGGTCTCAAAATCGGAGCCCTACACTTTTCAAGCCGGTTCGGTGGTTCATATTAAAACCGACATTCAAGCGGTGATCGAAAATCCATCAGAAATAAACAACATCATTGATGCGTTACATCCAACACCAGCGGTTTGTGGTTTTCCAAAAGCCAAAGCCAAAGAATTTATTTTGGAGCACGAAGGTTACAATCGTGAGTTTTATGCTGGGTTTTTGGGCGAATGGAATAAAGATTTTCTGACTTATAAAGAAGGAAACTCTGATTTGTTTGTAAATTTACGGTGTATGAAAATTTCGGATTCCAAAGCCAAATTGTATGTAGGCTGTGGTATTAACATTGGAAGTATTCCAGAAAAAGAATTTGAAGAAACGGTGAACAAATCACAAACCATGAAAAAAGTGCTTTGAAATCACAAAGCTTAAAGTGAAATTATAAAATAAGATACTATGAAATTAGATATATTGGCCTTTGGGGCGCATCCAGACGATGTAGAATTAGGCTGTAGTGGAACTATTGCAAAAGAAATTAGTCTGGGAAAGAAAGTTGGTATTATCGATTTGACTCGAGGTGAATTGGGTACGCGTGGTACCGTTGAAATTCGCAATTCCGAATCGGCTAAAGCTTCAGCAATTCTAGGTGTTTCGGTAAGAGAAAATTTGGATATGCGTGATGGTTTTTTTGTCAACGACGAAACACATCAGTTGAAAGTGATTCAAATGCTCAGAAAATACAAACCCGAAATAGTGCTGTGTAATGCTATTGACGACCGTCATATTGATCATGGAAAAGGAAGTAAGCTAGTTTCAGATGCTTGTTTTTTATCGGGTTTACGTCAAATTAAAACCGAGATGAATGGTGAAGCGCAAGAAGCTTGGCGACCAAAAGTAGTGTATCATTACATCCAATGGAAAAATTTAGAACCCGATTTTGTTGTAGATATTTCAGGATTTATCGACGTTAAAATGGCATCTATTTTGGCTTATAGTTCGCAGTTTTACAATCCAAATACCAACGAACCAGAATCGCCAATTAGTTCCAAAAACTTTTTAGACAGTGTGAAATATCGTGCTCAAGATTTGGGTAGAATCATAGGAACCGATTATGCAGAAGGATTCACTGTAGAAAGGTATTTGGCTGTCAATAGTTTAGGAAATTTGATATAATTTTTTCATTTTTTCTTTGTGGAAATAAAACTTTTGCAATATATTTGCACTCGTTAAAAATGGTGGTTGTAGCTCAGCTGGTTAGAGCGCTGGTTTGTGGTGCCGGAAGTCGCCGGTTCGAACCCGGTCATCCACCCTTAATTAAAAAGCCTTGAAGAAATTCAAGGCTTTTTTTGTGGGTATAAGTTATTTATTCTGTTGCCATTCGTTTCAAAATCGCCCATTGTTTTAAAGCTGTTCGGGCTTCAACAGCAGGATAGCCTAACATGGTTTTTCCAGCAGGAACATCGGCTGCTACACCAGAGCCAGCACCAATTATGGCGCCATCACCTAATGTTAAATGGTCTTTTATGGAGGCACTTCCGCCAATAATCACACCATTTCCGAGAGTAACTGAACCGGCAAGACCACTGTTTCCTGCCATAATACAAAATCTACCTAGCTTACTATTGTGTCCAATTTGAACCAAATTATCAATTTTACAACCATCGCCCAATACAGTAGAACTGAATTTGCCTCTGTCTACCGATGAGTTTGCTCCAATTTCTACATTGTTACCAATAATTACATTGCCAATTTGTGGAATTTTTGCCAAACCTCTTTCTGGACAGGGTCTGAATCCAAATCCGTCAGCACCAATAGTGCAATTGGGATGTAGAATGCAATAGGCACCAATATGACAACGTTCGCGCACTACGGCACCCGACCAAATTACGGTATTTTTACCAACGGTACTTTCGTCAAGAATAGTAACATTGGGATATAAGGTTACGTTTTCGCCTAGAATTACATTCGGACCCACATAGCAATTGGCTCCAATTCTGGTTCCGTTTCCGATTTGTGCTGTAGCATCAACAACCGAAGTGGGATGAATTTCATGACTGAATTGGGGTGGAGCAGGAGCAAAGAGTTCCAAAACCTGTGACATCGCCAAATCGGCATTTTTTACTTTGATAAAAGCACGGTTTTCGCCTGGTTCTATTGTAATATCTTCATTTACAATGGCCACACAAGCTTTAGAAGTTTCCCAAAGTTTTTCATATTTTCGACTTCCAATGAAGGAAATTTCTGTTTCGCTTGCCAATTCCAATTGCTCTGGCGCGGTAATAGCATTAGAGATAGTTCCCACAATAACACCATTTAATACAGCATTAATGTCTTGAAGGGTTAAATTTTTCATTAAGTTTGGTTTGTTAATAGTTTTCAAATTAAGTGAATTGTTTTGATTTGTACTAATATTTCAAAGAAACCCTTGTAGATTTTAATTTATTATTAATTTTGTTTTACAGATGAAACCTATGAAGAAACTACTTTTTTTATTTTTATTACTGCCTTTACTCGGTCAGGCACAATTTGAGAAATCCATCAAGTTGAAGGTTGCCGTGATGCAAAATTTTGTGGCTAAAGGTGAAGAAGGCGAAACGATGTTTTGGCAAACCAAAGGTAAAATTACTTACGGCATTGTGAATTATACTGATGAACAGAATCCGAAGTTTAAAGAATTATTCATCAATCAATACAAAGAGTTATTGGTGATTTACAAACGAATGAATGTTTCTGAAGATGAAAAAGATACTGCTTTGTATATCAAAACGCTCATTCGTCAAGAAGAAGATTATAGAAATTTACTTACCAAGGAACAACTCAAAAAATATTTGGATAAGTTGGCCGATTTTGAAAAAAACAATCCTCAAGCCAATGATTCGTATTCGTCATTATTCTTTTCAGAGAATTTATTGAACGAATACAAAAAAAGGTTTTAAATAAAAAAAGTTCGCTAATCAGCGAACTTTTTTTATGGATTATCAAATTATTTTCCGTCTTTATCAACTACTATTCGGTTGTCACGATTGGCCAATTCCCAGGCAATGGAAAAGCCTAATTGTGCTCTTTTTGCCAAGGCATCAAACTCAATTTTATCAACTTCATCGGTCGCTTTATGGTAATCGGCATGAGTTCCGTTGAATAAAAATACCACTGGAATTCCATGTTTTGCAAAATTGTAATGATCGGAACGGTAGTAAAAACGATTCGGGTCTTTTCTATCGTTGTATTTGTAATCGATTGCCATTTGCGTGTATTTGGTGTTTGCCGCCTCACAAATGTTGTATAAGTCAGTAGAAAGATAATCGGAACCAATTAAATAAATATAATTGTTGCTGTCTTTGTGTGCTTCGTCGCGACGACCAATCATATCAATGTTTACATCGGCAACGGTATTGGCTAAAGGAAATAATGGGTGTTCGGAGTAATAACTCGAACCATACAATCCGTGCTCTTCTCCAGTCATGTGTAAAATTAAAATCGAACGTTTTGGTCCGTGACCTTCTTTTTTTGCTTTTTCAAAGGCTTGCGCAATTTCCAATAAAGCTACTGTTCCCGAACCATCATCATCGGCACCATTATAGACTTGTCCGTTTTTAACGCCAACATGGTCGTAATGCGCCGAAATGACTACAATTTCGTCTGGTTTTTCGCTACCTTCAATAAAGGCCCAAATGTTTTCAGAATCGGGTAGATTTTCGTTGTATTGTTTGTTCATGAATTCGGCAGGCACTTTTTGATAATAACTATCGGCGCCTTTTGGAAACGGAATTCCCATCTTCTTGTATTGTTCAATCAAGTATTTTCCGGCTTTTTTCTGCCCTTCACTTCCAGTATCTCTACCTTCCATTTCGTCAGAAGCTACCACTGTTAAATACGTTTTTAATTCGGGTGCCGTAATCGAACTCACATAACTTTGAACGTCTACTGGCGCATTCTTAGTGGCGGTTGCATTTTGTCCGCTAGAGCAAGAAACAAGTAAAACCGATACTACTCCGAGTATTATGATTCTTTTTTTCATAATTAATGAATGTTGATGAATGTATAGATTGCAAATAAAGTTAATATTATGAAGATGAATACCATGTTTATGAAAAACATAACAATTCCTTTTATAATCGAAATAATTCTGGAATCACCATAAAAACGATGATGTGCTGGAAAAAAATAATACAGCATATACAAAACCGCTACTGTAGTAAATAAATAGTCAATCACTCTAAATACGACATAATCGCTTAAAAAAGCCAGCAAATAACTTTCTACTCGAATGATAAGAATTCCGAGTAGTAAAAAGGAAAAATAATGCAAGGTAAAAATTCCATGATCAAAGTAATACCAACGTTTTTTGTTTTGAAAAACCCACAATACAAAAGCAAATAACGGCATGTATAAAAATAATGATTTGGGCAAATTATGTACAAAAGATTCTATGAATTTTTCTTTAATTTCTTCGGCACTGTATTTATCTTGAACCAATTGCATTTTACGATTGATCCAATAGCTGACAGGGTTTAATTTTTCAGCTGGACTACTATATTTTTGAATGGAATCCAATTCGTGAACCGATTTGTAATATTTGCTTAATAAAGTAAATTGATTGTGACTCTCAAGATCTTTTTCTTTAGCCTGCAAAACAAATTTTTGAAGCGAATCGGATTCTTTTTTAGTGATTAATCCTTTTTTCTCTAACTCGATTATTTTTTCTTGTTCTTTGAAAATCGTATCTTTTTCGGTTGTTTTTGGGGTAACCAGACCCGATTTTTTGGGAAGTGTCACGTCAGGAGTATCTTCATTGTCGGGTATAACGCTTAATAAAAAGAAGGTAACAAAACTCACAAAAATATACAAACGCACAGGTGCTAAATAGCTCATTCGCTTGCCCGAAAGGTATTCTTTGGTTAATGAAGCCGGTCTGAAAATAAGGTTTTTTATGGTTTTCCAAAAGGCATTTTCATAATGAGTCAAATCTTCAAAGAAATGCACAAACAAATGAAAGAAGGTTTTGCGGGTATCAGTATTTTCTTGACCGCAATTCGGACAAAAACGATCGGAAACTACATAATTACAATTCAAACAGGTTTTATCCTTGCGTAACGGGTTCTTGTGCGCCATAAGTGATTACTAGTAATAGGATGTAAAGCTATTAAAAAAAATTATTACTACTTTTGTTTAGTGACATTAGTTGTCAAAATTTACATTAGTTACATTATCAATTCAATTTTTATGCAATCAAAAGCACTCACACCCGAAGAATATTTAGCCGAATTACCTGAAGAACGACGCATTGCCATGGAAAAACTCCGAAAAGTAGCTTTGGAAAATCTTCCTAAAGGTTATAAAGAAGTTATGAGTTACGGTATGTTGGGTTACGTGGTACCTCATGAAATCTATCCTCCTGGCTATCATTGTACGCCAAATTTGCCATTGCCTTTTTTCAATATTGCTTCGCAAAAGAATTCCATTAACATCTACCACATGGTGCTTTATGGTGATAAAGATATGCACGATTGGTTTGTTGCCGAATATCCAAAACATTGTAAATCGAAATTGGATATGGGAAAAAGTTGCGTGCGATTTAAAAAATTAGACGATATCCCGTATCAATTAATTGGAGAATTACTGTCAAAAATTTCGGTTGAACAATGGATTGAACGCTATGAATTGCTGTTAAAAAGAGAACGATGATTGATCTAATTAAAGCAAATTACAGTTCCATTTTTGAAGAACAACTATTGGAAGAGATGGCTCAAGTGGCTGTTTTTCATAAGTTTGAAGAAGGTGATATCTTAATCGATTTTGGCGACTATATTAAAAACATGCCTTTGTTACTTAAAGGAGCTATTAAGATTTTAAGGGAAGATTTTGACGAAGGCGAATTGTTATTGTACTTTATCGAAAAAGGTGATACTTGTGCCATGACCATGGCTTGTTGTTTAGGTGATACTAAAAGCGAAATTAGGGCTGTAGCCGAAACCGATGTGCAACTCATCATGCTTCCTGTTACTAAAATGGAAGAATGGTTGGGGAAATACAAAAGTTGGAGAAACTTTGTATTCAACAGCTATAACAATCGTCTCAAAGAAATGCTTACAGCCATTGATAATCTGGCATTTATGCACATGGACGAACGCTTGTTGAAGTACCTTGCTGAAAAAGCTAAAGTCAATAAAACCAATCACATTCAAAGTACGCATCAAGAAATTGCCTACGATTTGCATACGTCTCGTGTGGTAATTTCACGTTTGTTAAAAGCATTAGAAAAAGAAGGAAAAATTGTGTTGCACAGAGCTTCAATCGAACTTTTGCGTGTAACGTAACATAAGTCACATAATTTAAATTAAAATACTACACCTTTGTAACTCATATTTAATCAAATGGAGACCAGTCATATTTTTGGATATATTTTAGCCGTTTTTGTAGGCATTACATTAGGGTTAGTGGGTAGTGGAGGTTCTATTTTATCAGTTCCGATTTTGGTTTATGTCATGGGCGTCGAACCTATTTTGGCCACAGCCTATTCCTTATTTATTGTGGGAACCACAGCTTTGTTTGGTGGTATTCAAAAAGCCAAGCAACAACTAGTCGATTTTAAAAAGGTGGTATTGTTTGGTATCCCAACCATATTGGCGGTTTTTATTACCCGAAAAATACTCGTTCCAAGCATTCCAGAAGTAATTTTTTCAACAGCTTCTTTTACGTTACACAAATCGGTTTTAATCATGGTGGTTTTTGCCATTGTGATGATTGCCGCTTCTGTTAGAATGATCAAACCTTTGAAAGAAAAAATAAGTAATGACGATAAACTTAATTACATTTCCATTTTTCTTCAAGGATTATTCATTGGTTTTGTAGCCGGATTTGTAGGTGCTGGTGGCGGATTTTTAATCATCCCTGCTTTGTTGTTTTTAGCCAAAACACCAATGAAAATGGCTGTGGGAACATCGCTTTTTATTGTCGCTGCGCAATCGTTAATTGGGTTTGTTGGTGATATTCGTCCCGAACAAAATATCGAATGGAAATTGTTGCTGACATTTACTATTTGTTCTATTATTGGCGTTTTTATAGGTAGTTATCTTTCTAAAAAAGTAGCCGGCGAAAAACTCAAAACAGGTTTTGGATGGTTTGTTTTGGCGATGGGAATCTTTATTATTTTAAACGAGTTGTTTTTAAAATAGCCGACTGATAATTATCATTTTTTACCGACTAGTACTGTTTTAATTTTACATGATTTTAAATATAATCTGATGGAATTAGAACAAATATATACGAATTGTATCTCTGAAGCGGCCTATTACATTACGTCTAATGGTGAAGCCGCTATTGTAGATCCGTTACGTGAAACGCAACCGTATCTGGATCGGTTGGAGCGTGATAACGTTACTTTAAAATATATTTTTGAAACCCATTTTCATGCCGATTTTGTTTCGGGTCATATCGATTTGGCTCGAAAAACAGGTGCTACTATTGTATACGGACCTACAGATATGAAAACGGGTTTTGATAGGCATGTAGGTGTTGATGGAGAAGTTTTTCATTTGGGTGGAATTACCATCAAACTTATCCATACTCCTGGACATACTATGGAAAGTTCTTGTTTTTTAGTTTCGGATGAAGAAGGTAAAGAACACGGATTAATCTCTGGTGATACTTTGTTTATTGGAGACGTGGGTCGTCCCGATTTAGCACAACACGTCATAGCCGATTTGACTAAAGAAAAATTGGCACGACTTTTATTTCATTCCTTACGCGAAAAAATAATGCCTTTGTCGAATGACTTGATTGTATATCCCAACCATGGAGCGGGTAGTGCTTGTGGTAAAAATATGAGCAAAGAAACCACCGATACGTTAGGAAATCAAAAGAAAACCAATTACGCTTTGAATCCAAATTTATCTGAAGATGATTTTGTATTGGCCATCTTATCAGGATTGACCACACCGCCGCAATATTTTCCTAAAAATGTATTGATGAACATTCAAGGTTATGACAGCTTGGATACCGTTATGCATCGAGGACATAAACCGTATGATGTTATCACATTTGAAACCTATGCCAATCAACCCGATGTGCTAATTTTAGATACTAGACGATCTGAATTATTTGCTCAAGAGTTTATCCCTAATAGCCTTAACATCGGACTGGAAAGTAATTTTGCTTCTTGGGTTGGTGAATTAATTACCAACATCAATCAAGATATTCTTTTGGTTACGGAAGATAATTCTAAAGTTGATGAAGCTATTATTCGATTGTCTCGAGTAGGTTATGATCATGTTATTGGATATTTGGATGGCGGATTTCAGTCGTGGAAAAATGCTGGAAAAGAAACTCAGGTAGTTCACCGAATTTCGGCGCAACAACTGGAAAAACAATATCCAAAAGATAATTTAATCATTATTGACGTCCGAAAAGCAAGTGAATACCAATCGGAACATCTTATCAATGCTGTTAATATTCCTCTGAATGTATTGCATCAAAATTTGTCTGAATTTCCAAAAGATCTCTCGTTCATACTGTATTGTGCCGGTGGCTATCGCAGTATGATTGCAGCATCTATATTAAAACAAAACGGATTTGACAATTTTGTTGATGTTGTTGGTGGATTTCAAGAAATCAAAAAAACGTCACTGCCTTTAACAGATTACGTTTGCCCGACTACACTATTGTAAAATGGTGTACATTAGTTTATTTTGTTTGAAGCACTGAGCAATCGGTGCTTTTTTATTTGTTAAATTTGTAACAAAAGTTACCAATACTTTTTTTGAAACGAAGTATTTTTACACTGTAAATTAATATTAGGTATGAGAATAGAACAAATTTATACAGGCTGTCTTGCACAAGGTGCTTATTATATTGAGAGTAATGGCGAAGTGGCCATTATTGACCCGTTGCGTGAAGTACAACCTTATATTGATAAAGCCAATGCAAATAATGCTACAATAAAATATATTTTTGAAACGCATTTTCATGCCGATTTCGTGAGTGGGCATGTTACATTAGCTGAAAAAACAGGTGCTCCCATTGTATTCGGACCCAATGCCAACCCATCGTTTAAGGCACATATTGCTGCCGATGGAGAAGTATTTCAATTGGGTGATATAACCATTACGTGTTTGCATACTCCGGGTCACACCATGGAAAGTTCCTGTTATTTATTGAAAGATAAAAACAGAAAAGACTACGCACTTTTTAGTGGAGACACTTTGTTTTTGGGCGATGTAGGTCGTCCCGATTTAGCGCAAAAAGCAGCCGATATGACGCAAGAGCAATTGGCCGGTATATTGTTTGAAAGTTTACGAAATAAGGTAATGACACTTGCCGATGATGTAATTGTATATCCAGCTCATGGTGCCGGTAGTGCTTGTGGTAAAAATTTAAGCAAAGAAACAGTGGGAAGTATTGGTGAGCAAAAAGCAACTAATTATGCCCTTCGAGCCGACATGACTAAAGCCGAATTTGTGGCCGAAGTGACTGACGGATTGTTGCCACCACCAGCTTATTTTCCTATGAATGTGAAATTAAATAAAGAAGGATACAGCAATGTAGAAGACATTATTAAAGAAGCCAAACCATTTGACGCTAAAACTTTCGAATTGGTTGCCAATGAAACCGATGCCTTAATTTTAGATGTTCGTCATCAAGACGATTTTGAAAAAGGCCATATTCCGAAATCAATTTTTATCGGAATTGATGGCGGATTTGCTCCATGGGTAGGTGCGTTAATTTTAGACATCAAACAACCAATTCTATTAGTAACTCCCGAAGGTAGAGAGGAAGAAACGATAAAGCGATTGGCAAGAGTAGGATATGATGCCACTTTAGGGTATTTAAAAGGCGGTTTCGAAACTTGGAAAGCAGCAGGATTGGAATTTGATACCGTAACTTCAATAACTGCAGCGGATTTAGAAACTAAAATGCACAATAGTTTACCAGTATTTGATGTTAGAAAACCCGGTGAATATACTTCAGAACACGTTTTAGAAGTACCTTCAACACCTTTAGATTTTTTAAACGATCACTTAGCTGAATTTCCTAAAGAGGAAGACTTCTATTTGTTTTGTGCAGGTGGATACCGTTCTATGATGGCGGCTTCTATATTAAAAGCTCGAGGCTATCACAATGTAGTTAATGTTTTAGGTGGATTTGCAGCGATTAAAAAAACCGGAATTAAAACTACCAGTTATGTATGTCCGTCAACTTTAAAGTAGGATGAAAAGAATTCTGTTTACCAATTGGAATTTAATGCGGTCATTTCGTTTGGGATTTGCTGTTTTTTTATTTTACAATGCCTACGAAACCCAACAATGGTTTTTTGTTGTATTTGGATTGTTTTTTTTATTTCAAGCCCTTTTTAATATGGGATGTAACGCCAACGGATGTACTATAACCTATAAAATCAAAAACAATGAACACTAGTTTTTCCAATCTAATCAATTCCGACAAACCTGTATTAATTGATTTTTTTGCTACTTGGTGTGGGCCTTGTCAAATGCTCGGACCAATACTTAAAGATGTTAAAGATAGCCTTGGCGAACGAATTTCTATAGTTAAAGTCGATGTTGATAAGAATCAAGAATTGGCGGCCATGCAACAAGTGCGAGGCGTTCCAACAATGATGTTGTTTCAAAATGGACAACAATTGTGGCGGCAATCGGGTGTATTGTCTAAAGATGAAATTATCAAAATCATTTTAGATAAAAGTCAGTAATGTCTAAAAAAGCAATTCTCATTACCACTTTAGGTGCTATTATAGGCGCTATTTCAGGCTATCTGTATTATAAATATGTAGGTTGTGCTAGCGGAACCTGTCGCATAACATCTAAACCCATAAACAGTACTTTGTACTTTGCTGTAGTTGGTGGATTGTTGTTTAATATGTTTGTTAAAAGCCCAAAAACCAAAAAATAATACAATTAATATAATTTTAAGACTGCCCAAATAAATATTTTTATATATTTGAAATACCAACAAGTAATTAATAATTAAAAACAATAAAAATGAAAAAAGTAATTTCAATGATGGCTGTTGCAGCATTCTTATTCGCTGCTAATGTAAACGCTCAAGAAACTCAAAAGAAAGAAACAGAGAAAAAAGAGTGTGCTAAAGACAAAAAATCATGCTCTAAAGATAAAAAAGGTGGATGTTGCGTTGGTAAAAAAGCGGAAGAGAAAAAATCATAATTCAATTGCAGATTGTTTTAAAGTGCTCGAGAAATCGGGCACTTTTTTATTTTTTATAATTTTTCAGACAGTGCCATTTGAACTTCATTATACAACAAACCGCTGCCACCACCATAATGTACTATCACTTTAACCGTTGGCGTAATTCGAACAGCTTCTATCATAATTTCGTTTTCTGTTGCTGCATCTAGACCAGAACTTAATAGTATAATTGCCGTTGGCACCTCTTGTAAGTGTTGGTAAAGTTCTGAAGTTTCACGACATCCAAAAGCCGTCCAATCTTCTTTTGCCGAAATAACTCTCACCAAAGTTCGCACAATGGAATCGTTTTTGCCTATAACAATAAAGTGTAATCTATTCATCTCATTATTTTTTCAAAGCAAAGGTAAACTACGAGCACAAGATTTATACTTAACCTAGATTAAGAAATTAAATTCCTTAAAATGCGCTATATTTACGCCCTTTAAGTAGCGTAAAGCTTGCATGACAACAAACCCATCGACACCAAATCATTTTAAAGCGCTTACCGGAATTCGGGCCATAGCTGCCATTATGATTTTTGTGTACCACAATCGAAAGTACTGGAAAGACGACTTGCATCCCGAAGTATTTCGTTTGTGCAATGAATTCAATTTGGGCGTACAATTGTTTTTTGTGTTGAGCGGATTTCTAATAGCTAAAAGCTACGGAAGCCAACCCATGCAATCCGTTTCCAAGTACCGCGGTTATTTTATGCAGCGTATTGTGCGGATAATGCCCTTGTATTGGCTTTTGTTGACACTTTATTTTATAGATCCTGCATTTGGAAAAAATCATTTTTTACTGCCACATTACTTTTTATTACAAGGATTTTCAAATACACATTCGTTAGACGCTATTGCACAATCGTGGTCACTAACTGTAGAAATGACTTTTTATGCTTTTGCACCATTTTTGATGGTATTACTTCAAAAACACCTCAAATATTTACTACTATTTTTATTAGTTTTACTTGCTAGTATGCTTTTCATAGGATGGTTTTGGACCACTTACGGTTCCAATTCAGGTGGATACCTTACGCCAGTTCATTTTGTGGTTATGAGCACTTTTGCCGGACAATCAGTGTTATTTGCCGCAGGAATGTTTTTAGCACACTACCCAAACTTTTTCAGCCGCTTGCCTTTTGCAAAATACGCCACAACTCTTGGTGCCTTTGGTTTTATGGTAAGCTTATACATTATTGGATTATTTCAAGAACGGAGAACCGACCACGGAACCAATCATTGGCAAGGTGAATTATTATTTTTTACAATTGTGCCCATTTGTATTGTTTTACTCTTACACGGATTAATGCATCAACGAACTTATTTGCAGCGGTTTTTGTCTTCCAAATTGATGGTGTTTTTAGGCAATGCTTCCTTTGCATTTTATCTGGTTCACATTAGTTATGTCAATCTAAAATTGAAATCGTGGATATTTTTTTCCGATCGAAATTTCATCCTACTTTGGGTAGTTTCTATTGCCTTGTATTACGGTTTTGAAAAACCTATTTATGCGTGGTATAAATCAAAGGTAGACGTCTCGTTAAAAAAGGTGTAGCTATTATTCAATCAAGTAAAAAATAATAGCTTTATATATTATCTCTAATACACTTTTATCCGATGATCAGAGGCCTAATTTGTAATTCTACTTTTTCTCGCCATTAAACAACTTCATGCGTTCGCCTTGAATAAACATTTTTTCGGAGTTAAAATGAAGGGTAAACTCTACGGCATACCAAGCCATTTCGCCATTTTCAGCACCATCGGTAAAACTGTACCATAAAGTATAAGCAGCGCTATCAAAGCCTTTAATGAATTTGGGTTCACCAGTTTCGTTACATTCTATTCCCCACACCACAGGTCGTTGTGGCTGGTCGTGCAATTGATAAACGCCTGTGCCGTTAGTATTAAGCACCACTTTAGGTTCGCCACCTTCAAACAAGTAGGTACCCGTTATAGGAAAATCAACTGTTGTAGTATGGTAATGCACACCCGATTTAGTATTGATTTTGGTCACCGAATTTTGTCCAAAACCTTTTATAGTAATAGTTAATAAAACAAGAAGTACTACTTTTTTTAAGCTCATAGTGGATCGTTGTTGGTTTCTAAAAGTTTTTAAATGTATAAAAATTTCTTCAACAATCTAACATTTCTAAACCTTGTGATTGGCATTTAATTAGTTTGTTTTAAAACAATTTCTATGTTATAATTGTTTGATAATCAATTTAGAAATACTAATTTAAAATTAAGGGAGTCTTTTTTATAGCTTTAAAAAAACCTAAAGTCGCTACTTCTTTGTTTCTTTTTCAATAAATTTTTCAATTTCAATAATCTCTTCGTCTATGTATTCTTTGACCAATTCGGTAATTTCACTTTCGGTTTTTTTATGGGTATTCAACACCGAATTATTGGCTTCTAGATTACTGGACACCAATTCATTTAATTTCAAATTAATCAATGCCGAATAGCGGTTGAACGATTTTTGTATCAGAAATAAACTCAAAAACGTAATCCCAAAAATAATATCACCTATATTTTGATGCCAATCATGGGATGTAAATAGGTTAGTAGCCCACCAATAAATCACCAAACACAAGGCCACTAAAAAAGTAATGGTTTTGCCTAGAACTTTTGTCGCTATATCCGTTAAGGCTTCAAATTTCTTTTCAATTTTTAGCATCTTACTCATGATTGTAGTGTTTATTGGTTACACCACATCATTTGATATAGCATCAATACAAAGGTGATTATAATTCTACGATAAAACATCATTTTACCAGTTTATTAATCGTCCTACTTTATTTTCATAATGGTCGTTAACGTCACAAAATCGCTACCATTGTTATCTGTTTTTAAGCGTTCTACACTGATGTTTAACGTATCATTAGTATAGAATTTGGTACCCATTTCAAACACAATGTGTTCTTTGGCAGAGACAGCCGTCGCTTTTTGTTGTAAATCTTTAAACCCTAGTTTTTGCAGTTGTAACGGAAAAGTAAAGAAATCGGTTGAAAGGTATTTAATCGTGTTGCCTTTCACAATTACCGCCACATCACGTTTGCTGTTGCTCCACATTTTTTTATAAAAATCAAATTCCCAACCATACGAAATGGCGTTCAAGGCAGCTGTAATTTCTGCCTCTTTTTTACCAAATAAAGTAAATAAATCGTTTACTTTCAAAGCGCGTTCTTCCGAACCCATTAGTTCTTTCACATTCGAATCAAAGCTCAACAAATCAATATTATTAGGGTTAGACTTTGAATAAATCATTTTCACGTCTTGTCCCAAATAATATTTTTCAAATTCGTATTTCGAAACATCTTTGTAAGCAATTACTTTTTGACCTTCTACGGTTTCAAATTCGACTACCAGTTTAGAAAAATTTACTGTTTGACCTTTAAGGTTGGTGAGATCTGTTCCGCCACCAGAGATGATGGTACCTGTTACTTCAACCTTATTTTGTTTCAATAGTTCTTTGGCCGTCGAATCAAATTTGGAAGATAAAATAAAGAAGAACACCATCGAAGGAAACAACGCAATGGTAAACAACAACGGATAATTGATGGTAGGTGTAATGATGGTTTCATTAGATCGGTTGGCCCAATTGCCATAAAACACAATCGCCAACAATCCGAAAACACTAATTAATAATGAACCTACTAACGGTAAAAAAACTTGGTCACCCGATTCAATTTCAGCTGGTAAGTAGCCATAAAACAGCACTATAGTCAGTAACGTTAACAACGTAAAGGTACCAAATAGCAGCAAGCTTTGACGCGTATTTTTACTCCGTGTATCGTGTTCTAGTTGGTTTTTAGCCTTTTCAAAAAGAGCTTTAAAATTTGAAACATCCACATTCCTACGAATTAGATATTGCTTGATATCAAATTCTTGGTAATTGGCTTCTAGTTTTTCTATAATGAGCGCTATAATTTTTTCGTTTTCCATATATCGAATTCACTGTATTGAAATAGGAGTGCAAGTTGGCTGCCTAAAAGTAGCATCAAACAAAAGTAAATGTTTGTCACGTAATTTCGAATACGACTCATAAAATAAAATAACCAAAAGGTTTCTTTTTCAGGATTTAGACCACTACATAGTTCCCAAATTATTCACTAAAATAGGCTACATCGCACTACAATTCCGTAATTTTACACCTTCAAACCAACGCAATACTATGAATCCTAGATTTTCTAATCACCCACACATTGGTATGGTAAACACTTTTTCTGAATTGGTGCACACCGATTTTGCAGGAACGACCAATGCCTTGTGCTGGCATCGAAAATTAGAAGGCGATTTCAAAGAGATTGTTTCTCAGCTACAATTAAAAGAAAACATCACCGAAGTAACACCACAAGACCTTTTAACGCTCCAACTCACACAACAAGGAGCAATCGCTCGTGAGATTATCTTAAACGACTTAAAGGAGTTAACCGATTTTGGAGCGGCACCTGTACTTAATTTACTGAAATGCTACGAACGCGATACTGACTTTGATTTCATATCCACAGACGTCTATTCGTTTCATGTAGACCGTTCACCCATAGCTACCGACACGTTTTTATGCACCTACCACGGAGCAGCAAGTGATCTCATTGCCAACGATCAAGCCATTCAAAAAGCGCTGATTCCCGAAATTCGTGAACAACTAAAAGTGCTCCACAACGGTCCAGACAACCAATTTGAAGATTTTCTAAAAGAAAATTATTTCGATTTGCATTACCAGCCATTGCCTAATGCTATACCTACTAACTTAGGAATAGGGCACCTCTGGCGTTTGGCGGTAGACCATCCCAACCAAAACGTACCGCCGTGTATTCACAGAGCACCAGTAGAAAAGGATGGAGAATATCGGTTGTTGTTGATTTGTTAAATTTAATCTCTCAAGATGTTAAAATAAAAATCCCAAATTCCACATGAATGAAATTTGGGATTTTTAAAATAAAGGAATAAAAATTTACAGCTTAATAATTTTCACTGTTTTAGTTTCAGTACCCGAAGTAATTTTTACTAAATAACTTCCGGCAGACAAATGAGCTACATCTACAGAGGCTTCATTGCTGTTCACCGATTTTGAAATTAATTCTTGACCTAAAAGATTACAAACCGATACTGATGAAATCGTTTGGCCTAATGAGATCGTAAATACAGCACCTACAGGGTTAGGATACAGCTTTATTTTATCCATTAAAAATGTTTCCGTTCCAAGCGTTTGCGTGGTAAACGAACCGCCCGAAACCCAGTTGGTTTGCGTGTTTCCACAAATAGATTTTACCCAAAAATAATAGGTGGTGTTTGGTGATAAATTGCTTAAAGTTACAACCGTATTGGTTGTAGTTCCAGTGATGGCTGCCGTAGAAAACGGATCGTTAACCGTGCTGTAACAATATACATAGCCATTGCTTGGTGCAGGTGTGGGTGTTATCCAGCCGATATTATTAGTTGTCGAACCTAAACCATCATAAAACAGTTGTGTTGGAGGATTACAACCTGAGGCTGCAGGCGTAGTAAACGAACCACCCGAAACCCAACTGGTTTGCGTAGCACCACAATTCGATTTTACCCAAAAATAATAGGTAGTATTTGGCGATAAATTGTTTATCACGGCAAAGGTATTGGTTGTAGTTCCTGTAACAGCAGCCGTAGAAAATGGATCGTTAACCGTACTGTAACAATATACATAGCCGTTACTAGGCGCTGGTATTGGTGCTGCCCAGCCAATGTTCACCGATGTTGCTGTTAAACCATCTGTAAACAATTGTGTAGGAGGAAAACAAGCATTAGTGGCATACGTAGTAAACGAACCACCCGATACCCAACTGGTTTGTGTAGTACCACAGTTCGATTTTACCCAAAAATAATAGGTAGTATTTGGTAATAAATTGCTAATCGTGGCAAAGGTATTCGTTGTAGTTCCTGTAACAGCAGCCGTAGAAAACGGATCGTTAACCGTACTGTAACAATATACATAGCCGTTGCTTGGTGCAGGTGTTGGTGCTGCCCAGCCAATGTTTATAGAGGTTGACGTTACCCCATCGGTATACAATTGAGTAGGAGGATTACAACCTGTTGGTGTAGCACAAGTGATGTAACGAATTCTAGAAGTACCTTGACTACCACAATTGGCACTGGTACTAAAGTAATATCTGATAACACCAGTAAAATTAGAATTCCATGTTACTGGAGTTACTCCACTATCCAATACAGCGGTTCCACCAGCATTCGTAATCGTGATATAATCAGTAGTAGTAGAACTTGTAAAAGTATATTGTTTGTTGATCAAAATATTTACATTAGAATATTCTCCAGCATAAGCATTGTTAACAATTTGTTCCGAACTACCAGTACAAGAAGGAGTAAAAGTGATTTCAGGATACAAGCCATACACAGCACCATTACAATTTAATGGAGTTAGTGTTGTAAAACTTCCTCCAGAAACCCAATTACTTTTTGTGCCATTACAATTAGATCGTACCCAATAAAAATAGGTAGTTGATGCCGTTAATGGATTTACGGATGCTATAAAAGTGTTTGTAGTACTGTAGGTTGCAGTTGTTCCGCTTACAGGAGCAGTATTTGTTGTAGATAAATATACCTCATAACCCGTAGGTGCAGTTGTTGGTGGTGACCAAGTAAGTCTGCACGAATTTGAGGTTATATTCGACACTGCTAAATTGCTAGGCACTCCACAAGAAGACGCTAGGCCCATGCATTGAATATATCGTATTCTGTTGGTGTTTTGTGTACCACATGAAGCATTGGTATTGATGTGGTATCTAACCACTCCAGAGTAGGTGCCCGAAACCCAGTTAAGCGTTGTGGTTCCTGAGGCTAACACGGTATCTCCTAAAGCATTGGTTACGGTAATATAATCTGAAGATACAGATGTAGAAAAAGTATATTGTGTATTAGCAACTACATTTACGTTGGCATATTCGCCAGCATACGCATCGGCAACAATTTGTTGCGAACTACCCGTACAGGTTGGCGTAAAAGTTGCTTCTGGATACAAGCCATTGGTTGCACCGTTACATACAAGTGCGGCAAGTGTTGTAAAACTTCCTCCAGAAACCCAAGTACTCTTTGTTCCATTACAATTAGAACGCAACCAATAATAATAAGTCGTTGCGGCCGATAATCCATTCAATACTCCCACACCTGCCGTTGTACTTGTTACAGTTGCTGCGGTAGCGGCTGTAGGTGCCATATTGGTGGTAATAATATAAATGTCATAATTGGTTGGTGCGGTGGCTGGTGCTGTCCAGTTCAATCGGCACGAATTAGATGTAATATTCGTAACCGATAATTGCGAAGGTACACCACAACTTGATGTTGCAGCACATTGCATGTATTTTGTTCTATTGGTGTTTTGCGAACCACAATTGGAGTTAGAATGTAAATAATAGCGTACCACACCAGTATTTGTTCCCGATGACCAGCTTAATGGGGTTAGACCACTTGCCAAAATTGCAGTTCCTGCATTGTTAGTGATGGATATAAAATCAGTACCCACTGAAGAAGAGAATACATATTGTTGGTTGGAAGCAATGGTTACATTAGAATATTGTCCTGCAAAAGCAGTAGCGGTAATGGTTTCGGGACTACTAGTACAAGTAGGTGTAAATGTAGTATTAGGAAACAAACCATAAATAGCGCCATTACAACTAAAAGATTGGTTGACTGTGAAAGAGCCACCTGAAGCCCAAGCACTTTTTTCAGTACCACAATTAGATCGTATCCAATAGTAGTAAGTAACGCCAGCCGTTAAACCATTAATGTCTTTAGTGGTAGTAGTGTTAGTGTGTGTTGGGTTACTAGTAGCTGTCGGAGCTGTATTGGTAGTGATGATATAAAGATCATAACCACCACTTGGGGCACTAGTTGGTGCCGTCCAAGACATTCGTATGGAATTGGAAGTAATGTTGGCTACAGCCATATTAGTTGGTGGAAAACAAGTAACAGACGAGGTAACACAATTTACATATTTATTGCGCGTACCTACCATAGAAACACCATAACCACATTGCGCATTGTCATGATTATAAAAACGAACCACCCCAGAAGTACTTGCAGAATTCCAGCTTAAAGGTGTTGAGCCAGTTGCATAAACAACAGTTCCTAAAGCATTGGTAATGGTAATAAAATCACTGCCATTATTGGTTCTAAAAACATACTGAGTATTAGCAACAACTGCAACATTAGAAAAACTACTACTTCTTACGTCAGTAGCAATCCACTCATCGCTACCTGTACAGTCTGGTGTAACGGTATACGAAGGATTAATGCCATTATAGGCACTATTACAAAGCAATGAGGAGATTGTGGTAAAAGTTCCACCATAAATCCAAGGTCCTTTTTGATAATCACATTCAGAACGAAGCCAATAATAATAAGTTGTATCGGGATTTAAACTGGAAACGAAAACCGAAGTTGAAGTAGGTGTAGACGTACTAATTGGTACGGATACACCCGGTGTCGCTGATGAAGTGCTTACATAAGCATTATAGCCAAAGTAAGGCGTAATAGCTGGAGGTGTAAAGTTTAGGGTAGCTGATACCGGTGAAATATTGGTAACAGTAGTAGGAGTAGGGTCTTGGCAATCTTGTGCAGTAACCCAAGTCACGGTTCTTGTTCGTACAAACTGATTGGTAGTTTGACATTGTGCATTTTGATGAATGTAATATCGAACCGCTTGATTGTAAACGGATACAAAACTCACTGGAGTGACTCCAGAGGCAAGTACTTGCGTTCCTGTGTCGTTGGTAATTGTTAGATAATCAGTATTTACCGATGAGGAAAAAGTATAATATCTTAATGCCTCAACATGTACATTAGCATATTGGCCCGTTCTAGCATCAGAGTTGATAACGCCTGTACCAGCTGCGCCAGTGGCTTGATAAATTCCAGCAGGATACTGGGTTCCTGTGGTACATTGAGCTGAAATTTTTGATGCCATAAGAAAGAACACCAAAAAAAAGGATAAGGTAATTTTTTTCCTCATTGTTTTTAAACTTTTGTAATTACTATTAATGATTTGACCAAAAATATTTATTACAAACTGTTTCAACAATTTATGTATATGACTATTTATAAATAAGCATATATATAAAAGCAGGTATAATAATGATTTTTAACGAATTACAAGTTATTTTCTAACTTTTCAATGTAATAATTTGGCGAAAGGCCTGTTTGCTTTTTAAATACTCTAACAAAGGTATTTGCATCTTTATAACCCACTTCTTCAGCTATGGCTTGTAAGGTATATTTACGAAAATAAGGCGCATCATTAAGTTTTTGTAGTGCATATTGAATTCGCAATTCTTGGGTATATTCTGAAAAGGTTTTTTGAATAACCTGATTGAAGTATTGAGATAGATAGGCAGTATTTGTATTTAATTTTTTAGCCACAAATGCCAACTTGAAGTTTGGGTCTAAAAATGATTCTTTTTGCTCCAACTTTTTTAAACCCATCGCAATTTTTTCAATAAGATCCTCGTCTAGTATTTGTTTTGGAAGTGCCTCAGTGGTATTAATTTGCGGCGTAAAGATATCGGAAGTTTTAGTATCTTTAAGGTTTTGGATGATTTTTAAAAAGCGGCTGTGTTTTTCCTTCTGAAGTTTGTAATAATAGTAAAACCCAAGAATAACCATTAGTAAAATAATAGAGAGACTAAAAAGCGATATTTTAAAATAATTCTTTGAAGCAATAATTTTATTAGACTCTTCTTTTATAATATTCAAATCATAATTGTGAAGAAAATTCAAAGATTTACTTTTTATTCCTTGAATGGACTGAATTAATTCTAAACTTTTTTGGGCATAGTGGTAGGCGTTTTTAGTATCTTTTTTTTCATTATAACACTGTGTCATAATGTTGTAGGCCATCAATAGATTTTCTTTTGAAACTTTAGTAATTTGATAGTTTCTAACATATTTATTACAATAGAATAGAGCCGAATCTTCTTGTTTTAAATGATGAAAACAATCGGCCATGCCTAAATCAAATAATTGTTCGGTTCTTATGTTTTCTTGAATAACAGGATATTTTTTTCTTTCTCGGTATAAAGACAATGATTTGACGTAATTCTCAGCTAAAGCGGCACTTTTTGCCTCTCTCATGCACAGCAATGCCTTAGTATAATCTGGATGAAAATTATCTTTTAACATCAATGTTGCTGCCGCATTAAAATAGTAATTGGCAGAATCTAGGAAAACTACTTTTTTTGATTGTAAATAATATTTTTGATAGGCATCACCAATACTATTGTATTTGTCAGCAAACAATTTATTGTTCATTGTCTTTTTTTCTCCGACACCTAATTTCAGATGTGGCGTTGTTTTTAATTCCTTTTTTAATAAAGTAATGCCATCCACATAATCGCCCATAGCTACCTTTATAGTCCCATATTGCTCGTTAAAATGATTGTTGGGCACCTTGTTTTTATATTGATTAAGATACCACAACGCCGTGTCATATTCGCCTAAATTTTTATGGATATAAAATAGTTTGTTGATGCACATGCCAATCAAGTCTTGATACCCTTTACTAGATTTTGGAAGATCACTTTTTTCGATGCTTTCTATAAGTTTAACCAAAAGTTGTTTTGCGCGTATCAACTCAGATTTGTTATAAAAATAATTCGCAACATAGTACCTTCCGTGAAAACGAAACAACTCGTTTTTTGAAGTACTAATTTCTAAAGCGTCATTATAGGCTTTTTCTGGATTTGAAATAAGGTTTTCTTGTAGGCTACGGGTCTTTTTTATTTCAAGATCATTTAGTTCTTGAGCAAATGGTAAAGCGCACGATAGTAGTAGAATAACAGAAAAAATAAATTTGGTCATTTTGAAAATCTAGCTGTTCAATAAAAAACTATAAAATTAAATGAAATGGTCTTTTGACACTGTTTCAAAAAAATAAAAAAACCGATTAGTTTCCTAATCGGTTTTAATCTGCGGAGAAAGAGGGATTCGAACCCCCGGACCTGTTACAGTCAACAGTTTTCAAGACTGCCGCAATCGACCACTCTGCCATTTCTCCAATAAGTCGTGCCTACTTCCGTAATGCGGATGCAAATATAACAACCTTTTTTTGTTTTCCAAATAGAAATCCAACAAAAAAACGATTAATTTGTATGGTGCAAACTAATCGTTTCATTTTCTATACTTTAGGAACGTATTTTTTTTTAATATTTTACGTAATCCGTAATCTCAAGTCCGTAACCAATCATTCCAACACGCTTTGTTTGATGCGTATTGGTGATTAATTTAATTTTTGTAATGTCAATATCGTGTAAAATTTGAGCACCAATGCCAAAATCTTTGGCGTCCATTTTAATTTGAGGTGCATTTTTAACACCTTGTTCTTGTAACGATTTCAACTCTTTCAATCGGTTTAATAAATCTAATGATTGCACTTCTTGATTGATGAATAACACTGCGCCTTTACCTTCGGTATTGATTACTTGGAACATGTCGTCCAATTTCTTATCGGCATTGTTGGTTAGTGTTCCAAGAATATCGTTGTTGATTTGTGTAGAATTGATTCGGGTTAAAATAGCGTCTCCAGCACTCCAACTTCCTTTGGTTAAGGCAATATGCACTTGTTTATTGGTGGTTTGCAGATAGGCGCGTAGTCTGAATTGTCCAAAACGCGTTTCAATTTCAAAATCTTCTTTTTTCACAATCAAGCTGTCATGCTGCATTCGGTAGGCCACCAAAGCCTCAATAGAAACTAATTTTAAATCAAACTTTTTAGCCACATCCACCAATTGTGGTAAGCGTGCCATGGTACCGTCTTCATTCATGATTTCTACAATCACACCAGCCGACTTAAATCCGGCCAATCGTGCAAAATCAATAGCGGCTTCCGTATGGCCCGTTCTTCTCAAAACACCACCTTGTTTAGCTACTAATGGAAAAATGTGTCCAGGACGCGCTAAATCGAATGGTTTAGTGGTTTCATCTACTAATGATAGAATCGTTTTGGCTCTATCAGCAGCAGAAATTCCAGTGGTTACTCCATTGCCTTTCAAATCTACAGAAACTGTGAAAGCCGTTTCCATATGATCGGTATTGTTGCTCACCATGGCGTGTAACCCTAATTCTTTACATCGCGATTCAGTAAGTGGCGCACAAATTAGTCCACGACCGTGTGTCGCCATAAAGTTAATCATTTCGGGAGTTACCTTTTCGGCTGCAGCCAAGAAATCGCCTTCGTTTTCGCGGTCTTCGTCATCAACAACAATGATGACTTTACCTTGACGAATATCTTCTATGGCTTCTTCAATGGTGTTAAGTTGTATAGTATTTGACATTATAAAAATAGTTAGTCGTTGTGTTATAATTTTTGAACTTCAAGTTCAGAGAGTACTTTTTTAGTGTAAAAATAAAGAATTGGATAGAATGGAAAAGCGACCAAGACACTGATGAACAATCCGGGTTCAATAGTGGTTTTTGTTTTAGAAGCTAGGGTAGTAATATTTTTTTGAGCCACAT
Source organism: Flavobacterium sp. FG139 (assembly GCF_057809695.1). NCBI lineage: Bacteria > Pseudomonadati > Bacteroidota > Flavobacteriia > Flavobacteriales > Flavobacteriaceae > Flavobacterium > Flavobacterium sp. FG139. The sequence continues at coordinate 127,480 of NZ_JBMDKL010000011.1, forward strand.
ATACAAAATACAAAAAGGCTACTAAAACGATACTTCCTGTAGTGAGTATAATTGTTGTGTTTTTATAAAATAATATTGCTGAAATTGCACACAAAATGGCATACAATGGGAACAGTATTTTTACCGTTTTTTGATAGGCATGTAATTCAAAAGTTGCGTCTTGAATAGGCGTTTCGTCTACCCGTTTTTCTTTTGCAACAGCAGTAGAAGGAGTCGTTTCTATTATTGTTTTAGGTTTTTTAGAAGCGAATAGTTTTTTGATTGGATCGGTTATCACATCAAAAGTGATCATACCACCAATGTCATTTATAGCGCGATAGGTTAGGAGCACGGCTAACGGTGTCAGAATCATAGACGACATCCAAACGCCCATAAAGGCGGGCATTTGATTTTCTTGCGCAACTCTTTTTCCGAAAGTATTAATGAAGTGGAATACAATAAAAATCGCCACTGCGAATACAATGGGCAATCCTAACCCACCTTTTCGAATGATTGAGCCCAAAGGCGCTCCAATAAAAAACATCAAGATACACGAAAAAGCAATCATGAATTTGTCGTACAAGGCTATCCAATGGCTGTTGATGTTTTTAGCTTTCGATTCCATTTCAAAAACCGAACTGTCAATAGAAAAACCCGTATTTTCCACATTGTTAACCGCAACCTTAAAAACTTCTTTTTTCTGAAAAGGATTGAGGTTTTTAAGCACATCGGTTCCTGTAACTTTTTGAACTGGAATGGCACTAGCGCTCGAATAGAACGTATTGGCAACACCGGTTCTCAAATAGATGTTTTCGGCGTATGATTTTAAATCTTTTCTATAATTTTTATTCAAAGAATCAATCGTAAATCGAAGTTCGTTGATGTTCAACATGGTGTTGGTGTTTGAAATATCCACATTGTTCATGTTGTCTTGATTTAATTTAGATAAATCAATGTTAATAACATCGGTCTTAAAAGTGCCTTTAGCAAAAGGAATCTTGTTGCGCTCTTCGTATTTTTTAGGAATAATGTCTTCGTAGTAATTCCCATTAGTCAATACTAATTTAAGAGTATTCGACGATTCGCTACTCACCAATTCGCCTTTTTCTGCTTTAATAACGGTGGTACTTCCTTCACCGTTAGGTAGTTTTCTATGAATGGTAACACCTTTGAGAAAATTACCTTTTTCACCCGATTTTTTTTCTACTTTAATGGTGTAATTCCCAACTTCACTAAACTGACCTTCTGCAATAGCCATGGCAGGCTTTACTTGGGCAATATTTCGTCTAAAATTGATGAATTTATATTCGGCATACGGAATTACATTGTTGGCAAAAAAGAACGAAACAATACTCAAAAAGATGATGAAGATGGTAATGCTTCGCATGGTTCTTTGAAACGAAATTCCAGAAGATTTCATGGCAGCAAATTCATAATTCTCGGCCAAACTACCAAATGTCATGATAGAAGCTAACAATACCGACAGTGGCAACACTAATGGTACAATGCGAGGCATTGAGAATAAAAGGAATTTGATCACTAAAAGAACATCTAAATCTTTACCAGCAAGCTCAGAGATAAACAACCAAACGGTTTGCAGTATAAATATAAAAAACAAGATTACAAATACCGTAGTAAATGTAATCAGGAATGTTTTTAATAAATATCTGTCGAGGATTTTCACTTCCGGTTAATCTAATTTATTGATGTAGTAGTTAGGGTATTTACTGGCTACAAAGGTAAATTGATTTTTTGACAATGGCTGATTGGTTTTGAAAGAATTAACAGTCAAGGTTGTTTTGGTACCGTTTTTACCAATCTCAATCAGATTATAAATGGTTTTTGTTTGGATGTCAATGCCTAATAAAATTTCTTTACGTTGGTCTTTGGCATTCGTAGGCGTTAGTTTGATGTATTGAATTTTACGACCTTTAATATCTTGAAGAATATCCCAAGTGAATTTGTATCCAGTGTTGAAAAAAGTCAACATTTTAGAAGGCGTGATGGCTTTTTCATCGCTGTCATTCACGCTAGAAATCGTTACTTCTTCGTCTTCAGGAACGATGGTATAGGTTTTTTTTCCGTCAAATATTTTGGTCACACCCATAAAGTTTAAAACGTATTTGTTTCCTTGAAGCGTTACGTTTCCTTTACTGTCTTGATTGATGTTTTCTTTGGCGTTATTTAGAGTATATTTAAAGTCAATAACAATGTTGTCATAACTTTTTATTTTAGCCGTTACTTCGTCTAAAAGTGCTTTGGCTTTTTTGTCTTGCGCAGTTGTGGTAAAACCAAAAACTAATAAGAAGGCAATTGACAGAAATTTGTTCATTTTACTAATTGTTTTGTTCATTGTTTAAAAATTGATCGAGAGCCACTAAGTCAGGAATGTTAACACTTCTGGCTTTACTGCCTTCAAACGGACCTACAATTCCGGCAGCTTCCAATTGATCAATCAATCTTCCTGCACGGTTGTACCCCAGTTTTAATTTTCTTTGCAATAATGATGCCGAACCTTGCTGGGCTGTTACAATTATTTCGGCGGCTTCTCTAAACATGCTGTCTCTTTCTGAGATATCAATGTCTAATTTCACGCTACTTTCTTCACCCACATATTCAGGCAGCATGAAGGCAGTAGCATAGGCTTTTTGTGAACCAATATAGTCAACTATTTTTTCTACTTCTGGAGTATCAACAAAGGCACATTGTACGCGTACCAGGTCATTTCCGTTAGAGAATAACAAATCTCCACGACCGATTAATTGATCGGCACCACCCGAATCTAAAATGGTTCTGGAATCGATTTTTGACGTTACTCTAAAGGCAATACGCGCTGGGAAGTTGGCTTTAATCATACCTGTAATCACATTCACAGAAGGTCTTTGAGTAGCAATAATTAAGTGAATTCCGATAGCTCTTGCTAATTGCGCTAAACGAGCAATAGGCGTTTCTACTTCTTTACCAGCGGTCATGATTAAATCGGCAAACTCGTCAACAACCAACACAATATAAGGTAAAAATTGATGGCCGTGTTCCGGATTTAATTTACGTGCTTTGAACTTTTCATTATATTCTTTGATGTTTCGAACCATTGCATCTTTCAATAACGAATAGCGGTTGTCCATTTCGATACACAACGAATTTAACGTATTGATAACCTTGCTGTTGTCGGTAATGATAGCATCTTCAGAATCGGGTAATTTGGCTAAATAATGACGTTCTATTTTATTAAAAAGTGTCAATTCTACTTTCTTCGGGTCGACCAAAACAAACTTCACTTCGGCAGGATGTTTTTTGTACAATAACGAGGTTAACACCGCATTCAAACCTACCGATTTTCCTTGACCAGTAGCACCTGCCATCAACAAGTGCGGCATTTTGGCTAAGTCAAATACAAAAGTTTCGTTGGAAATGGTTTTTCCTAATGCAATAGGCAATTCCATTTCGGCTTCTTGAAATTTAGCAGAAGCAATTACCGTTTTCATCGGTACCATAGTAGGATTCTTGTTGGGAACCTCAATACCAATAGTTCCTTTACCCGGAATAGGAGCAATGATACGAATACCTAATGCAGAAAGCGATAGCGCAATATCGTCTTCCAAACTTTTAATCTTTGAAATTCGGATTCCCGCTTCAGGAACAATTTCATATAAGGTTACGGAAGGTCCAACGGTGGCTTTTATTTGAGCAATGTCAATTTTGTAGTTGCGTAGGGTTTCTACAATATTGTTTTTGTTGTCTTCTAATTCTTGTTGATTGATGGTAATTCCAACGCTGGCATATTCTTTTAATAAATCAATAGTTGGAAATTTGTAGTTGGATAACTCCAAAGTAGGATCAAATAATCCAAAGTCTGCGACTAATTTAGCAGCCAAATTTTCTTCCATTACATCTTCGTCTGGTGCTTTTTCAATCACAAAAGCATCGTCGTTGGTCTTGATGATTTCAGGTTCAGTAACATGTAATTTCGGAGTAGGAGTTGATTCAACCGGTTTAGGTTCGTTTTTTAAAGTCGGTTCCAATTCGATTTGTGAATAACTCGAAATCGTTGGTTTTAGAGCTTCTTTGTTGACTTCAAATTGCGAATTAGGTTTGATGTATGGCTCTTCAATGATTTCGTCTAAGTCATCGTGCGCTTCTTCAACAGCGTATTCTTCTAAGTTGTAAGCGGCCGAATCGACTTCGGGACTTGTTTTCATGGCTGCCATATCGGCATTCATTTCATCGTGTTTCTTTTCAAAGAAGGTTTTGATGGTATCGGGTGATATTTTGATTTTGAATATCAAATAAATGATCACACCAAAAATTAAGATCAGTAGTGTACCAATTTTTCCGATATAATCTTGAAAGAATAAATTCATTTCGTAGCCAATGGTGCCACCTAATTCGGGAATGGAATTGGCAAAAAAGCCAAATAAAATGGAAAGAATGATGATGGCAAATAAATCCCAGAACCACGTATTTTTTAGTTTTTTAAGTGGTAAATCCAAGACCATAAAGGCACCAGTTAAAAAGAATAATTTTACAAAAAGAAACGAAGCGGCACCAAATCCTTTATAGATAAACAAGTCGGCCAAAAAAGCACCCATTTTTCCCAACCAATTGTTAGTCGTTTCATCACGATTTGACAATTCGTTGACAATATTTTGATCTTCTTGACCGTGAATAAAGAAGGAAATAAAAGCGGCCAATAACCCCACAGATAAAAGTACCAAAAGGCAACCAAAAATCACTTTGTATTGCCTTTTCATTTTCCATGGAAGCTTTTCTCCAGGTTCTGATGTTTTTGTATTTTCTTTTTTAACTGTTTTTGCCATTCGAGATTCAATAGATGCTATAAAAATAGAAAATTATATTATAAAAGGGTACTTATGTATGGAATATAAATCATACAGCCTATAGCTATAGCTGTGAATGCGGCAAATAAAACCGCTCCAGCTGCTATGTCTTTGATAAAACCAATTTTTTCATGAAATTCAGGATGAATGAAATCGGCAATTTTTTCGGCAGCTGTGTTCAATCCTTCCACAGCAAGCACTAAACCAATAGCTAGGGTTTGAATCATCCATTCAACATGCGTAATGTGAAAATAGAAACCGGCTATTACCATTAAAACCCCAATTGAAGATTGCACCATAACACTGTGTTCGGTGGTAACCAGTTTGATGGCGCCTTTTATAGCAAACCCAACACTTTTAAGCCTTCCGGTTAAGAAAGTTTTATCTCTTTCAAATTCTCCCATAGGTGTAAAATTAAAGTGCAGCTAAAGCAGCTTCGTAATTTGGTTCGTCTGCAATTTCGGGTACTTGTTCAGCATAAGTAACGGTTCCGTTTTCATCTAAAACAATAACCACTCTTGAACTCAACCCAGCTAAAGGACCATCTACCATTTCTAATCCGTAATTTTTTCCAAAACTCCCGTCTTTAAAATCAGATAAGTTTACTACATTTTCCAATCCTTCGGCACCGCAAAAACGTTTTTGAGCAAAAGGTAAATCTCTAGAAATGCACAATACTTTAGTGTTTTCTAAAGCACTTGCTTTAGCGTTAAAAGTTCTTACCGATGTGGCACAAGTTCCAGTATCAATACTTGGAAAAATATTTAAAACCAATTTACTTCCTTTAAAATCTGCTAAAGAAGCGACTGATAAATCGTTTTTTACTAATTCAAAATTGGGTGCTGAAGTTCCTACTTTTGGTAACTCACCATTGGTATTTATTGGGTTTCCACCTAATGTAATTTTTGCCATTTTTAGTTTTTTTTTGAGGATTCAAAAGTAGTGAAAATAATTAGGAATTTGAAATTAGGAATTAGGAATTTTTGTAGTGAGTAATAAAAGCAATTATTTGTTAAATTAGTTGTTTTCTATTATTGTTTTATCGTAATATTGCAATATTAAAATTTAATTAGCAAATGGGAGCTTCTAAATCAGAATCATTTTCAGTAGAACACAACGAAATGGCGACACTTTTTAAAGCCTTGTCACATCCTGCACGCATAGCTATTGTTGATTATTTGTTGTCGGTAGACAGTTGTATTTGTGGTGATATAGTCAATGAATTGCCTTTGGCTCAACCTACCATTTCACAGCATTTGAAGGAATTAAAAAACGCGAACATTATCAAAGGTTCTATTGAAGGAACCGCCATTTGTTATTGTATTAATCCTGAAACGATTCAGAAAATAGAGCAGCATTTTGGTTCGATTACTTATAAATTAAAGAATAAATGTTGTTGAAAAAGAAGTAAGGTTCTGAGATACTAAGTAGTTTCTCAGAGCCTCAGAACCTAAGTATCTCAGTAACTATAAATAAAAAACATGAAACTATCAGAATTCAAAAACAGTTTAGAGCAAGTAGATGTTTTTACTATTCAATTGCCAAGTGGGACTTCGATTCCAGCGCATTTTCACATTACAGAAATGGGGTTGTTGACCAAAAATTTTATCGATTGTGGCAACGTAATTCGGGAAGAAAAAGTGGTAACTTTTCAAGTGTGGTTTGCCGCAGATGTAGAGCATCGATTGGCGCCAAGTAAGGTGTTTAAAATAATGGAGGCTTCTCAAAAGTTAATTGGAGATCAAGATTTGGAGTTGGAAGTAGAATATCAAATGGAAGCTACCATAGGAAAGTTTGGGTTAGAATTTAACAATGGAGTTTTCAATTTGACCTCCAAAGAAACGACATGTTTAGCACAAGATCATTGTGGAATTCCACCTGAAAAAATGAAAGTTCCAATTGGAGCTTGGAAAGCTAAAACGTCTTGTTGTACATCAGAAAGTAACTGCTGTTAAACAATTGGTTATGAATAAAAAAGAGCATTGGGAAAATGTGTTTTCTACCAAGCAAGAAAACGAAGTCAGTTGGTATCAAAAAGTACCTCAAACCTCTATAGATTTTTTTGTAAAAAACGCTATTCCAAAAGATGCAGCTATTATTGATGTGGGAGGCGGTGATAGCTATTTAATGGATAATTTATTAGAAATGGGGTATTCCAATTTGTATTTGTTGGATATTTCAGAGCATGCTATAAATAGAATTAAAAATAGATTGGGAGCTTCTGAAGACAAAGTTACTTTTGTTGTCTCTGATGTATTGGATTTTAAGCCAGAAATTACTTTTGACGTCTGGCACGATAGAGCAAGTTTTCATTTTTTGACGTCGCCAGACGATATCGCAAAATACAAGTCGATTGTAACGAACTCCATTAATCAAAAGGGATATTTGTTTGTTGGAACTTTTTCAGAAAATGGGCCTTTAAAGTGCAGTGGATTAGAAATCACACACTATTCAGAAGATAAATTTAATGCTGTTTTTGGAAGTGATTTTGAGGCTGTAAGTTGCTTCACTGAAAACCATCAAACACCCTTTAATACGACTCAAAATTTCATATTTTCGACTTTTAAAAAGCAATAATTTATGCCATCACAATTAAATTCCACTATCGAATTAATCGCTAAAACATCCATTTCAGAAGCACGTAAGGAAGTGTTACAATCGTTAGTAGATTTCATTCAAAATAAGGTAAACACTAATCAAGAAGTACGTTTGAATTTTATTTGTACCCACAATTCTCGGAGAAGTCATTTGTCTCAAATATGGGCACAAACGATGGCATTTCATTTCGGAATCAAATCGGTGTTTTGTTATTCAGGTGGAACAGAAGCTACTGCTATGTTTCCAAAAGTTGCCGAAACGTTAATCAATCAAGGGTTTCATATTCAGAAGTTAAGTGAAAGTCAAAATCCAATTTATGCGGTAAAGTTTGATGAAAATCAAGCTGCTGTCATTTGTTTTTCAAAAACCTTTGACGATGCGTTCAATCCCAATTCCCATTTTGCAGCTATCATGACGTGCTCGTCTGCCGATGAAGGCTGTCCGTTTATTGCCGGTGCAGAACAGCGTTTGCCTATTCGATACGACGATCCGAAAGCCTTTGACGGCACTGATTTAATGAATCAAAAATATGCCGAACGCAGCCTTGAAATAGCTTCCGAAATGTATTTTGTATTTTCTCAAATTAAGCAATAGTTATATGAAAAAAAGATTAGGTTTTTTAGATCGATTTTTAACACTTTGGATATTTTTAGCGATGTTAATTGGTGTTGGAATAGGATATTTTATCCCGAATTCGGCGCATTTTATCAATTCATTTTCGTCTGGAACCACCAATATTCCGTTGGCAATTGGCTTAATACTAATGATGTATCCACCGTTAACTAAAGTAGATTTCAGCAAAATTCCGATGATGTTTCAAAAGCCAAAAATACTTGTAGCCTCATTTATTATCACTTGGATTGTCGGTCCGTTTTTGATGTTTTTACTCTCCATTTTGTTCTTGAAAGAATATCCCGAATACATGACCGGTTTAATCATTATTGGATTAGCGCCTTGCATCGCTATGGTAATTGTTTGGAATGAATTGGCAGAAGGAAACCGCGAATTGACCGCTGGATTGGTCGGAATTAATAGTTTGCTTCAAGTGCTGTTTTTCAGTTTGTATGCTTATTTCTATTTAGAAATTATGCTGCCGTTATTCGGAATTAAAGGATTAGCCTTGAATATCACCATTTTTCAAATCGCGACTACGGTTGGAATTTACCTCGGAATTCCGTTTGCTTTAGCCGTAAGCAGTCGCTTTTTAATAAAGAAATTTATGGGTGATAAATGGTTTAACCAAAAGTTTTTACCGTTTGTTTCTCCCATCACATTAATCGCCTTGCTTTTTACTATTGTAGTTATGTTCAGTTTAAAAGGTGAGATGATGGTGCAATTACCCTTGGATGTGCTTCGAATTGCGATTCCGTTGGTTGTTTTCTTCGCCATTATGTTTTTACTCATGTTCTTTGTAGGTAAAAAAGTTGGAGCAGATTATAGAGATAATGCCGCGATTTCGTTTACCGCCTCTGGAAATAATTTTGAATTGGCCATAGCAGTTTCTATTGGTGTGTTCGGAATCAATAGTGGGCAAGCTTTTGCCGGGGTTATTGGTCCGTTAGTAGAGGTTCCAGCACTGATAATTTTAGTTAATGTTGCTTTTTGGTTGCGGAAGAAATATTATAAATAAAAAAAAGCTCTCATTTTTGAGAGCTTTTTTTATTTAAAAGGCCAATTACTTATCAATCGAGCCTAGCACTCGTTTCATAAAGTCGTTCAAAGCCGTTTTCTTGTCTTTACCTTCTTTCACCATTTTATGTACTTCTAAAGCACCATACATGTTAGAAATCAATTCACCAATTACTTCCAATTCTTCATCTTTGAGAGTTGGAATTTCGGTGAGGTTTTCAAGAACTTCAATGGTTTCTATCAGATAATCTTGATCGTTATCGTCAATGAATTGTGTTAGGTGTTTTATTACCGGTAATTTCATTTTTTTTGATTATTGGATTATTAGAGTGTTGGATTTTTAGATTAGTCTATATACCCAAAACCTACTAATTAATTTAAATAACTTCTGCTACCAAATCAGTCAATACTTCTGCTTTGTTGGTTTGTGTTTGATTGACCAAAACACCGTCTTTGAACGTCGCAAAGGTGGGTAAATTGTCTACTTTAGCTAATTTTCTTGATTCTGGAAATTGTTCAGCATCCACAATTACAAAAGGAATAGTTTCGTTTTGAGAAGCCAACAGTTTGAATTTTGGTTTCATAATACGGCAGTTGCCACACCATGAAGCGGAATATTGTACCACCACTACTTTATTAGCAGCTACAATTTCGGATAAATTATCTTGAGTGATTTCTTGAAACATATCTTTAAAATTTCAAATTTCAACTTCAATTTCAACTATGTTACATTTGAAAATTAACCCAAACTTGATTATTGATATTGAAGTTGATTTTTTGTTCTTGTTATTGAATTAGTGAGAAGCTAAATAAGAAGCGGTACTGTTTCTATCAGCATTCATGGCCTCTTTTCCTTCTTCCCAGTTGGCTGGACAAACTTCACCTTTGGTTTGAACGTGTGTATACGCATCTACAAGACGCAAATATTCTTGAACGTTTCTACCTAGAGGCATATCGTTTACACTTTCGTGGAAAATTTTTCCGTCTTCGTCAATTAGATACGTTGCTCTGAATGTTACGTTAGAACCTTCTAGGATTTCGTCGTTTAATTCTTCATCATATACCCATTCGGCATCTAAAATGTCTAAAGCAGCCGATAAATTGCGAGTGGTATCCGCTAAAATAGGGTAGGTTACACCTTCAATGCCACCGTTGTTTTTTGGAGTATTCAACCAAGCAAAGTGTACTTCGTTAGTGTCGCATGAAGCACCAATTACCATGGTATTTCTTTTTTCAAATTCTTGTAATGCCGCTTGAAAAGCATGTAATTCTGTTGGACAAACAAAAGTAAAATCTTTTGGATACCAGAACAATACTACTTTTTTCTTGTTTTTAGTGGCTTCTTCAAGAACGTTGATTCTAAGGTTATCTCCCATAAAAGAGATGGCGTCTACTGTGATGTTTGGGAATTTTTTTCCTACTAATGACATGGTTTTTTATTTATAAATTAATACTAATTTTCTGGTGCAAATCTACAAATTGAATGTGCAAAAAAACATGATATTTATTATATTTTCTGATTAAGTAATAGATAAACACTATTAATGTTTTTTGGTATTAATTTCTGCAAAATTGGACGCATTACAGGCTAAACTTTAGTTAAAAATAAAAAAACCACCTTAAAAGATGGTTTTTATAAAAGTGCAATTGTGATTTATAGTATTATTTTAAATCGAAACGATCTAAATGCATCACTTTGCTCCAAGTTTTGATGAAATCGTGTACAAATTTTTCTTTGTTATCGTCTTGTGCATATACTTCGGCGTAAGCTCGTAGTACCGAATTGGAACCTAATACCAAATCAACTCGTGTAGCCGTCCATTTAGTGGCACCCGATTTTTTGTCTACGATGTTGTATAGGTTATCTCCTGCGGGTTTCCAACTGTAGTTCATATCGGTTAAGTTGACAAAGAAATCATTACTCAACACTCCTTCATTGTTAGTAAACACCCCATGTTTTGTTCCGTTGTAGTTGGTGCCAAGCACACGCATTCCGCCAATAAGTACGGTCATTTCTGCAGCGGTTAAACCCAAAAGTTGTGCTTTATCTAACATTAATTCTTCGGGTTGTACGATATATTTGGCTTTCATAAAGTTTCGGAAAGCATCGTTGGTTGGTTCTAAAACTTCAAAAGATTCGGTATCGGTCATTTCTTGTGAAGCATCGCCTCTTCCGGCATGGAAAGGAACTTTTACCTCAAATCCACCTTCTTGTGCCGCTTTTTCAATAGCAGCCGTTCCACCAAGCACAATTAAATCGGCTAGGCTTACTTTTTTACTCAAACCGGCTTGAATTTCGGTTAGTTTTGCCAAAACTTTGTGTAATCTTTCAGGCTCATTGGCTACCCAATTTCGTTGTGGTTCTAATCGGATTCTAGCGCCATTTGCACCACCTCTAAAATCGGAACCTCTAAACGTACGCGCACTATCCCAAGCGGTGTTGATCAATTCGGCTCTAGTTAATCCGCTGTTGCGTAATTTGTTTTTCAATTCTTCAATTTCGGCTTCCGACAAGGTGTAGTTAACTTTCGGAATAGGATCTTGCCAAATCAAATCTTCTGCAGGAACATCAGCGCCTAAATAGCGGTCTTTTGGCCCTAAATCGCGGTGGGTTAGTTTGAACCAAGCTCTAGCAAAAACTTCAGAGAAATAGGCAGGATCTTTATGAAAGCGTTCTGAAATTGCGCGATAAGTAGGATCCATTTTCATTGCCATATCGGCATCAGTCATGATCGGATTTCTTCTTACAGACGGATTGTGGGCATCGACAGGTTTGTCTTCTTCTTTGATGTTGGTGGGTTCCCATTGCCAAGCTCCAGCCGGACTTTTGGTTAATTCCCAATCGTGGTTCAATAACAAATCGAAATATTCGTTATCCCAACGTGTTGGATGCGTTGTCCAAGAACCTTCTAAACCACTGGTTACGGTATCTGGTCCATTTCCATTGCCTTTTGGATTCAACCAACCCAAACCTTGATTTTCAATGGTAGCACCTTCTGGCTCTGGTCCTAAAGCAGCAGCATCTCCGTTTCCGTGTGCTTTTCCAACGGTATGTCCACCGGCAGTAAGCGCCACCGTTTCTTCATCATTCATGGCCATTCTTTGGAACGTGATGCGCACGTCATGAGCGGTTTTTAAAGGGTCGGGTTTTCCGTCTACACCTTCGGGATTTACGTATATTAATCCCATCATAACTGCTGCTAATGGATTTTCTAAATCTCTTTCTCCAGAGTATCGTGTTCCTTCGCTTCCTGATTTGGCCAGCCATTCTTTTTCGGCTCCCCAGTATACATCTTTCTCAGGATGCCAGATGTTTTCACGACCACCAGCAAATCCATATACTTTTAATCCCATGGATTCATACGCCATGGTGCCCGCTAAAATTATTAAATCGGCCCAAGAGATTTTGTTTCCGTATTTTCTTTTTAAAGGCCATAAAAGTCTGCGAGCTTTATCTAAGTTTCCATTGTCGGGCCAACTGTTTAGTGGCGCAAAACGAAGGTTTCCTGTGCCTGCACCACCACGTCCATCGGCTATTCTGTAGGTTCCTGCCGAATGCCACGCCATACGAATCATCAAACCGCCATAATGCCCCCAATCGGCAGGCCACCACTCTTGACTGTCGGTCATGAATGCTTTTAGATCGTTTTTTAACGCTTGTAAATCCAGTTTTTTAAATTCTTCTGCATAATTGAAATCTTCGCCAAGCGGATTGGTTTTGGAATCGTGTTGGTGTAAAATATCTAGGTTTAGTGCTTTTGGCCACCAATCTTGATTTTTAACACCGTCGTTTAGACTTTTTTGATTTTGATGAAATGGGCATTTGCTGATGTCGTTTGAAGGTTCCATAAGTTTAGTTTTTTTTTAAAATTAATACTTCTATTGATTTGTTTGCATTTCTGAGTATCACAGGTACACAAATTTACAGATTTTAGGATTATAATAATAGATTAAAAATATTTAAACTTTATTTTTTTATAGATTATAACTATAATTGTAAATGGTCAATTTTTTAAATCTTAGTGAAATTATGCTATATTTGTTTGTTATAATACACCCATCAACTTTTAATAGCATATGAATTTTTCCAATTTATTCAGAAAAAAAACGGTTCAAGATATTCTCAATCAAGTCGCTAAAAATGAAGCTGACGGACATCATTCTTTAGGGAAGCATTTAAAAGCTAGAGATTTAACTGCTTTTGGAATTGCAGCAATTATTGGAGCAGGAATATTCAGTACCATTGGTAAAGCCAGTTTTGATGGCGGTCCGGCGGTGATATTTTTGTTTTTATTTACAGCTGTAGCTTGTAGTTTTGCCGCCTTTGCTTACGCCGAATTTGCTTCTATGGTCCCTGTTTCGGGAAGTGCTTATACGTATTCGTATGTGGCTTTTGGAGAAATTATCGCCTGGATTATTGGTTGGGCGTTGATTATGGAATATGCTATTGGCAACATTACGGTTGCGATATCGTGGAGTGATTATTTTACCGGATTGCTCGATAGTATTGGGGTTCATTTACCGCAATACATTCAGATGGATTATTTAACGGCCTCTAATGGCTTTAAAGATGCTACCGCTTTGATGAGTGGTGGTAAGTTGTTTGAAAATTTGCCTGCTGGTTTGCAAGCGGCACATACGGCATGGACTACGGCACCAACTATTGGGTCGTTTCACTTGGTTGCTGATTTGCCTGCCTTATTGATTATTGTAATTATTACGGCTTTGGTGTATAGAGGCATGAAAGAATCTCGTAATGCTAGTAATTTGATGGTGGTGGTAAAACTGTGTATCATTTTATTGGTTATTGCTGTGGGAATTTTTCATATTGATACTGCGCATTGGCATCCGTTTGCTCCGAATGGAGTAGGTGGTATTTTGAAAGGTGTTTCGGCGGTATTCTTTGCCTATATTGGTTTTGATGCTATATCTACAACGGCAGAAGAATGTAAAGATCCGCAGCGTGATTTGCCTAGAGGAATGATGTGGGCCATTATTATTTGCACCATTTTATACATTATTATTGCTTTGGTTTTAACCGGAATGGTGAGTTATGCTTCCTTGAATGTAGGTGATCCTTTGGCGTTTGTATTTGATAAATTGAATTTGAAATGGATGTCGGGCATTATTGGTGTGAGTGCAGTTATTGCCATGGCGTCGGTGTTGTTGGTTTTTCAAATGGGACAACCTCGTATCTGGATGAGTATGAGTCGTGATGGGTTGTTGCCTAAACGTTTTTCTAAAGTGCATCCTAAGTTTAAAACCCCATCGTATGCGACTATAGTAACCGGATTTGTGGTGGCTGTGCCTGCTTTATTCTTGAACCTGACGATGGTTACCGATTTGTGTAGTATTGGGACGTTGTTTGCCTTTGTACTGGTTTGTGCCGGTGTGTTGGTATTGCAAAACAAGCCTAACATTCCGAGAGGGAAATTTAAAACACCTTATGTGAATTCTAAGTTGGTGTTTCCTGTATTGATTGCTGTGGGATTGGTGTTGTCTTTTACTAAATTTAAGCAAGAGTCTTTGGCCTTTATTACCAATGAAAAACAAATTAAGAAGCCTACTGATTTTATCACTTCGATAGGAGAGGACGGAACTAAAAAAGTGTATAGTTTTTTAATTGAGCGCAATTATAGTGAAGTAAAGCCTACCGATTTGGAGCAAATGATGAGTAAATATTATGAAAATGAGCAGCAATATAAAAATGTGGTTGATTCGTTGCCTGTTGCTGAATCGATGAAGTATGATAGTGGTTTTGATTTGTTCAAACACAAAATTCCGATGTGGATTTTCTTCTTTTCTTTGATTGCATTGGCGGTTTGGTCGTGGAGACAAAACTTGTCGTTAATTCCTTTGTTGGGATTAACGTGTTGTTTGTATATGATGGCGCAATTGAGTATTTGGAATTGGATTTACTTTACGTGTTGGTTGCTTATAGGCTTATTGATTTATTTTAGCTTTAGCCATAAGAATAGTAAATTGAATGGGGTTTAGTTTTGAGAGAATAGATGATAGATGATAGAGAATAGATGATAGATAATAGATAATAGACTAGGGTTTAGTTTTTGTTGTGGTAGAAGGCGTTTCTTTTTCGTTTTCTATTTTGGATGATTAGGTATACTAGGCCTGCTACAAAAGCGCCATAGACTAGAAAAGCGCCGATGAGTTTGCCTAACATATAGGCGAAAGTGCTTTCGTCATACTTATTGAACTGGTTGTGGATGGTTAGTCCGGGTTTGAATTTTAGAGAGGCTAGTATTTTGGCTTTTTGGCTTTCTAGATTGGTATCGTTTGGAAGTAGGCTTGCAAACATTAGGGTATAGGTATAGTTGTTTAGAATGAACATATAGTTTTCGAAATATTGTGTTTTTCCATTGATTACTTTTTCGCAGTTGAGTTTTAATACTATTTTTTTATCTATTTCTAGAAATTCTCTTTTCATAAATTTTCCTTTTAATCCCGTTAAAAATCCTTTTTGTGCTTCTTTGTAATAGGTTAGTAAATCTTCTTTACTTTCTATAGTTGTAGTGGTGTCTTTTTGAATTGACTTCATCACAATTACAACGGCATTGTCGATGGTTCCTTTGGTTATTTTTTGTGTTAGGGTGTCTGTTACTTTATAGTTGTCGGGTATACTGATGGAAACATCCTCACTAACTTTGTATGGGACTAGGTTTTGTGAGAATGTGTTACAAACTATAAAAAGGAAGGCTATTTGAAATAGTTTTTTCATTGTGGGTTGGTTGTGTTTTTGTGGAGTTGTATTGGTATTAAAACGTTTTATGGTGTTATTGTTTTATTTCCATTTCCAGTTGAAGGCTTCGATGTAGTTGACGTTTTGTTGTTTTGCTAGGTCTTTTAGGTAGGCTATTAGGTCGCTGAGGTTGGGGATTTCTGATTTTTTGATGATGAGATTGCCGCTTGAGTTTAGTTTGACGAAGATGTAGTTGTCGATTTCATGGATTTCTTCGATGAGGTTGACGTTGAATTTACTCTCGCTGTTGTTGGAGGTGCAACTTAGTTGGTGGTCTTCGAATAGGACTTCGGAGGTTTGGCCGAAACGGTTTTTGTAGGTTTCAATGATGTATTTGGTATAGTGCTTTTTGTAGTGGTTTCTGAGGTATATGGGATAGAGGAATAGGCTTATTAACGCCATGGCTATGAATAGGTAGCTTTGTAGTTGGTTGCCTTTATCGTAGGTTATGCCTGCAATGAGCAAAAAGAGTAGCACGACAAAAACAACGCTTTTTCTTCGGGTATTGCTAACGGATTTATTGATGGAGGCTTGGTATAGTTGGTTGGTTAGGTAGTCGTTTTGGTCTAAACTGTAGGTGATCTTCATTTTTGTGGTTTTGGTATTGGCTGTTTGATGTTGTCTTTGGAATGTTGGTGTTTACTAGACTTATTGATTGGGTTGTTTGGCGGCACAGATTAGGTTTACGTCTTGGAGTTCTAGGGACGTTACCATGTTTTTTACGGTTTCTTTGTATTTTTTGAAATGTGCCGTTTCTATGTGTGCTTTGTAGGCGTCTGTATTGGCGTAGCATTCGAGGATGGTGATTTCTGAGGGCTCTTTTTTATTGGCGACTGCTTGATAGGATAGTACTCCGGGTTCTTGGGCAATGGCTGTGGTCATTTGTTCTTTTAGTGCGGCGTTGTATTGGTCTACTTGTGCAGGATCGACTTTGATTTTGGCTATTCGGTACATTGGCTCTTTATCTTGGTTGTGTTTGATGCTGAATGCTAGTGTTGCGCATGTTAGTATGGCTAGAAGGCCTATTTGTAATGGTTTGTTATTGTTAAAACTTGGAATTTTCATTGCTTTAGATGTTACTATGGTTGTTTTTTTTGGTGTTGGTATTATAGTATGCCGTATTGGTTTAAACAAATATAGTAATTAGATTGATTTAACCGCAAGGTTCGCAAGGGTTGGTTGTTTGTTGGATTTTTAGGTTGATTTAACCGCAAAGTGCGCAAGGTTTGGCGCAAGGCACGCAAAGGTTGTGGGTTGGCAGGAGGTTATTTGCATTCTGCATAAGTTCATTTGCATTTGGCAGGAGGTTATTTGCATTCGGCAGGTGTTCATTTGCATCCGGCAGGTGTTCATTTGCATCCGGCAGGAGTCTATTTGCATCTGGCAGGAGGTTATTTGCATTCGGCAGGCGTCTATTTGCATTCGGCAGGTGTTCATTTGCATTCGGCAGGAGTCTATTTGCATCTGGCAGGAGGTTATTTGCATTCGGCAGGCGTCTA